>CALWJF010000039.1 GCA_944380935.1 uncultured Clostridia bacterium
GCTGGTTGGATAATTTCAACAGCTCTACGATTTCCTGGCTGTTCTGGGAATCCAGGTTCCCCGTGGGTTCATCTGCCAGGACGACTGCAGGCGCGTTAATCAGGGCGCGGCCGATGGACACACGCTGCTGTTGTCCGCCGGAGAGCTGGTTGGGAAGGTGACTCTCTCTTCCTTTCAGCCGCAACGTAGTTAAAAGTTCCTCTAATCTTTCCTCGTTCACTTTTCGGGAATCCATCAGCACCGGCAGTGTAATATTCTCCGTAACGTTCAATACAGGGATCAAATTATAAAATTGATAGATTAATCCTACTTCCCGCCGGCGAAAAATCGCAAGTTCTTCATCTGTCCTTTTATACACATCCTGCCCATTCATATATACTGATCCGGAACTTGGTTTGTCCACCCCGCCAAGGATGTGCAACAATGTAGATTTCCCCGACCCGGAAGGTCCAATTATGGCAATAAACTCACCTTTTTCCACGCTGAAGGAAACGCCGTCAAGTGCGCGGACTTCATTTTCTCCTTTTCCATAAACCTTTATCAGGTTTTCTACCCGCAGTATTTCCACAATCGCTTTCTCCTTTCGCTGTTTCTACGGAAAGTATACCGCGACCACGTGACTTTACAGTGACTTTTTTATTACAAAACTGTCATTTTCAATGTTAACTGGAGTGGAAAACCGATTCGGATGGAAAAATAATGTTAACCCAGTTTTAACATTGCGTCCGTTTCGGAGTTAACATGCATTGACTAGAATATACGCGTAACCGAAAAAAGAAAAAATGACAAAAAGGAGTCAAAAAATCATGAAAAAGATCACATGTGTACTTATGACTGTCCTGCTTCTTGCATCTATACTGGCAGGCTGCGCATCCGGCGACGGAAATTCCAATGGCGAGAACAACTCTGCCGGAAGCTCCCCTATCTCGGTAATTTCCCGTGAAGACGGCTCCGGCACACGCGGCGCTTTCATTGAATTGTTCGGTGTCGAACAGAAGAACGACGCCGGAGAAAAAGTAGACTACACGACGGAAAAAGCGGAAATCACCAGCTCGACTGCCGTTATGATAACAACCGTAGAAGGCAATAAAAACGCAATCGGCTATATTTCTCTGGGTTCCCTTGATGAGAGCAAAGTCAAGGCCCTAGAAATTGACGGAGCAGTGGCCAGTGTTGAAAATATCAAAAGCGGCACATATAAAGTATCCCGTCCCTTTAATATTGCAACCAAGGGTGAAGCAACCGGTTTGGCCAAAGATTTTATAGACTTTATCATGAGTGAACAAGGCCAGGCAGTAGTCGAGGAAGCCGGATACATCAGCGAGGGCAACACCGGCGCTTTCAATGGTACCCTTCCAGAGGGCAGCATTACCGTCGGCGGTTCCTCTTCAGTTACCCCGGTTATGGAAAAATTGAAGGAAGCTTATCTGGCCCTCAATACTGCCGCGCAGATTGAAGTCCAGCAGACCGATTCCACCGCGGGTATGAGCGCTACGATGGAAGGAATCTGCGACATCGGAATGGCATCACGTGAACTGAAAGACAGTGAACTTGCCGAACTGACCCCGACGGTCATCGCGCTAGACGGCATCGCCGTAATCGTCAATTTGGAAAATGAAGTGGACGCCCTCACTTCTGAGCAAGTTAAAGCGATTTTCACCGGGGAAGTCACGGACTGGAGTGAAATCAACGCATAAATTCTGGCACGTGCATACCGCTGGCTCGGAAGATGAACTTCCGAGCCAGCATGTCATGTCAACCACATCTATCTGTGCTGTTATTAGGAGCGCACAATGAAACATTTTAAAGAAAATTTCATGCACATCGTTTTTCTGGTCTGTGCCTGCGTTTGCATTGTATCGGTTGCACTGATCTGCATCTTTCTCTTTGCCAACGGGATTCCTGCTATCGCGGAAATCGGAGTCTTCAAATTTCTGCTCGGAACTTCATGGAAACCTTCCAACGGCATATACGGTATTTTCCCGATGATTTTGGGTAGTATCTATGTCACAGCAGGTGCAATCCTAATCGGTGTACCGTTGGGGCTGCTATGTGCAATTTTCATGGCGCGCTTTTGCCCTAAAAAACTTTACCGCATCCTTAAGCCAGCCATTGAACTGCTGGCCGGAATTCCTTCAATCGTTTACGGGTTTTTTGGCCTGGTTGTGATCGTCCCGATTATGCAAAACATCTTTGGTGTGGGGAAAAGCATACTGACAGCCTCCATCCTTCTGGGAATTATGATCCTTCCCACCATTATCGGGGTTTCTGAATCCGCTATACGGGCTGTGCCCAATTCCTATTATGAAGGTGCGTTGGCGCTTGGTGCAACGCATGAACGCGCAGTCTTCTTTTCTCTGCTTCCCGCCGCCCGCTCCGGCATTACCGCCGGAATCATCCTTGGCGTCGGCCGCGCCATCGGAGAAACGATGGCCGTTGTAATGGTTGCGGGCAACCAGCCGGTTATTCCGGAAGGCATTCTTTCCGGCGTGCGGACCATGACAGCAAATATCGTACTGGAAATGGGATATGCCGCCGACCTGCACCGGGAAGCACTTATCGCCACCGGCGTTGTACTTTTTGTTTTTATTCTTTTAATTAACTTATGTTTTTCACTGGTGAAAAAGGAGGATGCCCGTGCAAACCGGAAAAAACAGCCGCGCTCTCGCATCGGAAAACGATGCCATCAACCGGCAGAGCCTGACGCAGCGGATGCAAGCTTATAAAAAACAGCCCCTGTCTTTGGCATTGCTGATCGCAGTAAGCCTGGCAGCGCTCTTAACGGTCGTCATTTTGCTTTCTCTGATCGCCTATATCCTGATTAAAGGAATCCCCAATTTATCTATCGATCTATTTGCCTGGACCTATACGACCGAAAATGTTTCCATGACGCCGGCAATCATTAATACTATTACCATGACGCTGCTTTCCCTTCTAATTGCCGTCCCAATCGGCGTCTTTTCCGCCATTTATCTGGTAGAATATGCCCGGCGTGGCAACAAACTGGTCAAAGTGGTCCGACTGACGGCAGAAACGCTTTCCGGCATCCCTTCCATCGTATACGGCTTGTTCGGTTATTTGATGTTCAGCATCGCATTGGGATGGGGCTACTGCCTGCTTGCCGGCGCACTGACTATGGCAATTATGATCCTGCCTTTGATCATGCGCACAACAGAAGAAGCACTCAAAGCCGTACCGGACACTTACCGGGAAGGTAGTTTTGGCTTGGGGGCAGGTCGGCTGCGTACAGTGTTTAGAATTGTACTGCCAAGCGCAATGCCCGGTATATCGGCGGGGATTATTCTTGCAATCGGACGTATCGTCGGCGAAACCGCCGCTTTAATCTATACCGCTGGAACAGTCGCCGGTATTCCTAAAAATCTGCTCGGATCCGGACGCACGCTCGCAATTCATATGTATGCATTGCTCAACGAAGGTCTTTATATGGAGCAGGCTTACGCAACAGCAGTCGTCCTGCTGGTTATGGTTGTTGGCATTAACGCTCTGTCCAGTTTCATCGCCAGGCGCGTCGGTACGAAAGAGGAAATAAGATGAAAACGAATATTATAAAAAATACCACGCTTGCGGAAGAAAAGCCATACGAAGGCGCAAAATTTGAAATCAGCAATTTGAATCTGTACTACGGAAACTTTCATGCGCTAAAATCTGTCAATCTTCAAATTGAGGCCAATGAAATTACCGCATTTATTGGACCATCCGGATGCGGAAAAAGTACTTTGTTAAAATCACTCAATCGTATGAACGATTTGGTCGAAGGTTGTAAAATTACCGGAAGCGTCCATCTGGACGGCAAGAGCATTTACGGTGGAATCGACCTCAATGTATTGCGTAAACGGGTAGGAATGGTCTTTCAAAAGCCCAATCCCTTCCCGATGAGTATTTATGACAATATTGCCTTCGGACCGCGTACCCACGGTATCCGTTCCAAAGTCAAGCTTGACGATATCGTCGAACGCTCCCTGCGGCAGGCTGCAATTTGGGATGAGGTTAAAGACCGTTTGAAAAAAAGTGCGCTCGGGGTTTCCGGCGGCCAGCAGCAGCGGCTGTGCATCGCGCGTGCACTTGCCGTGGAACCGGAGGTGTTGCTGATGGATGAACCGACTTCTGCGCTGGATCCAATTTCAACTTCCCGTATTGAAGATCTGGCACTGGAGCTGAAAAAGAGTTATACTATCATTATGGTGACTCACAATATGCAACAGGCAGCGCGCATTGCAGACAAAACTGCTTTTTTCCTTCTTGGGGAAGTCATCGAATACGGGCCGACCGAGCAGATGTTCTCTATCCCAAAAGATAAGCGTACGGAAGATTATATCACAGGGAGGTTTGGCTGATATGCGTATAAATTTCGAAAAACAGCTTTCCCAATTAAATGTCGAGCTGATTACGATGGGCGCGTTATGTGAAGAGGCCATCGGTTGTGCAGCTAAAGCATTACTGGATTCAAATACGGATCTCTTAAATCGGGTATTGGAGGCCGACGCACGCATCGACCAAAAAGAACGCGATATTGAATCGTTGTGCATGAAACTCCTTTTGCAGCAGCAGCCGGTCGCCCGCGATTTGCGTACAATTTCTTCCGCCCTCAAAATGATCTCCGACATGGAACGCATTGGCGACCAGGCCGCAGATATTGCAGAAATCCTGCACTTCGTCGAAAATTTTGATTTGGAAAGCGTCGCACATATCGGCGATATGGCGCGCGCCACCATCAAAATGGTAACTGATAGCGTAGACAGTTTTGTCCAACGCGATCTGGATATGGCACGTGCGGTTATCACATATGACGACGTAGTCGATGATTTATTTGTTGCAGTAAAACAGGAATTAACCGATGTTATCTGCCATGAACCCCTGCGCGGCGGCGTATGCCTGGATTTGCTGATGATTGCAAAGTATTTTGAACGGATTGGAGACCACGCCACGAACATTGCCGAATGGGTCGAATATTCGATAACGGGTCATCATATAAAAGAAAATTAAAAGAAGGAGCGCAAAAAGATGATCCCATTTGAAAAGCTCAGAGAAAATGAAGAAATCCGCACCTATATTACCCGTGCGGACGAATCCCTGATTGCTCTGGGCTACACAGAGCACAGCTTTGCTCATGTTAGCCGTGTAGCGGAAACAGCCGCTTATATCCTGGAAACCATGGGATATCCGCCGCAACTAGTAGAATTATCCAAAATTGCCGGTTATCTGCATGATATCGGTAATCTTGTCAACCGCATCGATCATTCACAGAGCGGTGCAGTTATGGCCTTCCGCATCCTTGACCATCTTGATTTTACCGCAGATGAAATCGCAACGGTTGTAACTGCTATTGGCAATCATGATGAGGGAACCGGTGTCCCCGTTAATCCCCTGGCTGCAGCGCTGATTTTAGCTGATAAATCTGATGTCCGCCGCAGCCGCGTCCGCAACACCGATATAACCAACTTTGATATTCATGACCGCGTCAACTATTCTGTAAAAAAATCACTTTTAAAAATCAACGAAGAACGCACCAATATTAAATTGAAGCTCTCGATTGATACCAAATATGGTTCGGTTATGGACTACTTTGAAATTTTTCTAAACCGCATGATTTTATGCAGAAAAGCAGCTGAAAAACTCGGCCTGGAATTTAAACTCATCATCAACGAACAACAACTAATATAAATGGAAAATTAGATTTACGCATTGGATTGGAATAACACGTTTTTAGAGTTTGCAAAAGTAAAAAGTTGTAAATACCGGGAGAAAATTTATGATCTATCTGGTAGAAGATGACACCAATATACGAAAATTAATTTGTTATGCTCTTAATAGTCAGGGATTCGAAATTCAGGATTTTGCAACACCTTCCTCATTCTGGCCAGCATTGGAAAAACAGCTTCCTCAGTTGATTATTCTGGATTTAATGTTGCCTGGCGAAGATGGGTTAAGTGTTTTGAAAAAATTACGGGCGCGGCATGAAACTGCGCGGGTTCCGGTTATCATTTTGACCGCACTGGACAGCGAATTTGACAAAGTGACTGGACTGGATCTTGGTGCGGACGATTATATCGCCAAGCCCTTCGGCATGATGGAACTGATATCCCGCGTTAAAGCGCTTTTGCGACGGACTCAGGAAAACCCCTCGATTGTAAGCTATCATGTCGGCTCGCTTTATGTCTGCCCTCAAAAGCATATTGTGCGTGTCGGGGATACAGATATTGCCCTGACACTGAAAGAATTCGAGCTTTTGTGTGCGCTTCTTGAAGCCGATGGGATGGTTTTAACGCGCGACGCCTTGCTCAATTCCATTTGGGGTTATGCATTTGACGGAGAGAACCGCACCGTAGACGTACACATCCGCAAACTGCGTCAAAAGCTGGGAGATGCGGGCGGCTGCATCGAAACCGTCAAAGGCATCGGTTACAAAATCGGAGGCAGAATTCATGAGTAAAAAAATTTTCCGCAGTACCTGTATTGCTGCCTTTTTTGTATTCCTCGTCAGCCTTTCCCTGATCATGGGGATGCTGTACCAATATTTCGGGCAACAGATCTTACGAGAGCTTGAAAGCGAGGCGCAGTACTTGTCCCACGCACTACAAAACGAGGGATTGGATTATTTTGAAGGACTTCCCAATATGGAAAAACGGATCACGCTTGTTGCCGCGGACGGAACCGTTCTTTATGATACAGATGCCGATGCCGCATCGATGGAAAATCATTTGGACCGCGAGGAAATTCAGGAAGCAATCCGATCCGGCTCCGGTTCGAGCAGCCGCGATTCTCAAACCTTGATGCAAGCAACCACATACTATACCCTCCGTCTCTCCGACGGCAGCATTTTACGCATCTCTACAACACAACATACTATACCGGCTCTTTTGCTGGAAATTTTCTGGCCGGTCTTGTTGATCGTAATTTTTGCGTTAATCTTATCGGCTGTCCTGGCTTCCCGTGTCAGCCGGGCAATCACAACCCCCATTAACGCCATCGATCTGGAACACCCGGAAGATAACCTCACCTATGACGAATTGTCTCCGCTCTTAAGCAAAATCGTCCATCAAAATCGTACCATTGCCGAGCAGCTCGCCGAAGCACATAAGCGTCAGGAAGAGTTTCGGCTTTTGACCGACAATATGCGCGAAGGCTTTCTGGTCATTGACCGCGACACAAACCTGTTATCCTGCAATGCCGCAGCGCTTACGCTTTTGGGTGCCGAACATGCTGGCAATACGAGCGTACTGACGCTTAACCGCAGCGCCGAATTCCGAGATATAGTTTCTCATGTACTGAAAGGGAAACATAGGGAAGGCATGATACAGCAGGCAGACCGTTGCCTTCAGTTAATTGCCAACCCGGTCTTTGACAATGGGAGTACAGCCGGCGCAATTATTGTCATTTTGGATATTACAGAAAAGGCGCACCGTGAACAATTGCGTCGCGAGTTTTCAGCCAATGTTTCTCACGAACTGAAAACACCGCTGACTTCGATATCCGGCTTTGCGGAACTGATGATGTCCGGCACTGTGAAGCCTGCGGATATTCCGGATTTTTCCCAAAGTATTTATCAGGAAGCGCAGCGTCTGATTACCCTGGTCGGCGATATCATCCGGCTGTCTGAGCTGGATGAACGGGATGGGCATTATGAAAGCGAGAATGTGGATTTATACACACTGGCGCAGGAAACTGCGACACAGCTAAAGGATGCGGCAGCACGGCGGAATATCACCATTTCCGTTACCGGTGCACCGGCAATTGTTCCCGGCGTCCGTCACATTTTGGGGGAAATGCTGTTTAACCTTGCCGACAACGCGGTTAAGTACAACAAAGACCATGGCCGCGTCGATATCCTTGTCTCTCAATCGTCCGAAGATTCACGCGTCATTGTACGTGATACTGGAATCGGCATTCCTAAAGCGGAACAGACGCGCGTGTTTGAGCGCTTTTACCGTGTAGACAAAAGTCATTCCAAAGAAATCGGCGGTACAGGGCTCGGCTTATCCATTGTCAAGCACGGAGCGGTCTACCACAACGCCGAAGTCACGCTTGAAAGCACGCCAGGTGAAGGAACAACTGTAACTTTGATCTTCCCCAAACAAGCAGGAGCATAAAAGAGGCGGCGGGTGTTCCCGCCGCCTCAATTTTTAAACTATTGCGCCGATGCTGTAGCAAGATAAGTACTGATTACCTCCGCATAAGCATCTACGTCCATCTGGGTCTGCACGGAACGGGCATCTTCGCTCCTCCCTGGAAAAAATGTTGAAGATACCGTAATTTTTCCGTTTTGATTTACCGGAATAACACAGTAACTTGTTATTACAAACCCATCCTCCGATAAAAACAAAAGCGCACGTTCTCCTTCTTTCAGCTCATATATCTCGTCGCACACGTAAATTGTATCCCGCGTCTCTCCGCCATTTTGCGTATATTTTATTTTCTCCTGCGGGATTCCTTTCAGTGTCTCTTCTACAATAATGGTCAAATCCGTATATGCCATATAATTAGAAGGGCGTTTCGGATCCGGGTCCAGTGACATTGGAACCAGATACGTCTTATCTACGGATTCAACCGTTCCGATAATAATAGAATTTGCAACCTCGCAGGCCTCTTCAAATGTATAATAAGGCCAGAGTCCATACGAATGCACGGTTGATTTTTCTTCCCTCGGGATTTCACAGGCGCTGCACAAAAAGGCGAAAAGGATTGTAAAAGCAAACGTAAGCCTCTTTTTCATAAACACACTCCGATCCGATTATACCACTATAGACGCTCTCTCGCTGGGCATCCATCTCCTTTGACTTTGCGGCCTATTCCGATTCCGCTGATATAATTTCAATTATTTTGTAAAAATCCGACACCTGCAGTGTATGCGCGTCTATGGTCTTATTTGCGCTCTCCGGCATCCATGAGCTATCCACCGCGATATTGTCATTTTTATCCACCTTCATAACCTCAAATTCGCTTATCATAAACCCGTTTCTGTTCAAAAACAACCGGACACAGTTGCCTGTTCCCAACGTCTGATAAACGTCGCACATATAAAACGTATTGTCATTTTCGCCGCCGTGCTGCGTAAAGACCAAGCTTTCGCGCTGCCACCCTTTCAAGATCGCTTCCGCTCTATCATTAAGTCAGTAAAGCCCTCGGCAAATACCGCTTTGGAATTATATCCGTAAATATATTCGTAGGTTTTTCCCACTTTCGAAACCATACCTAAAACAATTGTATCCGCCGCATCGATTGCTTCCTCGAAGGTATAAGCCAGTCAAAAAGACGAAACATGTTTGATTTGCCTTTCCTTTACAGAGTAGGCAGACAGCGCCAGAAGCATTGGCAGAAACAGCAAAAGACAATGCATCTTTTCTTCATTCCTTTACCCCCTTAATACACAGCGCGATATGCGCTGATGTCCGCCCACGTTAAATAAGCTACAACAGACACACATGCAAGAGTTCGGGCTGTCAAACATCGAACTAAATCCCAAGACCGGTTAAACCCTATCGGCGGCGGGTGTTCCCGCCGCCTCAATTATTTTTAATCTATTCCGCCGATGCTGTAGCAAGATAAGTACTGATTACCTCCGCATAAGCATCTACGTCCATCTGGGTCTGTACGGAACGGGCATCTTCGCTCTTTCCTGGGAAAAATGTTGAAGATACCGTAATTTTGCCGTTTTGATCTACCGGAATAACACCATAATTTGTTATTACAGACCATGTTATTATAGAGTCCCCCTCCGATAAAAACAAAAGCGCACGTTCTCCTTCTTTCAGCTCATATATCTCGTCGCATACGTAAATTGTATCCCGCGTTTCTCCACCCTCCTGAGTATATCTGATTTCCTTCTGTTCAACACCTTTCAGTGTTTTTTCCACACTAATTGTTAAATCCGTCAGAGCCATATAATGAGAAGGAGATTTGGGATTCGGGTTTTGAATTGCTGGAACCAAATAGGTTTTATCTACAGATTTAACAGTTCCAACAATAATTAAATCTGCAACCTCGCAGGCCTCTTCAAATGTATAATAAGGCCAGAGTCCATACGAATACACGGTTGATTTTTCTTCCCTCGGGATTTCACAGGCGCTGCACAAAAAGGCGAAAAGGATTACAAAAACCAGTACAAGCTTTTTTTTCATAATGCTTTCTCCCCCTTTTTAATAAATGGATTGATAGGTCGTTATATCATAAGAAGTTAATGTTGTCCGAACCTGATTCGTTCCGAATGTTGGAGACATCACATTATTCGGACAGGAACCCAAGGAACATGGACCTCCACTCTCGTGACAATGCGCAATGCCTAATACATGGCCCAGTTCATGCTGTACAGCACTTTGAATATCATACGCGCCTGCGGTAGCGCCAACAGACCAGTCTACCATTAAAGTTAAAGAAATTGTTGCATCAACAATATACCCGTCAACTATATTGAAACGTGTACGTGCAATGGGGGAACTTTTAAAATATGCCCAGTTTACCTCATTGAGTGAATCTACATAATTGGTCAGATAGGATGCCACCAGCCCACTTCCATCTGTATCTGCAACGCCATTCCATTCGGACATTGCAGCGCGCACCGCTTCCCGTTGATCCGTCTCATAATCACAATTCCACATTACAATACAGGGCGTTGTTTCCCAGCGAAAGCCCAAATAATTCCGTATGTCGCTGCTATTTACCGCTGTTGTCCAGGATACGCCTACTGTAATCCAGCACATCAGAAGGGCGATGGCTGCGGCTCTTTTCCATTTCACGTTTGACAAAATTCTTTTCCAAATCGATCACAAACTGCACCTGTCCATCATACATGTTCATACCGCATCACTCTCCTTTTGATTTATTATACAAAATTATAGAATCGTTTTCAATATATAAAATTATATAATTATTATCTTTATTTTTATACTATTTATATAAAGAAATTTTTACATTTACCGGAAAAGCGGCGTAAACTTCAATTCTGCTTTATTGACACAGCGCATAAAATATGGTAAAGTAAAAATACATAAGGGAGTAGTCGGCGCAGTATACGCGTGATGAAGCCAACATCATGGGATTTATATTGTCCCTGGCTTTATATCAAATGACGAGACTTATCTGCCGGAAAAACGCAGAGAGTCTTTTTTTTATACGCGGATACTACTTCTTTGCTTCAGGAGGAAAAACCATGGGATTTACGGAATTGTTTGTTGTTGCAATCGGATTGTCGATGGATGCTTTTGCGGTTTCGGTATGCAAAGGGCTTTCCGTAAAAAAACTGTCGCTTCGGCATGCTTTACTCGCCGGTGTTTATTTTGGAGGATTTCAGGCTCTAATGCCATTGATTGGCTATTTTCTTGGTATTCAGTTTGAAAGTCTGATTCAAAATGTAGATCACTGGGTGGCCTTTGCGCTTCTTACAGTAATCGGAATCAATATGATTCGTGAATCCCGCGGTGCAGCAGAAGAACTTGACGCATCTTTTGCATTTAAAGCCATGCTGCCACTAGCAATTGCCACCAGCATTGATGCACTCGCGGTCGGCATCACCTTCGCTTTTTTATCGGTAAAAATCGCTGTCGCAGTATGCTTGATCGGGATTACAACCTTTATCCTTTCCGCACTAGGCGTCAAAATCGGGCATGTATTTGGAACAAAGTACAAAGCAAAAGCCGAATTAGCCGGTGGTATCGTCTTAATCCTGATCGGTCTGAAAATTCTAATTGAACATCTGGGAATCCTTGGTTAACAGCGCAAATCCTATATTTATCCACGTACAATCGTGGTTATACTAAAATCATTTCATAATTTGAGGGAGTGAGGACTATGAAAGAATACTTGCAACATATTCCGGAAGTGTTGAACGGGCTTTCATCAACAAAAGAAGGGCTCAGTCTCGAGGAAGCAAAGAAACGTCTGGAAAAATACGGAGCAAATAAGCTTAAAGAAGGCAAAAAGGCGACTCTTTTACAACGTTTCCTAGCTGAATTGGCTGACCCGATGATTATTATCCTGATCGTCGCCGCAGTAATTTCCGGTATCACGGCCGCTTATTCCGGTGAGTCTTTTGCGGATGTTATCATTATCATGGTTGTCGTGCTGATTAACGCTGTACTCGGTGTCTTACAGGAAAGCAAAGCGGAAAAGGCAATTGCAGCCCTGCAGGAAATTGCAGCGGCAACCAGTAAAGTAATCCGCGATGGACGTCAGATCGTTGTGCGCAGCGAAGAGTTGGTACCCGGCGATATCATCGTATTGGAGGCCGGCGACGCCGTACCTGCCGACGCGCGTATTATTGAATGCGCAAGCATGAAAGTGGAAGAGGCCGCGCTGACCGGCGAAAGCGTTCCGGTCAACAAAATAACCGATCCGCTGACACTGGGCGATGCAAAAGACATCCCGCTTGGGGACCGGAAAAATATGGTCTACATGGGTTCGACCGTTGTTTACGGACGCGGACGCGCCGTTGTTGTCGCCACTGGTATGGAAACGGAAATGGGTAAAATTGCAGATGCATTAACGACTGCCCAGGATGAAGAAACTCCACTGCAAAAGAAACTCAATCAATTAAGCAAGATTTTAAGTATTTTGGTTCTGTCCATCTGCGTAGTAATTTTCGCCATTGATTTAATCCGTATGTATCCGGATTTTACAGGTGAAGCGCTGCTGGATACCTTTATGGTTGCCGTCAGTCTTGCAGTCGCAGCGATTCCGGAAGGACTTGCAGCAGTTGTTACCATTGTGCTGTCGATCGGCGTAACCAATATGTCTCGGCGCAACGCCGTAATCCGCCGCTTGACAGCTGTTGAAACGCTGGGTTGCACCCAGATTATCTGTTCTGATAAAACAGGCACCTTGACGCAAAATAAAATGACCGTTGTCGAGGATTACGGGGACAATCGTGAAGCTGCCGCCATATCGTTTTGTCTTTGCACCGATGCTGTGCTGCGTCCGGGTGAAACGCTCAGCGAAGGAGATCCGACACAAACGGCAGTCGTCGATTATGCCTGTAAACTTGGTTTGGCAAAGTATGATCTGGAGAAAAAATATCCTCGTGTCGGAGAAATCCCCTTTGATTCGGGCCGTAAGCTGATGACCACTGTCCATTACGATGGGAAAGGATATATGCAGCATACAACAGGAGCTCCTGACGTTGTAATCAGCCGTTGTACACATATCTTGCGTGGTGGCGAGATTCTCGAACTAACAGATGCCCTACGGGATGAACTGCGCAACGCCAATAAGGCGCTTGCAGACCAGGCGCTGCGTGTTTTGGCCGCTGCTTACCGATACTACGACAAACGGCCGGAATCCTATGAGCCATCTGTTATGGAAAACAATTTGATTTTCCTGGGGCTGGAAGGCATGATTGATCCCATACGCCCTGAAGTGCGCGACGCCATTCGCGAATGCCGGGAAGCCGGCATTCGTCCGATCATGATTACCGGAGACCATCGGGATACCGCAGTTGCCATTGCGCGGCAGCTCGGTATTCTGGAACCCGGGCAGGAAGCCATCACAGGGGCAGAACTTGATGAACTTTCGGATGAGGAATTCCGTAATAATATTGAAAAATATTCTGTTTATGCACGTGTGCAGCCAGAACATAAAGTGCGTATTGTCAACGGCTGGCGTTCTTTAAATCGTATTACTGCTATGACCGGAGACGGCGTGAACGATGCGCCCTCTATAAAAAGTGCAGATATTGGCGTCGGCATGGGAATTACCGGAACTGACGTGACCAAAAATGTAGCCGATATGGTATTGGCAGATGACAACTTTGCCACAATCGTATCTGCGGTAGAAGAAGGACGCCGTATTTACGATAATATCCGAAAGGCGATTCAGTTCTTGTTATCTTCCAATCTCGCCGAGGTACTTTCCATTTTTATCGCCACTATTCTTGGCTTTACCATTTTAAAACCTGTCCATCTTTTGTGGATCAACCTGATTACCGACTGCTTCCCTGCACTTGCGCTGGGCATGGAAAGAGGCGAAGCCGATACAATGAAACGGCCCCCACGCAGCTCAACAGATGGTATCTTTGCCGGCGGTATGGGATTCGATATTGCCTTCCAAGGACTTTTAGTTACCATTTTAACATTAAGCTCTTATTTTATCGGCCATTATATGGAGGCTGGTGTCTGGGAGATAACCGATAGTGCCGACGGTATGACGATGGCGTTTTTAACGCTTTCTCTGGTTGAAATTTTCCATTCCTTTAATATGCGTGCACGCCGTACATCTGTCTTTTCCATTCGCTGGCAAAACAAATGGCTGTGGGGTGCAATGGCGCTTTCTCTGATTTTGACTACGACAGTTATTTATGTCCCCTTCTTATCGAATGCTTTTGGATTTGAGCATATTTCCTTCGCTGAATACGCGGTTGCTATCGCGCTTGCACTGTGCATTATCCCCATTATGGAATTCGTCAAATTTATTCAGCGTCGTATGGCCCGGAATGTATAAGTACAGTTTCACAATACAAAAAGATCGTCTGTCCGCAAACTTATGGACAGACGATCTTTTTACCCATTGAAAAATTACAATTCTTTTGTTCTTATGAATACTTATATGTATTATTTTTGAATATTTTTACAGCCTGCATCCTTTGTTAAACAGGCAAAACCGGCTGGTATAATCAGTAACAGACACAAGAGAATGGAGCAGAAACCCAAATAACGCATTCCAAAAAAAGCCGCGGCAACTCCAATATGAAAAAACAACAACGAACTGGCAAAAAACCGTGTCCGGCGCAAAACTTCCTGATCTTTTGTCTGAATATACTCTGTAATGCCAATAATTAACTGTCGGTAGTTATTCGTAGAAAACACACATGAGCTTGCGTATCCGCATGCCCCGGGAAAAGCATTCCATTGAAAGCCCGTGATAAAGAAAATCGGATAAAGAGCAAAAAAACCTGCGCTTTCCGGTAAAAAACTTACAATAATAATGCCAATACTATCTGCAATAACCGCCCAAAACTGTAAATTAATTTTTTTCTTACGCCGCAATACCGTGGAAAGTGAAATAGAAAATGCAAAAGTTAATGCAGCGCCCAGACGTATCAACATCTGAGAAATGTCCAAACCAAAAATTGCCTGTGTCAAAACAATCAAATTTACTGTTTCCGCACTGGCCAATACACCGCAGCGCGTCACCGTATAACCGCCTAAAAAACCACCAAACGTCGCCATTAGAAAAAACAACGACTGTTCTGAGATCCGTTTGTGCATCACAACCCAATGCCTCCCCTATTATGATTGAGCATGTAAACACCGGCTATTTCCTGCATCCTGCAAGTAGCCGGCAAATCAATCCTACACATATTATGAAACACGGTATACACTTTGTCTATGGATGCTTTCACGAGAGTTCCAGAGAATTGCAGAAAAACTCTGAGCATGATTTACAAAATTCAGCTTTGTTTTTCAGCATTCTCCACAAAGATATCGTTTCATATGTCCTTCTTCGTGCTCAACACCGGTGATAAAAGAGAAGTCGGTTTTTCTGTATAAAAAATATTTAATTCATGCAGTGCGCGCGTTAGTGCAACATATAAACGTTTTGCCGACGCCGGATCCGTATTCCAGTATGCAGCTGAAGCATCAAATAGTATGACCGTATCAAATTCAAGACCTTTGACCAGCGTAACCGGTGCTACTACCACACCACCTGTATATAAACTTGTATCATCATCAATTAAATGCAGCTGCATATATGGTGTGAGTGCCGTATAAACGGAACGTGCTTGTCCTATATCACTACAAATGACTGCACAGCTCCCGTCAGGGTGCATAGTTCCTGTAATTGCCTGCCGAGTTTTCTCAACACAGTCGGAAAAACTATCCGCTGACTCGAAACGCACAATTCGGCCATGCCGGACAACCGGCATAATCTCATAGCCTGTCCCGATTTTATCTAGCACCCGATTGGCAAATTCCGCAATTTCGATTGTATTTCGGTAACTCTTCGTCAAGGCACGGAAAAACACTGCCGGAAACATTGGAAATATTTCATCCCAGGAACTTAACCCGCTCTCTCCATGGATATTTTGGGCAATATCTCCCAAAATGGTAAAGCGCGCGTCCGGGAAACAGCTCGACAATGTCATAAAAGCCATCGGGCCAAAATCCTGCGCTTCATCAATCACTATATGATCATATTCTTTTGTACGCACATTTGTCTCCAGCCAGCAAGACAGATAAGCCAGCGCACAAAGATCATATAGATCATAACTTTTTTTCCGAATCCTACGCGAAGTCTGCTTTGCAACTGCTGCTTCCTTTCCCCCGCGTTCGGCATACTGTTCCAGGAACGACAGATATAACTTCGTTTCATTGACTTTTTTCAATCGGTTTAAAAATACCCGTTTTATACTTTTCGCCTGCGTACGCACTTGCTGTAATCTGGCATACTTCTCATCTAACAATAAATTTCGTTCCTGTCGAGTCTGCACATCCGTGCTGCGCCGCTCGAAATCAGTCTCTATTGCGGCAAGAATTCCTTCCAGCTGTGTTTTAACGCGATGGTCAATCAATCTAGCCATGGTATCGGCACGTTCCCGCATGGCTACGTGTGGCCGCAACGCAAAATTGTCGGCTATTTCTGCACAACTGACCAGCGTTTGTCCGGCAAGCACAACATCTTCACAAAGAAAAACCTCTTTTTCAAAACGATCCGCGTACTGGCAAAGCGCTTGCGCAAAATCCATCGTGGACTTTTCCGGTATCACTTCCGCTTCCTGAGCATCCGCACCATAAAAAAGAATATACAGCAAAAGCTCGCGCAAGACGCTTTGCCGGACACTTTCCACACCGAGATCCGGCAGCATACCCGATATGTAATTTAAAAACATCCGGTTTGTTCCCAATATGCAATAGCGGTTTTCCTTTGCATCTGCATTAAAAATCAGATAAGAGATTCGATGCAGCGCGACCGTCGTCTTTCCGCTTCCCGCTACGCCTTGCACAATCACATTGCGCCAGGGCTCAGCCCGAATGATCTCATTTTGATCACTTTGGATTGTCGCTACAATATCATGAAGCACAACATCTGCATTTTTAGCAAGATATTCCTGCAAAAGCGCATCGTTAGTAATCAAATCTGCATCATAGTAGTCCGATAATTTGCCATTTTTTATGCTATAGGTCCGTTTCAGCCCCATCTCTCCGTCTATTTCCCCATCCGGCGATATATACGATGCATGGCCGGGTTGCGCATCATAATAAAGATTTGCAATGGGGGTACGCCAATCTACAACCAGCACCTCATTATCTTCAATCACACCTCCACGCCCAATATAAATCTGTTTCTCCACTTCTCCCGTCTCAGCAAAATCAACACGTCCGAAGTAGGGGGAATTTTCCGCATTCCGATAAACACGCAGAAGCTTAGCCAGTCCTTCCTGCCGGTCCGTACCTACAACGAGCTGCATATAAAGCTCAACATTTTCGTCATTATAGGCTTTTAGCCATTCATCAATCTGACGGTCCAATTCTTCTTTTTGAACGGATGCTTCAGAAATTGCTTTCCTAACTTTTCCCAGTACATAAGAAAGCCAGTTCTCCTCATATTCACGTGACTTTGTGTTCATTTTACTACCCCCTCTGACGCTGATTTTTTGTGAAAGAGAGTGGATTATATCACATTATCCTTATAAATTCAAGCGTTTCTAAAATAAAAAACCATCGGAAGTATCTTAACTTCCGATGGTTTTCCTCTCGATTCATTCAGGCGTTTGCCAATTCTTCTTCATCCTGGAATTCTACTATTTCTATTCCCGCGCCAAGGCTGTTGAACTTGGCCACCATATTGTCATAACCACGCTCGACATGTTCAATATTCCCGATTTCCGTCACACCCTGTGCTGCCAACGCCGCTATAATCAACGCTGCCCCGCAACGCAAATCGCAACATTGTACCGGCGCTCCGGACAAATTATGCACGCCTTCTACAATAGCAATCTGGCCGTCAACCTGTATATGGGCGCCCATCCGGCGCAACTCATCCACATAACGGAATCGGTCTTGAAAAACACCTTCCGTCATAATACTCGTACCGCGAGCCAAGCACATCAATACCCCAGTCTGCGGATTCATATCTGTTGGATAGCCCGGATACGGCATCGTTTTGACATTGGTTCTGCGCAATTCTCCAGTACGGCGGACCAATAGCGCGTCATCCAGATCAACAACCTCAATTCCCATTTCTATCATCTTTGTACTGATACATTCCAAATGTTTGGGAATAACATTCCGAATTACAATTTCACCGCCTGTAGCAGCAACTGCTGCCATAAATGTTCCGGCTTCAATCTGATCCGGAATAATCGAATACATACCGCCATGAAGCTTATGCACGCCGCGGACCTTGATTACATCCGTCCCTGCGCCGCTGATCTCTGCGCCCATAGCATTGAGGAAATTGGCAAGGTCTACTATATGCGGCTCTTTATTCGCATTTTCAATAATTGTCAAACCGGGTACGCGCACTGCTGCCAGAATTACATTAATCGTTCCGCCAACCGTACGCTGATCAAAATAAATCCGAGCCGGGTGCATACCATCCGGGGCGGTGATATGGATAATCCCGTTACGGATTTCCACCTTTGCACCCAAAGATTCAAATCCTTTGATATGCTGATCAATCGGACGCGAACCGAGATTACATCCTCCAGACATCGATACATGCGCCGATCCAAAACGCCCCAGTACAGCCCCCATCAAATAGGTAGAAGCACGGGTTTTACGCGTCAAATCGTCAAATGCGGCTCGCGAGCCACGCAAATGCGCGCAGTTGATTTCAACCGTTGTATCATCCAATAACTTTACGGATGCACCCATCCGTTTTAAAATCTCCAAATGGACGGTCACATCGCTAATTTTCGGAATGTTGCTGATAATACAGGAACCCTCAACAAGAATCGTAGAGGTTATAATCGCTAACGCGGCGTTTTTGAAACCGCTGACTGTAACTTCTCCGTGGAGTTCGTTACCGCCTTTTATAACATATTTTCTCAATCCCGCACCTTCTTTTGTCTTGGGTCTTGCGAATCTAAAATCTAAAGTTCGCGTTCTCCGGGCAATTTTGCCTATCATCCTATAGCATTAACAAAATGAATCGTTTTAAACCGTTTAGTAAAAAAAACTTTAATACAGCGTGAGTATTATAACACGGCTTTACCAATTATGTCAATCGCTTTTTTTCCAATGTGTCATCATTTTGTAATTTTTGTGAAATTTTTCCACTATTTGGCAAAATAATGGTTACCGATTACGGTAATTACCTCTCGCGAATATATCCAGCTGTTTGTCGTTTTGGCGGGATTATAATAATAGATAGCGCCTCCTGTTGGATCCCAGCCATTTAAAGCATCCTGTGCGGCAGCATAAGACTCTGAACTGATCGGTTCATCAAATTGGCCATCTACAATTGCTGTAAAAGCACCATTTTGATAGATTACACCAGCTACGGTATTTGGAAAGGATGGATGCCGTACCCGGTTGAGGACAACCGCACCTACCGCAACCTGACCTTTATACGGTTCGCCCCGTGCTTCAGCAGATATAATCCGTGCCAGCAAATACAAGTCGTTTGATGAAGCGCCTGACCCACCTGTAGATAATCCCAACGCAGCCAAAGTCTGCGTTCCGGTTACGCCATCCACGGAAAGTCCGTTTTTTCGCTGAAAGCTTTTAACTGCCGCAGTCGTTTGAGAACCATAGATCCCGTCTACTGCACCGGAATAATATCCCCATTTCTTCAAATTGGTCTGTATTTGCCGTACGGTTTCCCCTGTAGATCCTTGACGGTAAACCGCCGCCTGCACCGGCGTGTAAGAACAATATATGGTAAAGATCAAAATGTTGATCAGGAACAGAGCCGCAAGTTTTGTTATGTTTTCTCGATTGGCTTTCATTTTCCTTGCCTCCTTAGATTTTATTCTTCCAGCGGATTTTTCTTTTACAGCTTTATCATATGCGTGTAAACGAAGCCTATCCCAGTAAAATCAAACCATGTTTGGCAATCTGCTATTGAAAAAAGCAGGAAGTTTATGGTAAAATAACGTTGTTAATATTAATACGTAGATTTTATAATTTTGCACATAGTATTTCTCATATAAAGCAAAATCAGTAGTCTGCCTGATTTCTAATGTTTCGTCAGTTCTGCAGGGAGATCCCCGTAATTATGAAAAAATTCTTTTGTATTATTCTCTTTTGTATGCTGGTCGTAGTTTTTTGCGTATGCACCCAGAAAAGTGTACTTGCCAAACCTTTGCCTGGAGCGCTTTCGCAGATTCGAAATCAGAAGATTTCTCAATTTCTTTTCAATTCAGCCAGTTTTACTACCGTCCAATCTGGAGATAACCAAAATTATTCTTATTGCGATTTGGATCTGGATGGAGAAGAAGAACAACTCTCTTTTCTAATGTTTTCACAAGGCGGACAACATCGGGCTGAACTTTGCGTATCTCGCCTGGAAAATGGAATTTACCGTCCTTGTGCTGTGCTTCGCAATACCTGCGACGAAATTACGGATTGCATTCCTGCCCGCCTGGCTGAAAATATGCAGGCGATTGTACTTGGATGGGGTTTATCCGGAGAAGACAGCCGAGGCGTAAGCATCTGTACGTTATCCGGCGATTCCTTGGAAATCCTTTACGGCGGACATTATACGGCCCTTTCCGTCGCGGATTTTGACACGGACGGGTACGATGAAATCTTAATTGCCCGGGCCGGGACCGAACATACACGTGGCTCTGCTGTATTGCTGGACTATGTTGACGGCGTGTTATCTCCGATATCCCGTGTCCAGCTATCCGCCGGGCTAAATACATTTATGCAGGTACAAACCGGTTCCATCGGCTTTGAGCAGACTGCATTGATTTGTGAAGGCTTTATCGAAGACGTCGGCTATGTCAGCGATTATATTGTTTTTGTTAACCAAAAACTTGTCAATATTTTCCTTTCCGACTATACAGGCATAAGTTCGCAAACATTGCGTCCCTATCCTGTTTGGTCCTGCGATATTGACGGAAATGGCTATATTGAACTTCCTGTTTTGCGTGAAGTGCCGCGCTTTTTCTCTGAAAAAACAGGCGCATACACGCTCTGGTTTGTCGATTGGATGCAATGCGGGGATACCGGTATTGCAAGCCTTGTATGTACAAGCTACCACGATTTTGAAGACGAATGGTATTTGATTCTCCCGGATGCCATGTCTAATAATGTTACAGTTGAAATTTCTTTGGATACTCCTGACTGTAAAGGCGTGTTATTTTATTACTGGTCCGATGAGGGGGAACGCACCGTACCAATCTGGGAAGTTTACATCTTCCGCGGCGAAGAAGCCAGAACACGGATGCAGCAGCTTGCCTTTGATGAAGTCGGGTTTGTTTACCCTCGAGCTTATTCGCTCCTGCTTTATCATAACGTATACGGTTTCAGCTACTCCCGCCGTTCCCTTACGGCAGATTTTTGTGCTTATGGAGCACCTGAACTTACACTGCCTTATGCGGAACTGTTTGATTTTTCTGATGCACAACGGCAGGGATGATTATCGAAAACGGAGGACACATGAAAAAAATTCTGGTTATCGAAGACGAGGACAATATTCGCAGTTTTGTTGTAATTAACCTTAAACGTGCCGGTTATACGGTTGTGGAAGCGGCAAGCGGTGAGGAAGCATTCGAGGTCCTGGCCAAAAACCCCGATGTGATCTTGATGGTTGTGGACTTGATGCTCCCTGGGATCGATGGCTATGAAATTTGCCGACGGGTTCGGGCTTCCGGTTCCAATATGGGCATTGTTATGCTCACTGCACGTTCACAGGAAATGGACAAAGTTACCGGGCTAATGACCGGAGCAGATGATTATATTACCAAGCCTTTTTCCCCTGCCGAATTGACAGCGCGAATTGATGCACTTATGCGCCGGCTTGGCGGTGCAGGATCCGCTTCAGACGAAATCGTCTGTGGGCCATTTTCTTTGAGTTTAAAGAGCAGAACTGTGATGAAGAACGGCGTTCGGATTGAATTGACGCAGGTTGAATATCTGATTATGAAGTTATTTTTGGAAAATCCAAACCGGGCGCTTTCTCGCGAAGAGATTCTTAAAGCGGTCTGGGGACAGGAATATTTTGGAGATTTAAAAATTGTAGATGTCAATATCCGCCGTCTGCGTCTGAAAATCGAGACAACACCTGCCAGCCCGCAATTTATTGAAACAGTATGGGGATATGGCTATAAATGGGACGCTTAAATCGAAAAAACCGGGATGACGATGGGATTTTTTCGCTGGAAAATGAAAAAGACACTCATCGCGATTGGGTAAACGATACGGTTTCCCGTGCTTCCGTATGGCTGCTTTTGCTTACCTTGGGAGCCATTTTGATCTCCACGCTTTGGGTTTATGGAAGTCTTGCAGTACAGCTTGCGCAGCGGGCTGATACAGCCGCCGTTTTTTTCTCCAAATATTTTTCAGCTGATCCGGTAAACCTTGCCAACCGTACAGAAACTTATTTTACACATTATGCAGATTCCGAAATTTCCGAATTACAGCTTATCGATCCCGACGGAAACGTCTTATGCGCTTCCACCATTTCTTATGTCCGGCAGATCGCCAGCAGCCCAGATATTACCAGGGCGATCCAGCGCTCTGGCCACGGATTTGCCATTGGCCGGGACCCGCTTTCCGGCGCTTTTTGTCTGGCCTATTCCAGCGCTGTTTTGTCTTCTGACGGCGAAGTACTTGCTGTCGTTCGAGCTGTAAGCGGATTTTCCAGCGCTAATGTCACGTTACTGCGTAATGCTGCATTTTTTTTGATTCTTTTTGGTTTGGGCGTTTTATGCGTAACACTGACAACACGGCGTTTTTCCAGACTGGTAATGGCGCCGATTTCACGCGTAAACGAGACTGCGCAAATGATCGCCGAAGGGCTTTACGGCGTTCATATCGATCCGGTATATCCGGGTGAAATTGGTGCTCTATGCCGCACAATCAACGATATGTCTGATGCCATTGGACGTTCTGAAAAACTGAAGAATGATTTTATATCTTCCGTATCTCATGAACTGCGCACTCCTCTGACCGCTATTGGGGGCTGGGGAGAAACGCTGTTAGCTGGTGACCTGGGAGGAGATGAAGAGGTCCGCCGCGGTCTGACCATCATTACAAGTGAAGCATCCCGACTCGCGCGCATGGTTGAAGAACTACTGGATTTTTCCCGGATGGAAAGCGGGAATTTGACAATGCAAATGGAACGCATTGACATCACACCCGATATTGAAGACGTCGTATTTATGTATATGGATGCAATTCACCGTGAGGGAATGACGCTGGAATATGATGAGGCCGATGTATTACCTGAAATTATCGGCGATCGTAATCGTTTACGGCAGGTTTTTCTGAATCTATTGGATAATGCTGTAAAACATGGCGGTGAAGGGAAGCGCGTTCGCGTCGAAACTTATGCGCAGGCACAAACGCTGATTATTAGTGTACGCGACTGGGGCCCGGGGATTCCTTCGGAAGAGCTTCCGCATGTCAAAGAGCGGTTTTATAAAGGCAGTTCCAAAGCACGCGGTTCTGGTATTGGTCTGGCAGTAGCAGATGAAATTATGAAGTTACATGGCGGCAGGTTGGAAATCAGCAGTGTTCTTGGTGAAGGTACGCTTGCAGTCATGGTTCTCCCAGCAATTATCGGAAACCCGGATGGAGAATAGTCTGTCCGGGGTTTCTTATGTCTTCTCCGGTTTATTCCCCATGCTGCGCACCGTCTGCCAACCAGTGCATATACTGAGTGCGGGGGAAATTTTTTATGGGCACATTAACAAAATTCTACATCAAATCCTCCGGCGGCGAAACCGTGGAAACGCTGGTGAGAACCGGGCAGGATATACGTGGTGCAGCAGCCGGTCGCGTCGTGGATTCTTCCGGCAAGGCGCGTAAAGACGTTTTAATTTTGCTATTTGATACGCTGGGAAAAACAGATTTTTCAGAATATAAGCTCATCGACGCCTGCTTTTCCGATGCAGACGGCTTTTTTGCCTTTGGTCCGCTTACCGACAATGCACTCTACGCAGTCTGTGTATACGACGGTGGCGTTCGGCTACGCGAACTAAAACTGGAAATCTGAAGATTTACAAACCCGTATATTGAACGTATGTCATAGAGAAAAGCTTCCCATTCGGCATCTAAATCCGACGGGAAGCTTTTTCTGTCCTGATCTCAACCTGCTGAAAGTTTAAAGCTGTGGTTTACACTTTCGAGCCTTGACAATAACTGTCAAAATTATCCCTACCCATATCGCTGCTGCAAAAAAACAGGTCCAGAGAATCCACAGTGTATTATAGCCTGCAGGACCGTCATATTGTAATCCATAGCCAAACGCAAAACCTGCAAGATAACCGACAACCGTACACACTGGTAAAAATCGATTTCCAAAACCCAAACCAGAAATGGCGATGACCGTTCCTCCAACCATGAATAGATAAAACGGCCAGTCTTTCATCCCATGCAAATCAAACAAAAAACTGCGCAAACAAAAATAAAAGGCAATCAAAATCAGCAGCGCAACCAGTCCCGGAATTCTCTTCTTCATATCTTTCGGCTCCTTTTCAATTCGCCATAAGCGTTGAAGCGGGATAAACTTAACAGGGATAATCCTCGTTTCATTAAAACAAATGGGCTTTCGGCGCTATTTATTGAATTTTATCCGCATCATATACCAATGTACTATTTTCCAGATAATAACAGCATTTGCGTTTTTTGCCATGGATTTCCTCTGTTTCTCCCAGCCTTCCGGTTCCGGATAGAATGCTGTCACAGGCATCCTTAAGCGCATCAATCAAAGTTGGCTCATCCAAACCTACGCCGTGTCCAGTCAAAAGATAATCAAACTCAGAACGATAGGTATCGATATGATCCAGGCTTTTTCGCATGGTTGCAATTGTTACGGAATTGGGCATAAACATCCAAACTGTACGGGCCAAAATAGAGTCACCTGTAAATAGGAGTCGATCTGCCCGATCAAGCAAACATACTCCACCAGGGGTATGTCCAGCAAACTCAATGACTTCCAGCGAACGGCCGCCCAAATCAAAAATATCGCCCTGTTGGATAAATTCCACCTCTCCTACAGATTCCGGCAAGTGCAAAACACTGTTTGCATCCTCGTATTCCTTGCGGCAGATATATGTCTTCTCAAAGAATCGATTCCCACCTGTATGATCATGGTGCGCGTGGGTATTGACAACAACCAACGGTTTATCTGTCAGTTCCCGCACACAGTCGTGAAAATTTTGCATACCGTTTGCCGTATCAATTACCATTGCCCGTTTCTGCCCTTCCACAACATACGCCGTTCCATTATGGTCATCTTCCAACAACCATATCCCATCACGAATTTTGACCAGATTAATTCTTGCATCCATACAAATACCTCCTTAATTTTTATCAGTTTTTCGCATACAGAGAATCGCGCATTTATAACCAGGCACATATCCGGCATCTGCAAATCCCAGCGATTGGTACAGCCGATAGGCTGCGCCCGGCATTGTCGGGTCTTCCGGCGCATATGTAAAAAGTTCCGCACAGCCACCAAGGCAGGATAGCGCAGTTTTCATAAGCGTACGGCCAATACCACGGCGCTGAAATGCAGGATGTACAACAAGAAACGATATCCGCTTAAGCGGCGGCGAAAAAATTATAACTCCGGCCAGCTGATCCTCACAATATACGCCCCGAACACTTCCCCTGCGTAAATTTCGGATCAGCACTTCACAGAAGCTCTTTTCCGCCAGGCCGGGAAAAGCCTGCGCTTGTACATGATATAACGCAAGCACAGCTGAAAAGTCCTTCGTTGTAAGAACACTTGTTTTCATAGTCTCACACTAACATAAATATTTTTTGCGTTCGGCGCTCCCCTTCTTGCACCCATATTGTTTTTCCAGTATAATATTTTCATCTGGACCTATACAAACGGACAGGAGGATGCAATATGCTCAGGAAAATTCAATATAATGCACCTGTCACACTGACCTTTGCATTAATCTGCCTGATCATCTTGGGTGCAAACCAAGTAACTAACGGTTTGCTTAACCGTTATTTTTTCTGCGTATACTTTTCTTCATTTACCGATCCTATGCTTTATATTCGCCTGTTTACACATGTACTGGGACATGCAAGTTGGCAACATTATTTTTCTAATACGATGTATATTCTCCTGCTCGGACCAATGCTCGAAGAAAAATATGGGAGCCGGACAATTTTGAGCGGTATCCTTGTAACTGCTCTGATAACGGGGATTGCGCATCTTTTGCTGAATCCTGAAACCGCGCTGTTGGGTGCATCAGGAATTGTTTTTATGATGATTCTGCTTGCTTCCTTTGCCAGTTTTACACAGGGGCATATACCTCTGACGTTTCTCCTCATCGCCGCAATTTATCTGGGCAATGAAATTGCATCAGGGCTGTTAAGCACCGATCATATTTCTCAGCTTTCCCACATAATTGGCGGCGCTTGCGGCGCGCTTCTGGGTTTCTTTTACAAACGACATCCCCATGCAAGGAGGAAATAAATGAACTATAAAACATTGCCTACTGGTTATATTCTATGTAAAGTCGTCAACCTGCAAAAACAGCGCAAGCTTGCGCTGTGCATTAGCGCTGCATCTATAGGCATTGCCATCGTCATGATTTTTGCAGCGATTTTTTTCATTCCCTTTACACGTTTTATTTCCTTTTCCCAACCGCAAGCTTCCGATGCGCTTCGGCTACTACTACTTATACCTGCAATCTGTTTTTATGTTGTTTCACATGAACTGATCCATGGACTGCTTATGCGCCGTTATTCAGGTGTAAAACCTAAATATGGTTTTTCCGGTCTGTACGTCTACGCGGGAAGTTCTGCTTTCTTTGCCCGAAACAGTTATTTAAAAATCGCACTAGCCCCCGTTTTTACCTGGTTCTTATTGTTGCTTATCGCAAATCTGCTGTTACCGGATACACTTTTCTGGTTTGCCTATAGCTTGCAGATCCTTAATATTGCTGGTGCATCCGGTGATTTTTATATTGCCTGGGTTTCTAAAACCATGCCGGCAGACGTGTTGATCCGCGATCAGGGATACGAAATGGAGTTTTATTGCCGTGTGGAAAAAGTACATGGAGATAAAATCTGATATGAAGCAAATACGACATCTTGATCCAATTAAAAACGGTTATTATCGGCATTTCATCTATATTTTGATCTTTCCACTCTATCTCGCGGCATTTTTTTTCGTGGAGTCCTCTGTTTCCGGACCATTCTTTATTTCCTATATCCCACTAGACGATTTTATTCCCTTTTGCGAATATTTTGTTGTTTTTTACATTCTCTGGTTCCCCTATATGGGAATTACAGGTCTGTATCTTCTCTGGCATGATGCAGAAGGATTTGTGCATTTTATGCTTTATATTGCCGCAAGCTTTTTCCCCATTCTGATTTTCTGCTATCTGTTTCCAAATTGTCAAAATCTTCGCCCGGATCGTTTTGCGCATAACACCATTTTTACGCAACTCATTGAAATGATCTACCACGCCGATACAAATACGAATGTCCTGCCTTCCACCCACGTTGTGGGTACGATGGCCGTTATTTTTGCTGTATTTGAAAGTCCTTCTTGCCGGCGCAGTCTTTTGCTGAAAGTGCTGAGCATTATTCTTGGTGCCCTAATTTGCGCATCCACCGTACTGATTAAACAGCATTCTGTGCTCGACGGTCTTGTTGCTGTACCTTACGCTTTCGCTGTCTGGTATCTGATTTACCGGCTGCCAAAGCGGATCCGGCAATCGCAGACACACCAAGTAAGCAAATAAGCAGACGCCATCACTTTTCTACTGCCTACTGCCGTCAAACAAATCTGCAGTCTTGCTTTACAGCTCCAACAAGCGGGGATCAAACTGCTCCATATCCTGATCCCAGATCAAAAGAAGCTTGCCTTCGCGCACGGAAATGCTTGCCTTCATCCCGCAAAATTCATTACTGACGCCCAGAGGAAACAAAACATCCAGCTGGGCGTCTGTTAATGTATATTTTAAACCCTGTTCATACACACCCGATGCCGGAGCGCCAAAAGCAAATGCGGAAAAATATCCCTTGCTGCGCGGTGCAAAATGCAGCGCGCCTTCCGCCAATACAGTAACTGCCTGCCCGCCGCCAAGCAGATAACCACGTCCGCCTTCCTGCGCCAGCGCGGCCAGAAGCTGGATGTTGGCAATTGTATGGTCAAGCCTTCCGCCTAAGGCGCCATAGATACAAAACGTCTGATATCCCCGCTTTTTCCCTTCCCGAATTGCAAGGTCGAGATCCGTATAATCCTTTTCCGGCGGAAAACAGATTACCTTTTCCCGCTGCGGCGGAGCTCCCAGGGAATCAAAATCCCCGACAACCAGATCTGGTACAATATTTGCATTTTGCAAATATGCATAACCGCCGTCGGCTGCAATTATAAAATCTCCCGCATTCTTTTTAAATTGTACAATTCCAGGATCCATCGCACCGTAAATATAACAAATTGAATTCATATTTTACATCCTTTTCCCTATTTTTAAATTCATATGCCCAGTTTTTTCTACCATACAGACGTTGCAAATTTACTGCACAACCCGCTTTTCCAAGCGTCAGCGGCACATACGAGGTTGGCAAAAGCAAGTCTTCCATTCCTGGTGCGCACGAATTCATCGATCAAAATCTGGACTAGAGGGGTACAGGAGTAGCTACTGGCATCATTAACAGAAAAAATCGAATGAATTTTAAAGCGCAAGCTTAATCCAACCCGATTTCCATCGAGCGTGTAAAGCCTATCATCCTGCGTCCCAGTAATAACGTTTTGTGATTCTACCCCTATGGCGCACGTCTTTATATGCCGGCCACTTTCTGTAGCATCCTGTCCATCCAAGCACAGGCAGTGATATATACCTGGCAATCTTGGTGTATTGTCATTCCAACAGCGATATACATCTTTTTTTCATACCGTCGTACAAATATGGATAACAAGCTTTACTTTCTCTGTCTGGTTATACCATAAGAAAACAAAAAAGTAAAGATCATGCGTAATCATGCTCAACTTTATGCTGATTTTCCAAATATAAACATGCAGCATGGGTGAAATCGATATTCCACCCATGCTGCACCGAAAATTTTAATATCGTACCGGAAAAATATCTATATAAAAATCCTGCCTATTGCAGCAGTTACCATACAGCACCCAATCCCAAGCAGGGTCGGTAAGAGGAACGCTACCGCTGTCCATTTCCAACTTCCGGTTTCTTTTTTAATCGTCAATAGGGTTGTAGAGCAGGGCCAATGCAAAAGAGAAAACAAAATTACACACAACGCAGTTACCCAGGTCCAGCCGTTCGCAACAAACAGTTCCTTCATTTGCGCAAGACTTCCAAGCTCTATCAAACTACCCTGCGCCATATAGGTCATAATAATAATTGGAACGACGATTTCATTGGCAGGAAATCCCAGGATAAACGCAAGCAGAATTACCCCATCTAACCCCATTAAACGGGCAAAAGGATCTAGAAATGCCGCGCAATGCTGTAAAACACTAGTCTCCCCTACCGTAATATTGGCCATAAGCCAAATCAGCAGCCCTGCAGGAGCCGCAACCGCCACTGCACGGCCAAGCACAAAAACCGTTCGATCGAAAATGGAACGGACAATAACCCGGCCGATCTGCGGGCGTCGATACGGCGGTAATTCCAAAGTATAGGATGATGCGACGCCCCGCAGGAGTGTTTTCGACAACAGTTTCGTAGTTGCAAAGGTAAGTGCAATACCTAATAAAATCACCATAGTCAACAAAGCTGCGGAGAAAAGAGAGGATATAATTCCACTAGAAGCAATTACAAAAAACATGCTTAAAATTGTAATTAGAGTTGGGAAACGACCATTGCATGGCACAAAATTATTGGTCAGAATGGCCAGTAATCGTTCTCTTGGCGAATCAATAATACGGCAGCCCACAACCCCTGCCGCATTGCAGCCAAAACCCATACACATTGTCAAAGCCTGTTTCCCACATGCACAACACCGTTTAAACGGTTGATCTAAATTATAAGCAATACGCGGCAGATACCCGGCGTCTTCCAGCAACGTAAACAAAGGGAAAAAAATCGCCATTGGCGGCAGCATCACGGAAACCACCCATGCAAGAACCCGATACACCCCAAGCACTAGGGCACCATGCAGCCATTGTGGCGCATGCACGGCGGCAAACAGCGCACTAAGCTGATCCTGAATCCAAAACAGCCCACTGGAAAGCAATTGAGATGGATAATTGGCCCCACTAATCGTCAGCCAGAAAATCAGCGCAAGAAAAATCAGCATTATTGGATATCCTGTAAATCGACTGGTTAAAACACGATCAAGCCTGCGGTCAAATGCTGCATATGCTTCTTTTTTATAAACTACCACACCTTCGCAGATTTGTTGTGCGGTACCTACAAGCGCGGATACAATCAGGTCTTTCAAGCGTTGTTGATCAATTCCTTTTTCCAAAAGTATAGATTTTGCAGTTTGGCGCGCCTCTTTCAACAATGGATCTGTTAAAAAATTCTCTCCCAGATATGCGACGATTTCTTGTTCTAACGCCTCATCCATATCTAACAGCTGCAAACTCAACCAACGGCTATTTAGTTTTTTTTCGCAATGCTCCTGGTAAGTACATACCGCCGGCTCCAGAATCTGTAATGCGTCCTCCACAGCCTGTGGATACTGTACAGGCTGGACCGTATGTGCGATCGAATCTACTTTACATACCCGCTCCAATGCATCCATCAGTCCCGATAAACTTTGCTTCTTTCGAGCTACCGTGCTGACTACTGGAACTCCTAGACGCTGAGACAGCAGCTCTAAATCGATTTGAATATGTTTGCGCCGCGCTTCATCCATAAGATTGACGCAGACAAGAACTTTGGAAGAGATTTCGATTGTCTGCAACACCAGATTCAAATTTCGTTCAAGGCATGTCGCATCACAAACCAAGATGATGGCGTCCGGGTCTCCAAAACAAATAAAATTGCGCGCAACCTCTTCTTCTGCTGAATGCGCCATCAAAGAATATGTACCCGGGATATCTACCAGCACATATCCGTATTCCTTCCATACGCAATACCCCTGCGCATTCGATACCGTTTTCCCCGGCCAATTCCCAGTATGCTGATTCAATCCGGTCAAGGCATTAAAAACCGTACTCTTCCCAACATTGGGATTCCCGGCCAAGGCTATAACATGATCCGTATCTTTACGCCGCTGTATTTCAAATCTTGAATTTAGCACTTGTAATCCTACTGCACCATTCGTCAACCCCATGCAAAACCCTCCTTTTCCGCATTTTGCGCCAAAAAGCCTTTACAGACCTTCTGGCGCAAAATTACCCAAATTATACTTCTTTCATCCGGATCTTCCGGCTATCCTCCGAACGGATTGCAATTACAGCGCCGCGAATCAGATACGCAGACGGATCCCCAGATGGACTGCGGCCAAGGCATTCGACCTGGGTATTTTCCACAAGCCCAATGTCCAACAAACGCCGACGCATTGCGCCTTCCGTCTCTAATCTCTGCACAATACCATGTTGCCCTGGTTTTATATCAAACAATGAATACATATTTGCAAAACTCCAAAATATAAATTTGGAATCTCTCCATCTATAGTTTATTCCGGAAAAAAATTTTGGTTCCAAAATACAGCATATTTTTGGAGTCTTCCAGTTTCCATAAAAAGCCCCCTGAAAGAAAAGCAAAGCTTTCCCTTCAGGGGGCAAATCATATCCTTACAATCTAAATCGTCAGCGTCTTCCTTTACGTCCGCCTGTTTTACGATCTGTATTGTGACGCAAATCTGAGATCCGGCTGTCGCTGGACCGCATGAATGCTTTAAGCTTGTCTTCGAAACTCATTGACTGCGCAGTCTCATCATTCACTGGAGCATGGGAAGGCACTGTTTGCGTTCGACGTGGGGCAGGCGCAGGCGATGCCTGTGCTTTTTTTATCGAAAGGCTATACCGTCCCGTTTCATCCATTTTTAATACCTTCACACGGACCGTCTGCCCAACCTGCAGATGTTCGGATATATCATTAATAAACCGATAGGAAACTTCGGAAATATGTACCATACCCACCGCACCGCTGTCGAGCGCAACAAACGCACCGTAACGTGTCAGTCCTGTGATTTTTCCCTCTACAACAGAATCAATTTCGATGGCCATATTCGGATTCCTCCCAGATGTATCTTTACTTTCCAGTAATATTGATATAGATCCGTTCACCATAGTAAACGTAGCCAAGTTTCTCTCGTGCAATATTGGCAATCTCTTCGTCTGTCAGTTCCGAATCAATTGCTTCCTCCAGCTCCTGATTTTGTACTTGAAGCTGATATACATCGCTTTTCAAAGCGTCAATTTCTTCCTGCTTTGCGCGAATGCCTGCGCTGATATCCAGAATATTATATCCCGCATAAACCACAAACAAGACAAATGCTACTTTTAATATAAAAAGAGGTTTACGTTTTTTCTGTTTTGCTTTGCTTTTGTCCATTTCGTCTCCTTATAAATACCGGACGCAGAAGCCGTACCACAAGCAGCATACCTGAAATGATCGCTACAAGCTGATAGCCACGCACGAGTCCGCCACAAACGATTAGAAAAAAAGCCGTCGCAGCACCCAATGCAAAAATGGAGAAAATCAGATCCATTACAAGTTTCCATCGACCAAACCAGTGCGTCAGCACATATGCCGTTCCAAGTGTAAATCCCAAGAGCAAAGCATACAAAAATTCCAACGCCTGTACCGTATTCGAAACCAACATCTCAACCAAATAATTTTGACAGAATGGAGCCTGAACGTGCAGCGCTGTATTCCAATGCATCAATCTGCCCATGAATCACCAGTCCGCCATCATCGACACTCAAGCGCTCCATCTTCAAATCCCGGCCACGAATTACCAATTTTCCCAGTGTTGTATACAGAATTGTCTCCCGGTCATCGAAATTTTCGATGTCTTCTACGCCTGTGATACTGATCTTTTCCCGATCCTGAATCACAACATTCTGCGGAATCTGCTTTTTCATTTCATGATCCGCCATTTTTTCACCGCCTTTTGCTCAATCTTAATCCATTGTATGGCGGCTCGGCAGCATTTATTCCGCTATCTCCCGATAAAGTGCATCGGCCGAAGCCTTTGCAACATGCTCTTCCACTTGCATAACTTCAACTTTTAACGTCCGATTGGCATATCCTATTTCAATAATGTCGCCAGGCTTTACCTGATAGGAAGCCTTCGCCTGACGGCCATTTACCATAACCCGTTGCCCATCACAAGCTTCGTTGGCAACCGTTCTACGTTTGATCAATCTCGATACTTTCAAATATTTATCCAGTCTCATTCCTTCGCTATTGCCTCTTTCAACGCTTTCCCAGGCCGGAACGCAACCGTGCTCGTCTGACGGATTTCAATCATCTCTCCCGTTCGCGGATCACGTCCCGTATGTGCTGCTCTTGTACGAGGCTCAAAAGTCCCAAACCCTGAAAAAGATACTTTTTCACCCCGCGCCAGGCATCCAATCACCAGATCACAAAATCCCGAAACCGTAGTTTCCACATCCCGGCGCTGCATACCCGTCTTTTCCATCAACGCAACAATAAGATCGCTTTTGTTCATCTTTTCTCCCTTCCTGGTTTAACAACCGTTGTATATGCACATCTCCATTTACGCTGCATGTCAATGCAATGTATATACATAAATATGCTTCTAAATTAACACAAAAGCCGGAAACATGCAAGGCGTTTTTTAAATTTTCTATCTCAATTTCAAGAATCCTGCAATTTTTTCACCCTTCGGCAACATCACGATATCTTCTTTATATATTCCGTGAATCGCATACAGTACAACACAATATACTACTGCTCCAACAGCAATTGCTCCAAGCGTTCCGATTTTGCTGCCAAGCACCCCTGCAAGCGGCGGATAAACCAGCCAAACCAAAATACCCATAACAAGCGCTGCCGCCATAGGCTTCAGAATACTCCCCCACCGTCTCGGCGATACACGCGAACGCTGAATCACAATTAAATTAAAAATCGTAATCCCTGCGAAACTAATAACAGTCCCCACCGGCGCACCGTAAATCCCAATTGTGGGAATTCCAATTAAAACATAATTGACCGCAAGTTTCACACCTGCTCCAAAAAACATGGACCAGAGCGAAACTCGTTCCTTTCCGATTGCCTGCAAAATACCATTTGTGATCGAGACAAAACAAATGAATACTGTAGAAATCGACATCATACGAAGTAACGGTGTTGCTGTCGCAACATCATCGGTAAAAAGCAAGCTAAGAATCTGGCCGGTAAGAACAAAAATACCAGCCGCACATGGAAACGCAATCAATGATGTCAGCCGCAGCCCGCTTTCTGTTGTACGTACCGCTGTTTCCCGGCTGCCTGTTACAAGATTTGCCGAAATAATCGGAATCAGGCTGACCGTCAGCGAAGCAATCAGCGTTTGCGGTAAATTCATAATACTGACGCACATCGTCTCATAAATCCCATATAACGCACTTGCTCCGCTTTCTGTATAGCCGATCGCCTGAAGCCGCGACTGGATGATATACATGTCAATAATATTGGTTAATGACATAATACTGGATGCGATTGCGATTGGTACGGCAATAGAACCCAACGTTTTTGCGAGCTTTGCACGCCGCTCGCTATATCCTTCACTACGGCTCTCACCCACTACATGCAGCGGTCGGCGAATCCACGTCTTTACCATTAAATACAGAGCGCTGACCGCTGTGGATACCACTATACCACCCACAGCTGCCGCCGCAGCATATTCAATACTTGCGCCACTTGAAATTGCAAGATATGCAAACCCATAACCGAAAATTAATTTTACAACGGCTTCCAGTGTCTGTGATATTGCCGTCGGATACATATTGGACAGGCCTTGATAAAAGCCGCGGTATGCTGAGGCAACCGCGCTGAAAAACAGCGCCGGGCCAAAAATCAATACACTCAAATAGGCGCGCGTGTTAGGAATAGACTCTACAAAGGGCCGTGCAATAGCGATCAGGATTATACACAACACCGTCCCCAAAGCCAGCATAATGGCCATCGTTATATGGAACGTCCGTTTTGCCTGCGTACTGCGGCCAAGTGCCACTGCTTCGGCAACCATCCGGCTGGTCGCAACCGGCACCCCGGCCGCCGCAACATTCAAAAGAAAAGCATAGGGCATATAAGCCGTGTTATATATGCCCATACCGTCGGCACCGATAAGGTTTTTCAGCGGGATTTTATAAATCGCACCAATTAATTTAATGACTATATTGGCGATGATAAGGATCATCGCACCTTCCAGAAAGCTCTGCCGTTGGATATGTCGGATATTATGTTTCAAAAGCTGTCTCCTCCGTCCGCCGCTTTTAAGAATACAGAAGGGGCATTACATCGTCATGAAATTGCCGGATTATTTTTTCCTTGTCAACATTAGGATAGTCCCCATTTTCATATATTATGCGGCCTCTTACCATTGTAAGCCGTACATCCGAAGCATTTGTACAATAAATTAAATTCGATAGCAAGTTCCGTTGGGGAATAAGTCCCGGTCGGTCAAGATCCAGCATGGCCAGATCCGCATCATAACCTATTGCAATACGTCCGCAATTTTTATATCCCAATGCTTGGCACGCATTGGTTGTTGCAAACTGAAATACCTGCTGACTGTCCAACACTTGCGCATTACCGCTACGATATTTTTGCAACAGCACAGCATATTTCATCTCTTCGAACAGATCAAGACTATTATTGGAAGCCACGCCATCGGTTCCAACACTGACATTAATCCCATGGGCCAGATACTCTGTAACCGGCGCAATACCGGAAGCCAGTTTTAAATTACTGACCGGGCAATGCGCCAATGATACTCGATTGCGCGCTAGAATTTCCAAATCCCGCGCATCTACCCATACGCCATGCGCGACAAGCGGCTGGTTGGCAAACAGGCCGTTTGCTTCCAATACGGCTGCCGGCGTGTCTCCATATTGTTTCCGGCAGGTTTCCACATCCTCGCGCGCTTCTGACATATGCATAATCAGCGGAACAGGATATCGGGCTTCCAATTTCCTTACCCAATCCCATACCTCCGGGCACGTCGTATGGACACTATGCACACCACAGACCGGGGTAATGAATGTATCCCCCCAAAATTCCGCAAGCAACTGTTCTGTCTCGACAACACTGCAGTCATCCAGCGAAAAATTCTGCGTACAGAGCGGTACGTTGCCAATATTTCCGCGCATACCAAGTGCACGGACAGACCGCGCCAGCTGAGGCGCGCAGGCATACATATCACAAATCGCCGTTGTCCCCCCCGCCGCCGCTTCTAATAAGCCCATTTGTGCGGAAATCATTATCATTTCCGGCGTCATCCGGTCTTCTACCGGGATAATCGAACCAAACAGCCATTCATTGAGGTTTTGATCATCGCATACCCCACGCAACGCTGTCATGGCTATATGGGTATGCGTATTTTTCAGGCCGGGAATCAACAACCGGTTTTTCCCGTTGATTACACGTTTCGCCGGCTCCTGCGGCGCCTTATCAGACAGCCAGCAAATACCTGTGCCCTCAACACCGACATACATATTTCGCTTTTCTCCATCAACAGGATCTAAAATATCAATGTTTTCAAATAAATATTCCATATTTTTCTGTTTCTCTACACAAAGAATCCGGCGATTTTCTCGCCGGATTTCTATTCTTTTTATTTTTCCGGATAATCACCCAAGTGCATATTCTCAAATATCGGTTATCTGAAACCTACTAAGTCTCTACAGCTTATCCGGCTCATCCTGATCTTTGCAATCCGAGTCGGTGGAATCCTCCGCTTCACACGGGCAGGTCTCCGGCTGCGCACAACACGACGGCTGCGCTGCATTTTCGCAGCAATTCCCTGCTTCTTCTTCCGATTCTGCTACAGAAGCCTCACACTCTTCTCCGGAAAATTCTCCCTCAACAACTTCCACTTCGATTTCCGGTTCGGGACGCTCAATCTTTGTCCCGCAGGAAGAACAATACGCTGCACTTTTTCCTACATTTTTCCCACAATTCGGACAAGTATACGCAGCTTTTGCTTTTGCAAGCGCTTCCTTTAACGCTTCGAGCTCCTCCTGTTTTCCATCAATTTGCGCCAAAATCTCATCAATGGCTTCCGAGTCAATTTCTTCACCACAGTGTACCGCATACAAAAGCTTCCCGGCAGCTTTAAAATCTGCATCAATTTGGGAGCCCAGCTCCATAATACGGAAATTTAGCTTTGTATTCGATACCCATTCTTTACCAAGCTGTGTCGCCTTTGTCCCAACTTGCTGCGCAGTTGATTTTACTTTATTCAAAAGATCTCTCACATTAATTTCCATAAACTACGCTCCTTTCAAACAGCCAATAAAAATTCCTATCTTTATTATAACCCCCACCCGGTTCAAAGGCAAGATTTTTTTTAAAAAAGCACCAATCTAATGCGGTAATCCTTCATTTCCAATGAATTCCCGCATAACCGAATCCCGGGGAATCCAAGTTAAATTTAATTTTTCAACATTACGGAGTTTCTCTTCAAGATCCGCAAGACCGACCGCATCCAGCTTCTGCGCATCCAGCGCAGCAAGCGAATCACCTACCGCCACAGCCAGCATACCAGGTTCATAAGCCATCGATGTATCAATCAGAATATCAGCATTTGCCTTGGATGGTAATACATAACGGCGTTCTCCGCGGATCACGTTGGGCCAAAGCGATAATGTGCGGGTAAAGTCCGCACTACGGAATCGGATATCACGTATACTCCGGCGCAAAAATCGCAATGCTTCCGGCGTCAAATAAATATCACCTTCCCTGGTCACGCGCATGCGCGGGCTGACATAAATCCGCACGGCAGGACCGGCGCCGTCAAACAAATCGGAAAGCGCATGTAGTCCTTCAAAAATCACCGCCGTCCCTTTTTTACGGCTTACCCTTCGCTGTGACAGGCTCTGTATACCCGTATGAAAATCATATTGGGGCAATACTACCTCACCCTCCGACGCCAGAATTTTCATATGCTGGCGCAGCATGGCGATATCCAGCCGCTCCGGCGCTTCAAAATCAATGGTCGGATCATGGCGATCCATTGTCATGAAATAATCGTCCATACTTATGGTCTGTGTCTCAATCCCCAGCTGCGCCAGTTTTGTACTTAAACGGTATGCGCTGGTGGTTTTTCCGGAACTGGAAGGACCTGCAAGCAGAATGATTCCCGCTTGTTCTATGCTCTCTGCAATTTTCTCAGCAGCCGCATCCAGCTTTGCAAAATACTCCTGTTCACATGCACGAACAAAACCCTGTGGATCTTCTCGTAAATGCTTATTGATCCAATCAAGTTCCCGATAATTGCGATACGGTATGGCATTGCGCTTCATTCTACTTCCCTCCCCGTGCTTTTTTTCGAGCTAATTTTCTGGATATTCCAGGACCTTTATTTTTTTCCTTTAATTTCATTGGCCGCTTTTCTGCAGTAAAAATAAAATATCCATCGTCCTCTTCAATTTTTACACCGCCAAAAACTGCAGCAATTCGATTTTTATACCATTGTTTACGCTTTGTCACCATAACAAGCCGGCCGCCCAAACAAAGGTGCTCCCAACTCTGGGATATAAACTTTTTTGCAACGGAAAAATCACTTTGATAGGGTGGATTGGACAGAATCAGCGTATAATCATAAAACAAAAGCGCATCCAGCGCATTACTTTGAACAACACGCACCGGCAAACCGGCAGTTTCCAAATTCTTCTTTGCGGCTGCTACAGCCTTTGCTTCAATATCGCAGGCATCTACACGCGCAGCGCCTGCAATACTGGCCCAGGCACTCACATAGCCCCAGCCGCAACCCAAGTCCAATACCCGATCTTCAGAAGTTATTGATACATGCCGAAGCATAGCCAACGTACCGCAGTCCGGTGCGGATGGCGAAAACAGATCCGGTTCCGTTTTAAATTGAATTTCCCGCCCTAAGACAGGCAGAATCAGCTCATTCTTCATAAAAATATTGCTCTATCCAGTCAAAATCTGCCAATACGCTGTCAATTCCTGCAATATACTCACGCGGATACTTCGGATTAACCCGGCGGCGAATTCCATGCCGGGTTAATTTGGTAGAAGCACCTGCCCCCAGGGCAATCACGTCCCCGATTTCTTCCATCATGCAAATGTTGTACAGGCATTCTTCCCCCGGCTTTGCAAAGCCGATATTTTCAAAGCTGCCCCCCATGTTCTTTTGCCGATAGAGATAATACGGCGCATATCCCTTTTGCATAATCGTCTTTTCTGCATAATCCAGCATTGCATGCAACCGGGAAGCCGGAGCGGGCTGATAAGCTTCCGCATTTAAAAAACTGGAACGTTTCACGGCAAGCGTATGTACCGTTATATTTTCCGGCGCAAGCGCCGTCACCCCATCAATTGTATTGTAAAAATCCTCTTCCGTTTCTCCCGGCAGGCCCGCAATTAGATCTACATTAATTGCTTGAAAACCTGCCTGCCTCGCAAGCGCAAACGCCTGGTAAAAATCTGCACTCGTATGTTTGCGCCCGATTACAGACAGCGTCTGATTTTTCAACGTCTGCGGATTGACACATACACGCTCCACACCTGCCCTGCGAAGCGCCGCAAGTTTCTGTGCGCTGATCACGTCAGGACGTCCGGCTTCAACCGTAAATTCCGCAGCAGGCGCCAGCACATGAATGCGCGCGCACAGATCATACAGCTTGTCTGCATCCAGAATTGCCGGCGTACCACCGCCAATATAGACGCTTCGGATGCGGAGCCCTCTTGTCTTGACAAGTGTTTCAAATGCAAAAATTTCCCGCATCAGCGCCTGAATATATGCCTCACCATACTGCGCATAATCCCCCGCGGACATACTGACAAAAGAACAGTAACTGCATCGGGAAGGGCAAAATGGGATATGTAAGTACAGCAACACGTCCCGCGGTACCAAATCCTGATGCACGGAAAACGCAAATTTCGCTGCTGTTACGCACAAAGCTGCTTTGTCCGATTGAACATCGTAGGTTTTTTCCAACCAACGCTGCGCCTGCTCAGGCGTATGCCCCGCTTCCAGTTGCGCACGAATTAATTTGGCCGGCCGTACGCCCGACAGCATCCCCCACTGCGGCGGTGAATCCAGCATCTGCAATGCGGCCCGATACAGTGCTCGCGCAACAACAAGACGATGCGTATGTTGACATTCATACTTGTCATTTGAATTCTGCAACCATGCGCAGGCTCGGGATTGGCGGTCTTCCTGTATCAATACGCACACCGCACTGATACGCTTGTGGGTCTGCCGAACCCGACATTGAATTTCAATTTCCTGACTGCCAAAAAGCGTCTGCGCAAGCTGCTCCAATGTATACCGGGCGTCGCTGCCCTCCAATAAAATCCGCATCGTCAAGCCTGAACAGCGCGAAGCATATCGACGTTGGTTATGCGTTCCCGCGCAAGCGTTGTAGAAACGTCATGGCCGGGATAAACCACACGATCACCAGACAAATGGTATAAACGGCGCAAAGATTCCTGCATATCCAAAACACTTCCGCCCGGCAAATCGGTGCGTCCGCAGTCGCTTTCAAAAAGCGTATCTCCCGAAAACAGAACCTCTCCATTGTCAAAGCACACGCTGCCGCGCGTATGCCCCGGTGTATGCAAAACAACAAAATCCCCGCCGGGCAACGCAAGCACATCGCCATCATGCAGCTTTTGATCAACTTTAGCCGGTTTTATGTAGAGATCCGGCATACGCAGCGATCGGGTTTCCGCATGATCCGGTGCCTCTATACAACCTGCCTCCAGTTCATGAACGCATACCCGCGCGCCCGTCGCCGCCTGAACATCAGCAAGCGCAAGAATATGATCAAAATGGCTATGCGTTAATAAGATATGGGACACATGCAATTTGTTCTTTTCCACAAATGCCAGAATTCTTGCTGCCGTATCCCCCGGATCTACAATAAAAGCCTGCCGTGTATCCGGATCAAATGCAACGTAGCAGTTGGTTCGAATCCATCCTACCGGAATCGTTTCAATTTCCATATCTTTTCCTCTTTAATTCATTTGAATCCAGCATAATCGTTACCGGTCCGTCATCTTTTTGCGTTATATGCATGTGGGCGCCAAAAACACCGGTCTGTGTCTCGACTCCCTCCGTGCGGCAGCACGCAACAAAATATTCATATAGTGCCTGTGCCTCTTGCGGCGGCATTGCAGCAAAAAAGCTGGGACGGCGGCCGCCTGTACAATCTGCCGCAAGCGTGAAGTTGGACACCACGAGTATTTCACCCCCAATTTGCAGCAAAGACCGATTCATCTTATCATTTTCATCTTCAAATACCCGCAGCTGTACAATTTTTTTCGCCAAAAGCGCTGCATCCTCCGGCGTATCTTCACGCATAACGCCAAGCAAAACAAAAAAACCCTGCCTACAAGCGCCAGCTAACTCGCCGTCTACTTCAACCTCCGCTGAACGTACTCTCTGTATTACTGCTTTCATTGTATCACCGTATAATTCGCGTTACTTCATCGACGCCCTCAATTTTTTTCAATTTCACAACCAACTGCCCAAACTGCTCGGCATTACGCAGATTAACGGTCACATCGACTACCACATTAGATGCAACATCGTTTGCTTTCATGCTGGTAAGGCTGATATTCATTTCACTGATTAAGCGTGTAATATCCGCCAAAATACCCATGCGGTTGATGCCCGTAATCTGGATCGCCGCGCTATAGTATTCTTCCGTTTTTGTTGCCCACCGCACTTTGATAATTCGTTCCGAATTTTCCGGATTCTTCAAAATGTTGAGAATATTAGCACAATCCGCCCGATGAATGCTAACGCCCGCTCCTTTGGTTACATATCCCAAAATATGGTCGCCGGGAATCGGCGTACAACAATGGGCAAATTTAATCAGACAATTGTCAATTCCTTCCACAATAACGCCGGACGTTGGTTTTGTTTCTTTGATTGTCCGAGTCTGGTTGCGCTGGGCACGTTCCTGCCGGTTGTGTTCCTCAATCAGGTGATTGATCACTTTACGTACGCTCAATCCTCCGTATCCGAAGGCAGCATACATATCATCCATCGAATCAAATTTATAGCGCTTTAGTATCTGTGCTTCCCGCTCCCCATCGTCAAACATATGCGTTAACAAGTTGCGGCGCAATTCTGATTCGAATTCTTCCCGTCCGCGCTGAATGTTTTCTTCCCGCTTTTCCTTTTTATACCACTGCTTGATTTTATTCCGCGCCTCTCCGGTTTTGGCTATTTTCAACCAGTCGCGGCTGGGTCCCCGAGAAGAATTGGAAGTCAGTACTTCGACAATATCCCCATTTTGCAACGGGCGGTTCAGCGGAATCATCTTTCCATTGACACGTGCGCCGACCATCCGGTTGCCAATCGCGCTATGAATTGCATAGGCAAAGTCAATTGCCGTCGAACCCATTGGAAGATTCACCACATCACCCTTCGGCGTAAAGACAAAAACCTCATCGGCAAACAGTTCAATCCGCAAATCGGAAAGGAATTCCTCCCGATCATCGTTTTCCTGCTGGCTTTCCAAAAAACGCCGCACCCAGGCAAACATTTCATCCTGGCTGTTCGTATGAATATTATCTTTATACTTCCAGTGTGCCGCGATCCCGTATTCCGCTGTATTATGCATATCCCAGGTACGAATCTGGACTTCAAACGGCATACCATCACGGCCGATTACCGTCGTATGCAAACTCTGGTACATATTGGGTTTTGGCGTATAAATGTAATCTTTAAAACGGCCGGGCATCGGATGGTAAAGTTCATGCACCAGACCGAGGACATTATAGCACTGCGGTATCGTATCTGTGATTACACGCACCGCATAAATATCATAAACTTGCTCAATATCCCGGTTATGCATATAGACCTTATTGTAAATGCCATAAATGTGCTTGACTCTGCCTTCTACGCAAGCCTCTATGCCATGCTCATGCAAATGGGATTTCAACCGCTCGATTATACTGTTGAGCAGGTTCTGGCGCTCTGTTACATTGCGGTGCAGATAATCGATAATATACTTATATCCAACCGGATCAAGGTACATAATGGAAAGATCTTCCAGTTCATCCTTAATTGCATTCATACCAAGCCGGTGCGCAATTGGGGCATAAATCTGCATGGACTCAAACGCCTTAATCCTCTGTTTCTGCTCGGGCCGGTACATAAGCGTACGCATGTTATGCAACCGGTCGCAAAGTTTGATAATGATCACATGAATATCCTTGGCCATTGCCAGAAACATTTTACGGATATTCTCGCTTTCTTCTTCCTCTTGTGTGACATGGGGCATACGCGTCAGTTTGGTTACCCCTTCCACAAGATCTGCCACACGCACACCGAACGCCGTCTTGATCTGTTCATAACTTGTATCCGTATCTTCGATACAGTCATGTAGCAGACCGCCGATGATTGTATCAGGGTCGCTCGTATAATCCGTCAAAATTTCCGCTACTGCAAGCGGATGAATGATATATGGTTCGCCGGATGAGCGCAGCTGGCCGGCATGTGCCTGCTCCGCTGTTTCATAAGCTTGTCGAATGCGTTTTGCGTCCTCATCAGAACAGTTGATTTTTTTTATAATCGCTTCTATTTTTTCATTCATAATTGCACCTATATATGACTGAATTCCGCCTGCTTCAAAATCATAATTTCTAGCAGCGGAAAGCTCCAACCAATTGATCCCTATCACACAGGACTTCCTATGGATACATTAATTCTGATTCTATTATATCCATGCTTGCATACTATCGTCCCCATTGTTTTATATCCTTATTTAACTGAGTTTCAAGAAAACCAAGATAAAAAGAATGATGAAAAGCCGAAGCTTTACGACTTTTCATCATTATACTACAAATATAAGCATTTTTCAATCATACAAGTCCTGCACAACGCTTCAACCGGCAGATCAACTTCGACTGTCCCATATCCCGACGCGCATGTCCTGGAACCATCTCTACACGCATAACCAAGCCATCATAGGAAAATTTTACAAATCCAAGTTCCGCAAATGCTGCAACACAAATCAACAGCTTTCCAGCGTTCATTTTAATACCGTTTTCTGTTTTGATCCGCAGTGCAACATCTTCCGGCGGGCGTTTAAACTTTCCTTCCACCATCTTAGATACAATATATTTCCAGACAAATACCTGCTCGCTTCTACACGGATAAAGATAAGCTGCCTGCGGCCCGGTAAGCTGAGCCCCGGATATACATTTTTGGTATAAACTGATATCCCGTGCGTTAATCCGCTCAGAAGTCCGGGAAAGCCGAATATCCTTTAAAATAAATTGCACATTTTGACCTCGGAACGTGTTAATATCTGCATTAAACACAATATCCACATAGCTGCCCTTTACAAATGGCGCATCATATACCGTCGCGCAAAACTGAACTGCATCGAAACGCTGGTCGCGCGCTGCCAGCGTCAGCCGCATATGGCGCTCATTCCCAATCGGGACCACGCAAGCCACCCGCAAATCCCGCAGACAAAATACAGGCTGTGGGTTCGCCATCCCAAAAGGCTCCAATGCCGATAAAGATGCAATAGATGCAACAGAAAAATCCTCCGGCTCCGCTTCACAGTCCACATACAACGTCGGAATACAGGCGTCAGGATGCAGCTCACGTTTCGCATAGATAAGAAATGCGTTCCGAAATGCCTCAAGATTCTCTTTCTTCAACGTTAACCCGGTTGCCAGCTCATGACCTCCGTATTGCGTCAAATATTCACTGGTCGCACTTAATGCCGCAAATAAATTAAATCCCTCGATACTACGCCCAGATCCTCGAGCTTCATCCCCATCAACACAAATCAAAATCACAGGTTTACCAAGCTGATCAGCCAGCTTGGAGCTAACCACTCCGATTACACCATGATGCCAATTCTCATCCCATAACACCACTGCGCTGTCGTTATCCATATCGCATTCCACTGCGATTTTTGCAAGTGCGGAGTCGCGGATACTGTTTTCCATCTCCTGTCGCTGCCGATTCATTGCACACAGCTCATCAGCAAGCCGATCGGCTTCGCTTTGGATCTCTGTCAAAAACAGCTCAACGGATTTATATGCACATCCAAACCGTCCTGCTGCATTAATGCGCGGGGCCAATACATAACTGACCGTGATCGCACTGGCGCGCTTGGATTCATCAACACCGGATTTCTGCGCCAAAGCAAGGTATCCAAGCGGTGGGTTTTCCGCTAAACGTTCCAACCCAAGGCCGGCAATAATCCGGTTTTCATCGACCAGCGGCATTAAATCTGCAATCGTCCCAAGCCCGGCCAGCGCAGCATAAAGCACAATGGCTATATCCTGCTTCTCCGGCCCAAGCAGCGCGCACACCAGCTTGAACGCTACCCCAACTCCCGCCAGCTCTTTGAATGGATACGCGCTGTCGAATCGTTTTGGATTCACAACCGCTTCCGCATCCGGCAATTGTTCCCGACATTCGTGATGATCCGTAATTACGATCTTCATCCCTAAACGATGTGCGAATTCCACTTCTTCATAGGCCGTTATTCCTGTATCCACAGTAATCACAAGTTTTACACCCTGCGCTGCCAACTTCTCCAATGCAGGACAACTAACGCCATATCCTTCATTAAGACGATCCGGTATATAATACGTACATTCGAGATCTACAGAGCGGAAATATTTGAGCATCACACAAGTTGAAGTTACTCCATCAACGTCATAATCCCCAAAAATCGCAATCTTTTCTCTCTTTGCAATACTCTCCCGTATCGTTTTTACCGCTTTTTCCATATCCGGCAGCAGAAAAGGATCATACAGATTTTGCGCATCGCAATCCAACCATTGTTCCGCAGAGGGGCCGTCAAAAGCACCGCGCGCCGCCAATACTCTTGACGCAAGTCGAGACAGTTCCGTCTCTTTTTCAATTCGCCGCACACGCTCTTTTGAATACTGTTCTGAAAATATCCAACTTTTTTTCAGCTTGCTCGCCCCCTTTCTTCTTCAACAGATTTATGTAAACCTACAATTTGTTAATTAAATTATAACAAAAAGTAACAAATATTTCAAGGCTTTTTGTTACGTTATTTTTAAGTTATGCTTATTTTATTCTCTTTGTTTTTTATTCCCGGCATAGTTGCGCTTGATAAAATGCCGGCCTTGTGATATAATCTTATTAATCTGATCCGCACACTGTAATTTACGATCAATTATAGGAGGATTTTTTGTGGCATATTTAATTGGTATTGATATTGGTACTTCCGGCACCAAAACCGTCTTGTTTGACGAAGCCGGTACAACAATTGCTTCCGCATTGCGCGAATATCCTATGGCACAACCTGCTAACGGTTGGGCAGAACAAGATCCGGAGTTATGGTGGAATGCCGTTTGTGAAACGCTGAAGCAGGTTACGGCAGGCATTGACGCTTCCGAGATCAAGGGGGTCGGCCTATCTGGACAGATGCATGGTTCCGTACTGTTGGACAAAAATGGACGTGTTCTTCGTCCTGCAATCCTCTGGTGTGACCAGCGTACCGTTGCAGAATGTGAGGAAATCACCTCCATTATTGGTGCGCAGCACCTCATTGAGCTGACCGCCAACCCTGCGCTTGTTGGATTTACCGCACCGAAAGTCCGTTGGGTATACAACCATGAACCCGAAATTTATGAAAAAATTGACAAAATTCTTCTGCCGAAAGACTATATCCGTTATAAGCTGTCCGGTGAATTTGCAACCGAAGTTTCGGACGCTTCCGGTATGCTTTATCTTGATGTCGCGCACCGTTGCTGGTGCGATGAACTCCTTTCCAAACTTGATGTGGACAAGAACTGGCTGGCGCCTGTTTACGAGTCCCCGGTCATCAGTTCCGTCGTCAATTCCGAAGCTGCTGCACTGACCGGATTGAAGGCAGGCACGCCGATTGCCGGCGGTGCAGGCGATCAGGCTGCCGGTGCAGTCGGCAACGGTATTGTCCGTGAAGGCGTTGTGTCCGCAACCATCGGTACATCCGGCACAATTTTTGCACACACCGATACAGTAAAAGTCCATCCATCCGGCGTAATCCAGAGCTTCTGCCACGCAGTACCGGGTGCATGGCATTTGATGGGTTGTACGCAGGGCGCCGGAATGTCCCTGCAGTGGTACCGCAACAACTTCTGCGGCCCTGAAATGGACACTGCACGTGTCATGGGCGTAGACCCCTATTATCTGATGGACCAGGCGGCAGCAAAGGTGCAGGCTGGCTGCGAAGGCCTGATTTACCTGCCGTATCCTATCGGCGAACGTACGCCGCACTGCGACGCCGATGCCAGAGGCGTATTCTTCGGTATCAATCCGCAGCATACGCGTGCCCATTTTACCCGTGCAATCCTCGAAGGCGTTGCATTCTCGCTGCGCGACAGTTTGGAAATCCTGCGCGATTTCGGTATTTCCACCAGTGAAGTCCGCGCTACCGGCGGCGGCGGAAAGAGCAAAATCTGGCGTAAAATCCAGGCTGACGTCTACAACGCTCCGATTACAACCGTGCAGTCCTCTGAAGGCGGTGCACTGGGTGTCGCAATTCTCGCGGCAGTCGGCACCGGGCTGTATTCGAGCGTACCGGAAGCATGCGACGCGATTATCCGCACCAATGAACCGCTGATGCCGGACGCAGAGCAGGCGAAGATTTACGATGGCTATTTCCGTCTGTACGACCGCCTTTATCAGGCACTCAAGCCGGAATATAAAGAATTATCCAAGCTTTACTATTAAAATTTAGAGAGATCTGATTCAAAACAAAAATCCTGCTTTTAAATCAGTTTTTCTGCTTCAATTTAATATACTACATAAAATCACCCCGGAATTTCCAGATTCCGGGGTGATTTGTATTATTCTCCGTTTTTGCGATAGTACTGCGCTTGTGCATTCCACAACTCGGCATATTCTCCCGGCTGTGCGACGAGTTCCTCATGCGTGCCGCGCTGAACAATAGCGCCTTCTTCAAACACAGCAATCGTATCGCAGAAACGGCAGGAAGAAAGCCTATGCGAAATATAAATTGCGGTTTTATCTCCGACCAACTCATTAAATTTCGTATAAACCTCACTTTCTGCAATCGGATCCAATGCAGCGGTAGGTTCGTCCAGAATGATAAACGGCGCATCCTTATAAAGTGCACGTGCCAACGCAATTTTTTGCGCTTCCCCACCAGATATTTCTACACCTTTTTCATCAAACTCACGATAAAGGTATGTATCCAACCCTTTTTCAAGTGCATCCAACCGCTCACCAAATCCTGCCTGCCGCAGGCAGGATTCCGCTCGCATACGATTATATTTACTTTTTGCAGCAACATTTTCACCTAGCCCAAAGGCCAAAAGCTTGAAATCCTGGAATACGATAGAAAAAATGGACATATACTCCGCATAATCATACTTGCGGATATTGATCCCATTCAGCAAAATTTCTCCCTCCGTCGGATCATACAGACGGCACAATAGTTTGACAAAAGTTGTTTTCCCGCTCCCGTTCCGGCCTACAATAGCCAGTCGTTCCCCAACACGGAATTTCATGGAAGCATGACGTAAGGCATAAACTTCACTTCCCGGGTACCGAAACGATACATCGCGAAACTCAATTTCATATTTACAGTCAGAACGTTTTTCTACCGTCAAGCTGCCCTGGTACATTTCATGCGGGATATCCAAAAAATCAAAAGTTGTGCGCAGGAAAGCCGCGTTTCCGCGTAGATCGCCGACAAGATTGAAAAGCTGTCCGATGCTTCCCGACAACTTGGTAAACGCGCCGATATACTGTGTTACAGACCCAACGGCAAATGCCCCAGCCCAGGCCTTTATGCAGGTAAACAAATAAATCGCCCCGGTAAATGCAACCGACGTCATTACACCAACTGCACACAACATTCCCATTGGACCTTTCGCTTTACGCGCGATGAAAGATCCCGGGGTAAAACTTTTATTCCGTCTTACATAACTGCGGCACACCTGCTCCTGATCATACATGCGCAAATCCATAGCACGATGGCGATCCATCGATAAACCTCCAAAGAAAGAGAAAAAGCGATTCCCAAACTTGGCCTGCTGCGCATACTGGATCCAATATACCGAAGCCCGATTGTTGCAGCAGGCACTCAAAAATATTGCCGCGAGCATCATGCCCAGCATAAGAATCGCAAAGAACGGATGATTTAAAAACGCAAAGCTATTTTGTACCGGGATTCTCGCTGTAAACAAACTAATCGTTAACGCCACTGCACCGCAAGCGGAAAAAACAGACTGAAGGATTGAATTGAAAAAATCCCGGATCCGAGGGAATCCCCATCCTGCCCAATTTGCATTTTGCCGAATCTGTGAAAAATCTTCCTGCGTTTTGGAAGAAACAACACACGAAAAATCCATTTCTATCATCTTTTGCGCATATATCGAATTGATATCTTCCCGAGCTACGTTATATTCATAAGTTTGCCAACGCTGCAATACCGCTTCCAGGAATGCCAGAACAGCCGCTGAACACAATGCCGCTAAAACCCAGGTTTGCAACCGTTCTACATTTCGAGTTCCAGCAAGTTCATTGATCAGCTGAGCAGATAAGTAAATCCCAACATAAGGTGAAAGTGCATGTAAACTTTGGTATAGCCCACCACTTAAAAACAACCTTGGATACTTATGATATAAAATTTTAAATGCCCGATTGTTCAAGTGCATAACTTCCCGCAATGAAGCCTTTTTAGAGTTCGCCATTTTCCATCCCTCCTTCCTGATAATACCGGCTTTGTATAGCAAAAAGTTCGGCGTAATGTCCGCCCTTTTGCAGGAGCTGTTCATGACTGCCCTGTTCTGCAATTACGCCATTCTCAATAAAAAGAATCCGATCGCAGAATCGTGTCGAGGCCAGACGGTGTGAAATAAACACCGAAGTCCGTCCCAAAGTAAAATCATTATATTTTTGATACAGTTCGCTTTCTGCAATGGGATCCAAAGCGGCTGTAGGTTCGTCTAACAGGATTAACGGCGCATTTTTATAAAGTGCGCGTGCCAACATCAAACGCTGTATTTCACCACCGGAAAGTTCGATCCCATCTTCATATACTTCACGACCAATATGGGTATTTAGACCCTGTGGCAAACGCGTTACCATTTGTGCAAGGCCGGCTTTTTCAAGACATGCCTGAACACGATCCCAATCAACTTCGTCCGCACTTTGTGCCACATTCTCAGCAAGCGTAGAAGAAAGAATGGAAAACTGCTGGAATACGGCAGAAAAATGCCGATAATAATCCCGTCGGTCATAACGGCGGATATCTACGCCATTGAGCAGTACTTCTCCCTGTGTCGGATCATAAAGGCCGCAAATTAATTTGACAAGCGTCGTTTTTCCTGCGCCATTGAGACCAACAACTGCCAGTTTTTCTCCCGGCCGAATGGTTAAACAAATGTCCTGCAATGTATCCGATTCGGCGCCGGGATAACGGAAACTTACATGGCGAAGCTGGATTTCATAAGCCTTATCCAGCACAGGCTCCAATTTTTCCCCTTCTTCAAAGCGGAACTGTTCCGGTAATTCATAAAATTCCCGTACTACCGATAAGTCTATGCTTTGTTTATGCAGACGCGAAAAATCATCTAAAAGTCCCGTAATCCAGTTTGCAAATCCTCCAATTGCTGAAAAGTACAATAAAAATGTGGAAGCAGGCAACCCCTCACGTAATGTCAGGTCCAGCAGATATAAATAAGAAAGCCCGCTGCGCAAAAATGTCATAAAAATATGAATGATATCCGTCCAGATATATATGCATTGTGCGCGTGCATGAAATTTCCGATACATCTTTACAACGCTGGTATAGACATCATCCAGCCAGGGTGCTATGCAAAAAATACGAATATCTTTTGCAAATTGAAGATCTTCTTTTCTGCTTTGAATATAAGCAATCTTTTTTTGGTATCTGCTTTCTTCCTCCCGATGCCGGTAACCCCATTCATTAAGCCGTTTGCTGGTAAAATAGGAAACCAATGCGGCGAGAGTAGTCACCACCAGCAAAACCGGATCGACCGTTGATAACAGCATAAGATATAAAAGAAATCCCAAAAAATTTTTACCAAGATCCGTCAATGTCTCCCAAATTGCCTCGCCCGCCGCACGGTTGTTGGACAGCGCACGGGACGCACTTTCTGCGTGCTTTAAAATTTCAGGATTCTCTGTATTGGGGAAACTCGTAGACGCAAACTTTTCATCAGCGCGGCGAACCAGCAATAGGCGTAGATAAACACGGCCAAACAAAGTATTCTCATTAATATAGGCTTGTACGCCACGTACAAGCAGCAAAGAAAACACAAAAACCGCTATAACTTCAAACAATTGTACAAGCGGTGCCGACATTTCCACTTTTTGCAGAATCATTGGAGCAAGAAACAGTTCTATGAGATTCAATATAACAGCCAACAGCGCGCTTACTATACACAAGATCAGCACACTCTTATGCTGCTTCCAGGCTAATGCCATCATAAATACTGCGTTTTTCCACATCGTATATTTGGGTTTATTCCGCTGTTTCGCCTTTTCCATTTGCATCACCTCATGTATACCATAACACAAAAAATCCCCGGCAGACGCTGTCGGGGATAAACTGTATAATCCGGGGGATGAATGGTTTTACTGCGGCAACAACAGCTCCGTTGTAAACGCGCCATCCTCGCTGCCGCGACGCAGATAGCCGCCCAACCGTTCGACAATCGCGTCTATGCGCACAAGGCCGAAACCATGCCCTTCGCCCTTGGTTGAACGAAAGCGGCCCCCTATCTTTTTCTGTTTTTTCGTGGCTGTTAAGTTTGTTAGGGATATATACAACTGCGGGCCCTTCATATCCATGTAAATACGGATCATTCGCTTTTCTTCCGGCAGCGCAAGGCTTGCTTCTATCGCATTATCAAAAAGATTGCCAAGTATCACGCACAGATCAAGTTCCGAAATATTCAGCGCATATGGAATATGTGCATCCGCGACGACCGGGATATGCTTGGATTTGGCCAGGGAAATCTTGCTGTTCAAGATCGCATCCGCCATACGGTTTCCGGTTTTTATTACCGTATCAACCGTTGTTAAATCGGCATCCAATTCATCAAGATAACGGCAGACCGCCTCAAAATCCCCCTGTGCCGCATAACTTTTCATCGTCTGAATATGGTTACGATAATCGTGGCGCCAACCGCGCATTTGCCGGTACATATTTTCCACTTCATCGTAATGTGTCTGAATCAGTTCCCGCTGATAGGCGCCGATTCTCCGATCCATCCATTTTTCCAGCATCCCCATTGTCTACAGCACGCTTTCCATAATCGCACGGTTCAGCACATCGTACATTCCACGCGGAAGTGGAATCCATTCACCGCTCAACAGATCCACTTGTTTGCGTGTTACCCGTCGGATATACGCAAGATTCACAATAAAAGATCTTCCAATCCGGAAAAAGCGTTCATCCAGTACATTTTCAAATCCGGACAGCGTCGATTTCAATGTGTATTCCTTTGCCGCATGGATGGTGACATAATTTCCTTGTACTTCAAAATAATGAATTTCCCGCAGTGGAAGCCGAAAAGATTCCCCGCCAATTTTCAAAAACAATACGCGTTCTTCTTTTTTCAAGCAGGCTGCCGCACGAGTCAACACTTCAAAAAGCTTGACATCTGACACCGGCTTTAGCAGATAATGCAGCGCTGCCACCTCATATCCCTCGGCGATGTAATCTGAATACCCTGTAATAAAAACGATCTGTACAGCATCATTTTCAACTCTTATCGTCTTGGCAAGACTAATACCATCCGCCCCAGTCATCTCTATATCAAGCAGGAGGATGTCATAACTTTTATCTTCAGCGTAACGAAACAGAAACGCCTCGGCAGAAGGGAACACATCCACACGGGCTTGATACCCATACCGGACAGCCCAGCTTTCAACCAGGGCTTTCACAGTAAGCGCATCTGCATGATGATCGTCGCACACTGCAAAATGATATCGCAAGCATCTTTCCTCCCTTCCGGCTCTATACATGCTGATTTTAGGATACAGACTTCTTTCAAAAAAGTCAAGCATGCAAAAGCTGCCTGGATTGCAAGATTTATAAAAAAACCCACCGAGGATTCCCCCGGTGGGTCTAATTGTTATTTATGATTATGATTTTTCCGGTAAATTGCCCAGAGTCCTTTCAGCAACAGATTTCCGTCATAGATAATTTCATGTTTGCAATGCGGAATAATCCGAGACGCAAGTCCTCCGGTTGCAAGTACAGTCGCTTGTGACCCAAGCTCCGCCTCTATACGCTCGATCATCCCGTCAAGCATGGAAACCGTCCCAAGCACAACGCCGCTTTTCATACAGTCAACGGTATTGGAACCAATACAGCGGCGCGGAACTTCAAACGGGATCTTCTGTAGCAGGGATGTCCTGGCAACCAACGCATCAAGCGATAACCCCATTCCCGGGACAATTGCACCGCCTAAAAAAGCGCCGGAAGCATCGATCACAGAAAACGTCGTCGCTGTTCCCATATCGATCACAATCAACGGCGGCTTATACAACTCCAGTGCCGCTACCGCACCGACAACCAGATCCGGGCCAAGCTGCGCCGGATTATCAATCCGAATATTCAAGCCAGTCTTGATCCCAGAACCGACAATCAGTACCTCGCATCCTGTCAGCAATTTGACCGCATGTGCCAGCACTTCTGTTACCTGCGGCACAACACTGGACATGACCGCACCTTCAAACTGTGAACAACTCACATGCTCCAGCGCCAGAATCTGGGAAATCATTACCGCATATTCATTTTCCGTCCTGATTTCCTGGGTAGAAATACGCGCTACATGGGATATCTCGCCATTTTCTACGCAACCAAGGACAATATTCGTATTCCCAACATCCAAAACCAGAATCATACCGACGCCCCGTTCATTCTTTTTTCCCAATTTTGATAATCCGGACAATCAACGGACTAAAGATCAGGTTGACGGCAAGTTCAAACAGGAAATTCCCACCTACCAATCCCACGATCATATAGGTACCTACCGCACTGCCAAAACCGAGATTTTCTGCCCAAACAGCCAATGTTTCCATAAAAAAGCACAAACAGCCAAGCAGGAAAATCCCTGTGTTAACAACCGGGCAAACAAACGCTGCCGCAGCAACTGCAAGATAACGGTTCTTTTTCTCCAATACTTTATACACAAGCCCAGCACATAAACCGGCGACTGCTCCTTTAAGCAGTACCGTAATCACCGTGCCAACAGGGTTAACCGGCAAAAATGCAGCTGCATCACCGGAGAGAAGAACAGCCACGCCGAATACAAAGCCCAGCCAGAGACCGGATTTTGCACCGTAGACCGCGGCGCCAACCACAATGGGAATCAACGTAAGTGAAATCGAAAAGGGCCCAAAACGGATAAAACTGCCAAGTAGCTGCAAAACAACGACAATTGCGGTAAACAAAGCGATTCCTACAAGCGTACGTGTTTTCTGCGCTGATGTTTTTGGATTACGTTCCATATCAAATTCCTCCTGCTGCTGCTCTTGTCTTCAAGATGCAGCGCTTTTTATTTCCAAACGGATTTACCCGTTTTGGATACAGCAACCTCTGGGAAACCGGCAAGCAGCTTTCCCCGCCCGTATTATAAAACAATACGGGCAGAAGTTCAAGCTTCCGCCCGTATTTTGTAGGAATGTATAAAGTTTTAAAGAATCAAATTGGGTTTTCTGTAAATTTGCAAACAGTTTACGGTTTTTCCGTTCCCAGCAGCTTCGCATAGGAAATTACCGGCTGGTCCTGCGTTTCCAGCATCCCATTGTATGCATTGGGGTCAGCGTCTTCGCACATTTTATCAACCACTTCAATTCCCTCGATCACGCGGCCGAAAGCAGCATAGGAACCGTCAAGATCTGTATAATCGGCATGCATAATGAAAAACTGCGAACTTGCGCTGTTGTAATCCTGCGCACGGGCCATAGAGATTACACCGCGGGTATGGGAAATTGGATTATCATACCCATTCAGCGCAAATTCCCCGGTAATCGTTTGCGCTTCATCAGCACGGTCTGTTGCAGAACCATCTCCACCCTGCGCCATGAATCCAGAGATAATACGATGGAACGTCAGGCCATCATAAAAGCCGGAATTTACAAGCTTTAAAAAATTCGTAGCACTGATCGGTGCCGCATCGGCATCGATTTCCAGAATCATCGTACCATAATCTTCGACTTCCATCTCAACATAATGCAATCCTGACAACAATTCTCCGTCTTCAAAATTATAGTCCGGATTCCCATTGTTTTCCCCGGAACCTTGATCCGCATCTGTTTTTGCACACCCGGAAAAAACCAAAACAAAAGCCAAAACAACTGAAAAAATTGCGAATACTCGTTTCATCATTCACTTCTCCTTTATTTGTCCTGCTGATTATTGTAGCAGGAATTTTCGATTTGTCAAAGAAGAAAATGTAAACAGTTGCCAAGTACCGGATTTATGTGATAGACTAACGTAAAGGAGTGTGATGTTTATGCAGATGATTTCTAATCCGGCCTTTGTTTGTGCTTCCGGCGCACCGGTTTGCAGACTCGGGCAGGGTACATGGCATCTGGCGGAACGTGGTGATCGAAAAACCGAAATCGCTACACTCAGGCACGGTTTAGAACTCGGACTAAATCTTATCGATACTGCGGAAATGTACGCATCCGGCCGAAGTGAGATGCTGCTTGGCGAGGCAATACGCGCTTTCCCCCGGGAAAATATTTTTCTCGTTTCCAAGGTGTATCCACACAATGCCGGACGTAACGCAATTTTCTCAGCCTGCGATGCAACGCTTTCACGTCTGGGAACATCCTATCTGGATCTGTACCTTTTGCACTGGCGCGGCCGCGTACCACTTGCGGAAACAGCTGCCTGCATGGAGGAACTGGTCAAAAGCGGAAAAATCCGGCATTGGGGTGTTTCCAATCTCGACACGCAGGATATGCAGGAGCTGATTTCTGTTCCCAGTGGCGCAAACTGCATAACCGACCAGGTACTATATCATGTCGGTTGCCGCGGTCCGGAATTTGATCTCTTTCCCTGGCTGAAAAACCACAAAATGACCGCAATGGCGTACTGCCCCTTAGCACAATTCGGCGCACTGGACCGTGACGTTGTCCGTAGCCATACCCTTTCCGCTGTTGCAGACCGTCACGGCGTAAGTCTTGCACAAGTGATGCTTGCCTTTATCCTACGGGACGAAAACCTGATCCCCATCCCCAAAGCCTCTACCCCTGCGCATGTCGAGGACAACGCACAGGCGTTGAAACTTATACTTGACGATCAGGATCTAGCGCAAATTGAACGCGAATTTCCTGCGCCCAGGCGCAAAGTCGCCCTGGAAATTAACTAAACCTTTCAAAGCAGGGCAGATGTACCGGCATTTGTCCTGCTTTTTTATACATATGTAACCCAAAAATCCGCTGTATACTCCGGCAAATCCGGCCATTCGATTTTTTTGCATCGATTGAATCTCGCAAACCGTATAACGGCATGTTCCAGCGCCTGAAGTAGGGCTCTTGTCCGTTGAATTTCTTTTTCATACCAGATGTTTTTTATGATAAGCGTCCGGTTTTTTTGCTGTGCAATAGCTTCAATGCGTCCAACAAAACGCTCTCCATAAATTATGGGAAGAACATACGCGCCGAATTTTCGTTTTTCGGCCGGTGTATAAATTTCCCAACTATATTCGAAACCAAACAGCGCCCGTATCAGTTTTCGATCCCAAAGGAATGGATCCAACGGCGCAAGCAACGCGCAGCGCGGAAAAAAGCTTTTTTCTGTTTCCAGGATCTCTTCCAACAAAGCTTCGTCTTCCGCACGGCAATAAAGCGGCGTGCGGATCCCTTCCACCTGTATCGGGATAAGGGCGTCCTGTTCCACAAGGCAGTTAAACGCTGCATGGCGTTGTTGGGTCGTAAGGCCCAATAGATTCAACCAGGCATCTGAAGCATGGTCCCAAAGCAGTCCGACGGCGCCGATACGGCGAAGAATCCGCCATTTTAAATGTTCAAAATCATTTGGAAACGGGTCTTCCGCATGAAGCAATGGTTGCGGAATATGGCGCTGAGCAAGGTCATAAAATTTCCGCGTCCCGTTTTTATGATGGATAACCAGATCTCCAACCGAATATAACTGCTCCAGTACACTGCGCGCAGCCTTGCTCTTTTCATGCCAGTTCCCGCTCCAATGAATAGCAGAATGCCAGTGCAGGTCCCCATCTATTGGCAATTCCTCCGAGCATACAGGACCATGGGTACAAATATACGCCTTTGCCTGTGCTTCCAGTTCCGGCAGTTCTGGAAACGTCGCCGCATTTTTCCGTGCAATCTCACGATACCGTGCAAAATACGGCCAATCTTCAACAGGAAAAATGGACAGCTGCTTATCCGGATAATCAATCAGTGCACGATCTTTATACAAAAGCGTATCCAACATCGATTTGGTAAAACCTTTTACTCTGGACTGCAACGTCAGTTCCGCGTTTTTTCCGCAAATATCGACTGGATCAAACTGAATACAACCTGCCTGACGGATATATTCCAGTGCTCCCTGTTTACCAGCAAATCGGTACCGTCCGAGTAAGCCCTGTTTCAAAAGGATGAACTGCCTTGCCTGCCGAAGACAGATTGATTTCATACCCCACCCCCAATTCTACTTATGGTTTTTTCTTTATCTGGTATAAAAAATCCGGCTGTTTCAAGCCGGATTTTTCTGTTTTATTTTGTACCGAATATACGGTCCCCGGCATCCCCTAAACCCGGAACAATATAACCGATTTCATTAAGCCTTTCATCCACACAGCCGCAATAGATTTCCACGTCCGGATGCTCTGCAGCGAGACGCTCGATACCCTCCGGCGCTGCAATTATACACATCATTTTGATATGATTACAACCGCGCTGTTTTATAAAATTTACAGCGGCCGACGCACTACCGCCGGTTGCAAGCATGGGATCCAGAAGGATTACCAACCGGTTTTCAATATCATCGGGGAGCTTGCAATAATATTCATGTGGCTCAAGCGTATCATGATCACGATAAAGCCCGATATGGCCTACGCGCGCAGAGGGAACAAGATTAAGCAAACCATTCGTCATTCCCAGACCAGCACGTAAAATCGGGACAATCGCGAGTTTTTTCCCTGAAAGAATTTTTGCCTTTGTTTTGCAAATCGGTGTTGTTATGTCAACCTCCTCCAAGGGAAGATCCCGCAACGCTTCAAAGCCCATTAATGTCGCAATTTCCTCAATCAACTCCCGAAATTCCTTGCAGGACGTATCGACACTGCGCAGCACACTGATCTTATGAGTAATAAGCGGATGATCGAATATCGTAACATTGGTATGCATGGTTTTCTATATCCTCCGTAAACGTATAATTAATCCATATCGATTTATTATACTCCATCCGCCTTTTGATTGCAAACATTTTTCGACTAAATCTGCTTTTTAATCCGGGCAAGCGCCGCCTTCTCCAGCCGGCTGATTTGTGCTTGGCTAATCCCTACCTCCTCCGCCACTTCTGTTTGCGTGCGTCCTTCAAAAAAACGCAAGGATAAAATATGCTGTTCCCGTTCGGGTAATCGGCTGATCGCATTTCGAAGTGCTATACGTTCCAACCAACTTTCATCTGTATTTTTTGTATCCTTTACTTGATCCATTACACACATCTCATCCCCTGCGTCCGAATACAGTGGTTCATACAACGATACCGGCTCAACAATAGCATCCAGCGCAAACACCAATTCCTCGCGTGGCGTACCCATAATCGTTGCAAGCTCGTCAAGCGTCGGCTCCCGTTGATGTGCATTCACAAATTGTTCTTTGGCCTGCATTGCACGATATGCCGTATCCCGCATAGAGCGGCTGACACGGATGGAGCTGTTGTCCCGAAGATAGCGCCGGATCTCGCCAATAATCATCGGTACGGCATAGGTTGAAAAGCGTACGTTTTGCGTAAGGTCAAAATTGTCTATGGATTTAATCAAACCAATACAGCCAACCTGAAAAAGATCATCCACCAATTCTCCCCGGTTCGTAAAACGCTGAATAACGCTCAATACCAACCGCAGATTGCCTTGCACCAGCTTCTCCCGCGCTTCTCGATCACCCTGCTTTGTCTTGTTCAGGAGCTCGACGATTTCATCATTAGGCAACACTTTTAGTTGAGAGGTGTTGACACCGCAGATTTCCACCTTGTTCAACATTCCGAAATCCCCCGTCAAAGGTATTTGTTACCTTGAAAGTATTGCCCGGAGGCGTTTCTTTCATACCTTTTTGCGCAAACCATTGACGAAGCACTCTTCGTAAACCATTTTTCAGTTTGTTGATTAATGCAAAATTATTCCTTTACATGATCATTTCCTGCTGAATTGTTGCTTACGATCCCAAAAACAATGCCGCTGTAATTTTTAATTTAAATTGCATTAAAAAAGAAACTTTTTATGAACGCTCTGCGTCTAATAAGTACAAAGCTTAGGAAAATATTGTTTAAGGAGGAAGATTATGAAGCGGATTTTTTCTCTCTTCATGACATTGGCTCTGGTTGTCACATTATTTAGTGGTGTCCTGGCAACAAATGCATTGACCCCAACTTACTCGGACGTCCCGACAACCCATTGGGCTTATCTTTATATTGATTATCTGTCTTACAAAAATGTGCTTTCCGGTGATGGGAATGGCAAGTTCCGGCCGGAAGATACCGTAACGCGAGCCGAGTTCATCAAAATGATGGTGGAACTTTTTGGGCTCAAGGAAACCGCGTATGTTCAATATACCAATATTCCAAAATGGGCCGTTAGTTATGTGGAAAAAGCTGCTGCGCAAGGATTTTTACTCAATTATTCCCAAAATGCTGATTTCGGGAAAGAGCTGACCCGTGAAGAAGCCGTTGCACTCCTCATGCGCTATCTGGATCTCGGAGAAGGCGGAAATATCCAGTATATCAATTTAAGTGATTATTATTCCATCGATGTTATGTATCGTGATTATGTCGTCGAAGCAATCAGTGAAGGAATCGTCAGCGGCTATAAAGACGGTACATTCCGTCCCAAGAATATCCTCACACGTGCAGAAGCCCTTACAATTCTCTATATGGCTGCAGGCGCAATCTACGATCAATCTGCATATGCCAATTCGACGGGGGCTTACCACACCAATGCCGTTATCAACAATTCCGCTTCGCTCTACAATCTTGACCTGAGCGGACGAATCCTGATTACGGAAGACGTTGAGGTTGTTAACTTTATTGATTGTGACATCAGCGGCAATATTTATGTACGTGGGGATACAACTGTATGCTTTAAGGATACAAATGCCCCTTATATTGAATTCCAGACTTACGAAGGCGAACTCAAACTAAAAGAGGATGCCACATTGAAAGTCGCAGACATTTCCAATACGACTTATATTGACATTGATGAAGACTGTAAGATTGAAACCCTCAATATTGCCCCAGAAGCAAAAAATACCAAGGCGGATGGAAAAGGCGAAATCGATAAGATCAACGTTTATGCTTCCGGTGTGGATACCGGCAAGATCCTGCCTGCTGAATACTATATTCACAAAGGTCTGACGGCTACTTTCGCTGGGATTACCTACAACGAAGGAACCGGAAAGGGTACGCTGGCCGGTTTCAAATCCGCTTATATTTCCGGTAATTATTACTATCTGAATAATCCAACTGCACCAGGAACCGGTGAATTGGCTTATGAAATCAATATTTCGGTGACACCCACAGTGGATGGTTATGTCTATTCCGCAGCCTGGCTGGCGTCGGAGAAAGCTTTAAGCGGCAAAGATATCTATCGATACTGTGAACAGAATTATGGCGGTTTAACCAAGGTTAAGGCAGGGAAAACCTATAATATTGTTATGGTCGTTCCGAAAGCGTATTCGGAGTATAATGCAGGCATTATTCTTGTTACCAACGATGGTACCCCATTGGCAAATATTGTAAGTACGGCTTATAATCAGAGTGTGATCAGTTATACTCCCTCTTCAATGGGCGCAAATCCTCCGGAAGTTGTCAAAGCTGATGTACCGGAATGGTATATTACAACCAGTGACGACGGTGAATCTATTGTCATTATGTTCGATCAACTCATGTATGCATATAATGGCCGTAAATTTGTTAAACTGTCTGACCTGAACCAGCGTGATCTTAAACAAATTTTTGCCTTGGAAGCAACTCCTGCGAGATTTGCCTCAACCTATCCGGAGTTTGATATTGACGTTTATGAAGGATTGACCACCATTGTTTATATAACTCCAGACGAAGGCTTACGCCGTGGGGAATATTATTACGTTTATCTTTTGAACCGGTTATATAACAGTCAAGGAACGCAAACAGATACACTATATGATTATGTTTATATCCGTTAAGCTATAAAGTCAAAAATAAACCGGCCCGACATGCATTGAGTCGGGCCGGTTTATTTTGATTGTTTTCTTTCTATAATGGGCAATATAAAAAATCCACAAAACATATGGACATTTATATTTTTTATGTCTATAATAATGCGATCTCTTTCTATCCGAGCTTATTTATTCTTTGACTCGATTTGTTCCATTGTTTATGAATAAGACGAATATCCATCATGGTAAGCTGAGGAACAGGAAAGCTGTCTTTAGAATTCAAAAAGTTTATTTTAAGAAATTCGTAAACTTTTTTCTGGTTTTTTTGTAAGAAAGTTTGCGTTAAAATAATACCATTCCATAAATCATTCTAATTTATTTGAAATTCGGTTAGAATTGTACTGTCAGGTGAGGTATTATGACCGATCAAAACAAAAAAATAATTGTTGTCCTTGCAGGTGTTCTATTCTTGCTCTTATTCTTCGCCAGCGCCTGGTTGCTTGGCCGGCCAATGCTGCAATTCGTTTCTGAGCCAGATCGCTTCCGCGCCTGGGTCAACGAAAACGCATTATTGGGGAAACTTTCTTTTGTGGGGATGATGGCAATGCAAGTATTCGTTGCAATTATCCCCGGCGAACCCCTGGAAATCGTCGCCGGTTATGCCTTTGGCGCATTGGAGGGCACTCTGTTATGTCTGGCAGGTGCAACGATTGGCAGTATCCTCGTATTCTTGTTTGTACGTAAATGCGGGATCCGCGCGGTAGAAATATTTTTCCCACGGGAAAAAATTGAAAAACTGAAATTTCTTCAGGATAACCGTCGTCTAAACTTGTTGGTATTTGTCATCTTTTTTATTCCCGGTACACCAAAGGATATTTTGTGCTATTGCATTGGGTTGACAAAAATGCGGCTCGGTACCTGGATTCTTATCACGGCAACTGCGCGAATTCCATCCGTGATTACCTCCACTATCGGTGGGGATGCGCTCGGGCTTGGTGCACATGGATTTGCTGCTGCTATTTTTATTGCCACATTGATTCTCAGCATAGCCGGGTTGTTAATTTACAGAAAGATCTGCCAAACGAAAGGTTGAAACCATGAAAACGATCGAAACTATCCAGACCGTAAATTATATCCTCGCATTGATATTCTTCTTTTGTTATGTTTATCAAATTTTTTATCTATTTGTTCCGTTTTTCAAAAAGGACCGTCCACATAAAAACGCCCGGTTCCATCACTATGCAATTCTGATTGCTGCGCGAAATGAAGCTTCGGTCATTACGCAGCTGCTCGAAAGCATTCATGCACAGGATTATCCTGCGGATAAAATTTCGACTTTCGTCGTCGCCGATAACTGTACAGATGATACTGCTGCGCTGGCACGTGCCTATGGCGCTATCGTATATGAGCGACATAACCGGGAACTTGTCGGGAAAGGTTATGCACTGGATTTCTTATTGGCGCAGATTCAGCGGGACTGGGGCGATCGTTTTGATGGATATTTTGTTTTTGATGCGGATAATTTGCTAAAGAACAACTACGTACGCGAAATGAATCGTACGTTTTGTGATGGTTACGAAATCGTTACAAGCTACCGGAATTCAAAAAACTATGGCGACAATTGGATCAGTGCCGGATATGCATTGTGGTTCTTGCGCGAATCGCAGTACCTCAATCATGCACGGATGCTGCTTGGGACAAGCTGCGCGGTTTCTGGAACCGGGTTCCTATTCAGCCGGCGGATTCTACATAAGTGCGGCGGCTGGAAGTTTTTCCTACTGACGGAAGATATTGAGTTCACCATTCACAATATTGTTTCCGGAGAACGCATCGGTTACTGTGCGCGTGCTGAGTTTTTTGATGAACAACCTACGACTTTCCGTCAGTCCTGGCGGCAGCGAATGCGCTGGGCACGGGGTTATCTTCAGGTCTTTTACAAGTATGGCGGTCGTCTTGCGCAGGGCGTTTTCTCAAAAAATTTTGTCTCCTGCTTTGATATGTCTATGTCCATCATGCCGGCAATTATTCTTGCGGTAATCGGAGGCGTTGTCAATTTAATTGCAGCTTTCCATAGTCTTTCCTTAGGACAAGACGTTTGGAGTGCCTTGAAGCCTTTTGGCATAACGCTTGCCAACACTTATTTATTCCTGTTTTCTCTCGGTCTGCTTACAACCCTTACCGAATGGCGGCAGATTCATACCAGTTGTTTTAAAAAAATCGCCTATCTTTTTACATTCCCAATATTCATGTTAACCTATATCCCCATTTCGTTCACTGCATTGTTCAAACATGTTGAGTGGAAGCCAATTGAACATCGTGTTGGCATAAGGATTGGTGAAATTGCGGGAAATCAATAGTAGGAAACCCCCGGTACGGAAATCCGTATCGGGGGTTCTCCGATATTTTTTTGAATTTCAGCCTTTTAGTCCACCACGCGCCACACCGGTAACAATGAATTTCCGTGCAAAAATAAAGAGAATAATCATGGGTACAACAACAACCGTCGATGCAGCCATCAAAAGTTCTGGTGAAGAGCCTGCCTCGGTAGTAAATACCTGAAGGCCATACGGCAGCGTTCGGGAAGCTGCATCCGAGGTGATATAAAGCGGCCACATAAAGGAATTCCAGCTTGACAGCGCATTTAACAAAATGATCGTTACCAGGCTCGGACGTGCCAGCGGCACCATAATCCGCCATAAATAACGCCAATTGGATGCACCGTCAATACGCGCAGAATAGTACAGACTTTCCGGTACCGTATCAAAAAATCCCTTTAGTATGTACGTATAAAAAATACTGCTGACAAAAGGAAGCACCAACGCAGGCAGGCGATTGTATAAGCCCATGTCTACAATGGTCGTATAGTTTGTAATAATCAGCATTTCAAACGGGATCATCATGAGCCTCAGCAAAACGGAAAACACCACTTCCGGCCCCGGAAAGCGCAATCGGGAAAAGGCAAAAGCGCCCAAGATTGTCGTTATCGTGGTACATATAACAGAAGCCGCCATAACGACAAGAGAGTTGACAAAGTATTTCAGAAACGGTGCCATGGAAAAAGCTTTTTTAAAGTTTTCAAAAGAAAATTGCTCCGGCAAAAACTGAGGCGGGTACTGGGTAACTTCATAGTGTGTTTTAAACGCACACAGAAACATCCAGAGAAACGGAAAGACCATCATTACTGCACCGCAAATGAGTACCAGATATGCTATACTGTTCGCAAATTTACGTCGCATAGACACCTCCTAGGAACGGTTGCGCAGCTTTTTTTTCACAAAAAGCTGGATCATGGTAAACACGAAGATAAAAAGGAACAACACCACAGCGGCCGCTGCGGCATAACCATATTCGCGCTTTTCCATCATCATATAACGGATATAATAAACAACTGTGTAAAGATTATAAACCGGCCCTGGATCTCCTTTAAAAAGCGGATAAAGCTCGCTGAACACTTTAAAACTGGATATTGTATTGACAATACACACCAAAAAAATGGTCGGGGCCAAAAGCGGAACCGTGATACGGCGAAATATTCGTCCTTCTTTTGCACCGTCTACACGCGCAGCAGTATAATAAAGCTCATTAATGTTTTGCAAACCGCTCAATAACAGAATAATGGTAAACGGCAAAATGTTCCAGATTCCGAAAATCACCAACGCTGGGAGCGACCATTTCGGATCGGTCAGCCAGCCGATTTTTGACACACCGAAAACGGAAAGCACATAATTCAAAATTCCGTACTGCTGGTTATACATCAACCGCCATGCAAGCCCAACTGCAGTAATCGAAGTCACCATTGGCTTAAAGTACGCTGTTTGAAAAATTGCGCTCCCATGTAAACGGCGATTGAGCAGCCACGCGATAACAACCGCCAATATCGTAGAAATCGGAACCACCGCTAACACATAAAGCAGCGTATTGCGTATCGCCTGCGTAAATTTAGGATCGGTAAGGACATTTTGATAATTTTCAAGACTCCAACCGGCATATGTGCCATTTAAATAATTATAGTCCGACTGAAAAGACATCAAAAAAACTCGAATTACAGGGTACAACGTAAATATTGCCAAGCCAAGCAGGAAAGGTGCAAGATACAGATACGCCTCTCCGATCGCCCGGAAACGGCGCGGTTGGTCCGGCGCTTGCGGTTTGTCTTTCATATCAACCGACCTCCTGTCTGTGCGTCGAAAAGAAAGATGCCGCGTCCGCGCAAAGAAACCGGCAACCGATCTCCTTCCTTTAAATCCAACTCTGCAGGGACAAATGCACGCACTTCGACAGAACCGAAACGCAAATATGCAATTTCTTCTTTTCCCATCGCATAAAAGCGAGAAACGGGGCAGGAAAATACCGCGTCCTGCGGCTGTGCCGCAAGGATACTTTCCGGACGAATAGAAAGAATCACGCTTCGCCCGTTTTCTATCGGCGAATCTGGTGTAAGCTTCAAAGAAAACGATCCATCCTTCAAGCAGAAACTACCGTCACGCCACACGCCTTCAATACGATTAATTGGCGGATTGCCAAGGAAATCCGCTACAAAACAATTGGCAGGTTCGTTATATAGTGCCTGCGGAAGATCATTCTGCTGCAAAACGCCTTCGCGCATCAGGATAATACGATCGGAAATTGACATGGCTTCCTCTTGATCATGGGTAACGAAAATTGTCGTTACACCCGTTTGTTGCTGAATCCTTCGAATCTCTTCCCGCATTTCCAGTCGCAAGCGCGCATCCAGATTGGAAAGCGGTTCGTCCAGCAGCAAAAGGCGCGGGCGTTTTACCAGCGCACGCGCAATCGCCACACGTTGCTGCTGTCCGCCGGAAAGCTCCACCGGCCGGCGATCCATAAGCGCATCTACATGGACAAGCTTTGCAATTTCCTGTGCACGGCGTAAGCGTTCTGCTTTCGGGACTTTTTGAATCTCTAACGGAAAGCAGATGTTCTGTCGTACAGTCATGTGCGGATAAAGCGCATAATTTTGAAAGACCAGCCCTACGCCGCGCTTATCCGGGGGTACACGCGTAACCTCAACATCATCAAAATAAATATTCCCCTGCGTGACCGGAAGAATTCCGGAAAGCATATTCAAGATTGTGGACTTGCCGCAGCCGGACGGACCGAGCAGACATACAAGCTCACCGTCTTCCAGCGTGGCAGTAAAATCGCGCACTGCGGTCACATTGCCAAAACATTTTGTCAGCTGCTCCAAGCGTACTTTCATGGCGGTACCTCCTTTTATTCAATTCTGCAGCTGAAATACCGGCATAACCAGGCGCTGCCAAGCCCGGATATGGGAAGGCGTGCTGCAAATTAACTTTGCAACACGCCAAGATAAAATTCAAGATCATCAGCTGTCAGCCAGCAAGCGCCTCATTACAAGCCGCGACAAGGCCATCTACCGCTTCCTGCGCGCTCATCTGACCGGAGGCTGCATAAGTCAGATATTCTTCCAGAAGGCCACGCAGCTGTGAAGCACCGGGAATATTCGGGAAGGAACCGGATGCATCCAAATTGGCCTGTACGCACTGCAGGGATTCCGGAACATTTTCAAGATAAGCCTGATAATCTGCGTCGGCCTGCGTAGTCCCATATGGAGAAATTGCGGAATTCACCTGCGCCCATCCGGCATTGACAGACGGGGAAAGGAAGAATTTAATAAACTCATATGCTCCACGGTCAATTGCTTCATCACTCGACTTCAAGAAAATCGGGCCGCGATTCCACGCCGTATAGAACGCTTCTTCTGCAGATGCGATCCAGGGAGCCATTGCAAATTCAAAATCCTGCGCGGTGATATATTGGTCGTTGACGCACGAACCACTAAAGCCGGCAACCAGCTGCGTATTAAAATCATCCGACGCATAATCATTGGTCGGAGAAAGTGCGAAGTAACCAGCCGCGACATTATCCGCAAACCACTGGAAAATTTCCACGGTTCCCTCGCCGCCAAACTCTACCGTCTTGGAATCCACATCGATATAACCTTCGCCATTTTGCATCAACAGCGCCTGGATATCGTCTACAAGCCCATCCGCCAAATAGCCGGCAATCCCGTATTCGTTATAAATTGCTGCGCAATTGGAGGCCAATTCTTCCCAGGTTGTTGGCGCGCTAAGGCCAAGCGCATCATACATAGTCTTATTATAGAAGAATATCGGGCCAGTTGTACAGCCAGGCAGATAATAAATACCACCGTCGGCAAACCCCATGACATCCGTCTTCATGGCTTCCGGCAAAGACGCAATATAGTCTTCCATTGCGGTATCGCCTTGGGCCTTATCTTCATCGATATACGTTTGGATATTTACAGCAAGACCCGCTTCGATATAATCAACCGCAGTAGATGCATAATTGAAAATCAGGCTCGGTCCTACACCATTCGCAACGGCGTTATATACAGAATCTTCGAACCCACTATAGGCCTGCTCAAGTACCTGGACTTCATATTCCTCCTGACTCTCGTTAAACGCAGCTGCCTGCTGTTCAAGATAAGCCGCCTGATCGCCCGTATACGTATGCCAAATTTGTACGATGGCGCGCTCGCCCGTCTCCCCACCATCCGGGATCTCGGCATCCCCATCATCGGGCGTATCCGGCTCATCGGGTGTATCGGGTGTACCTTGACTACTGTCATCCGGTGTGCCGTCGTCTGCCGTTTCCTGTGCACAACCGCAGCACAGACCGATCAGCATACATACTGCAAAAAGTACAGCAAGAACTTTGCGCAAACTCATAAAAATCTCTCCTTACGTTCATTTGATTTTGCAAAACTTGCAGGTACGATCTTTATTTTACTCTCTTTTTCTCAAATGTACAGCAAAACAATCTGTATAACTATACCAATTTTTTAGATTTTTATATGTAAATTTCGGCAATCAAAGCAAGCTTAGGCGAAAAGCAGCACAATTCGCAACCTTAAAAATCCAGAAAACCTAAACAGCCTCGCGGAATTGTTCATTATAAAGTTTCGCATAAATCCCCTTCTTTTTCATTAACGCCTCATGGTCCCCCTGCTCTACAATTCTTCCTTCCGCAATGACAGCAATTTCATCCGCATTTTTTATTGTAGACAGGCGATGTGCAACAACCAATGTCGTACGGCCCTTACACAGTTCATCTAGTGCCTGCTGAATTAAAATCTCTGTGGTATTATCCAGCGCGCTGGTCGCTTCGTCCAAAATCAGAATCGGCGGATTCTTTAAAAATACCCGTGCTATGGACAACCGCTGTTTTTGTCCGCCGGACAGCCGAACACCGCGTTCCCCGATTTGCGTATCATACCCATCCGGAAGCGTCATAATGTACTCGTGAATATTGGCGCGTCGGGCCGCTTCCTCAACCTCTTCCTGCGTTGCGTCAAGCCGGCCATAAAGGATATTGTCGCGGATACTGGCGTTAAACAAATAGATATCCTGTTGCACAATGCCGATATTACGCCGCACCGATTCCATTGTCAGGGCATGGATATTTTTCCCATCCAACAAAATCTGTCCCGTTGTTACATCATAAAAATGCGGGATCAAATGGCAAATGGTTGTCTTTCCACCGCCGGATGGGCCAACTAATGCATACGTCTTTCCTTTTTCTATATCCAGGCTGACATCACGCAAGACGTCTTTAGAACCCTCATACGCATACGTTACATGCCGCAGCTCAATATGACCGGTAAGTCGTCCGGCATCCACTGCGCCAGGAGCATCCGATTCCGGTTTTGCATCCATAATTTCGATAAAGCGTTCGAATCCGGTAACACCATTCTGGTATTGTTCCATAAAATTAATCAGCGTCATAACGGGAGTAATAAACATGCTGATGGAAACTACAAACGCAGAATAATCCCCAAAAATAATTTCATTATTATAAAGAAACAATCCGCCCGCAATCAACACAACCACATTGAATATATCGGTAACAAATGCAGTCGTTGAATGGAATTGTCCCATTGAATGATAAGCTTCCCGTCTGGCTTCAATAAACTGGCCGTTGCCTTCTTCAAATTTTTCACGCTCTTTTTCCGCGTTGGTAAACGCTTTTGTAACACGAATTCCAGATATACTGCTTTCCAGCGCTGCATTGATTACAGCAATGGATTTTCGGCTTTTCATAAAAGCATTGCGCATTTTTTTACGCAGCATGAGCGCAATGAGAATCAAAAACGGGACACATGCGAATACAATCAGCGTTAATTTCCAGTTAATACTTGACAGATACACAAACGAAGTAATCACCGTGATCGTAGAAATCAATACATTTTCCGGTCCATGGTGTGCCAGCTCGCTGATATCCATCAGATCATTGGTCATACGGGACATAAGCTTTCCAGTTTCATGGTTGTCGTAAAACGAAAACGGCAGTTTTTCCAGATGATTGAACATATCGCTGCGCATCTGCGCCTGCATCCGTACCCCCATCATATGTCCCTGATACTGAATAAAATAATTCAAAAGCATCCGAATTATATAAATCAAAAGTAAAATCAGACCAAAAACAATAATCATTTGGTAGTTTCGATTGGGAATCAAATCGTTGAGCATCCGGCGCGTTACAACCGGGTAAACAATACCGATAAGCGCAACAAGCAAGGAAGCGCCCATATCCAATGCAAACAGTTTTTTATGCGGCTTATAATACTGTAAAAAACGCTTTAACATGAATTTTCCTCCATTGCATCTTCTTCCAATTTTTTATTATAGCGGTTTTTTACATGTAAAGCAAGACAGGGTATGGAAAACATATTTTTCCCCTGATACAAAAAAGGCCGGACAGAATAGCTGTCCGGTCTTTTCATTCAGTCTATACGCACCTGTTGTCCCCGTTCGCGTTCCGGAATTAAACCAATTCGATCATGCAACGTTTTACGAACATAGAAATATGCCGGTACAAGGAATACATCTGCCATAAGCCACGCAGCAGGATTTGCAAAACAAACCGCATTAAAGCCGAATTTCGGTACAAATGCCAGTGCAACAAAAGTCCGCGCTGCCATTTCAAATACACCGGCAAACATAGCAAGCTTTGAAAAACCAAGGCCCTGAATCAAAAGCCGCAAAATGTTAACAAACGCCAACGGAATATACAACAGGCTATTAATAAACAGAAAATGTGTCGCCTGTGCAATAATTTCTGTTTCTGTTGCATCGAGGAAAATTAAAACGATTTTGTCTGCAAAAAAATATAAAATAATACATGCCAGTATGCTATATCCAATCCCCAATACAGAACAGGATTTAAGTCCGTCGTCTATACGCTTCAGCTTTCCTGCGCCGACATTCTGTCCACCATAAGTCGCCATGGTGGTTCCCATTGCGTCAAACGGCGATACCATTAGAATCTGCACTTTAAACGCTGCTGTCATCGAAGCAACACTTCCCGCACCAAGCGTATTAACCGCAACTTGCAGTATTGTACTACCTATTGCCGTAATTGAATACTGAAGACCCATTGGGATACTCATCCAAAGCAGATTCTTAATATAGTGCCAATTCAATACCAAATCTTCCCGTTTTAAATGCAAAATTTCAAACTTTTGGATGATATAGAAAAAACATAGCGCTCCCGAAACAAACTGAGAAATTACCGTTGCCCATGCTGCACCGGCAACACCCATATGGAAAACCACGATAAATACAATATCCAGAATTACATTCAAAACAGATGCAATTACCAAAAAATAAACCGGCGATTTTGAATCACCGAGGGCACGGATCAGACCGGAAAGCGTATTATAGAGAAAAGTTACCGGGATACCAAGAAAAATAATAAAAATATATCCATACGCATACGCAAAAACTTCCTCCGGCGTATCCATCCAGACTAGGATATTTCTACATAGCAGGCAGACAACAACCGTCATCACCACGGCAAACGCAATTGACACCCAAATAATATTCCCGACATAACGGCGAAGGCCATCATAATCACCTTCTCCAAATTTCTGGGAAATTGGAATTGCACAACCCTGGCAGATTCCCATGCAAAAACCCAAAATCAGAAAATTAATCGAACCGGTCGACCCAACACCGGCAAGTGCATTAACGCCCAAGAACTTCCCGACAACCATTGTATCGGCCATATTATACAACTGCTGAAACAGGATACCCAAAAAAAGTGGTATCATAAAACCCACAATCAGTTTCATTGGTGAACCGACCGTTAAGTCCCGTGTCACGGACTTCTTCTTTCGTATTAATTCTGCCATACTATAACCTCGGATTCATAGAATTACAGTATGTTAGTTTAGCCGTTTTCATGATTTTTTCAATACATAAATCATCCAAGTTTATTCGATTTTACTGGTTTTAAACCGTCATTATCCTAAAAAACACTGTGTCTTCCAGCGCATGCAGGCCTTTTTCTTCTTGACTTAATACACTACCATTTCCGTATCATTGCAGCATATCAAATATCCGTTTTCCGTACGCATTTCTTACCGTTTTCTATTTGAAATTCATATATCCAATCTGCTGTTTAGCTGGATTTTTTATATTAAAAATGCTTGACAGTCTCTCGCATATTTTATATAATAGACGTTACCATAAAGAGTGCGTGAGAGACAAGCTCATTGACCGCACAGCAACCTGATTCTTTTGATTCGGAATTAAGGTGCTAAAGCTTGACCGATGGCCAATACGTTCATAGGGTTCCATCGGTAACGATGGAACCTTTTTGCATCTTTATGGCTTCTTACGAATTGTCTGCTATTGTTCCTTATAGCATCCCATGAATCCTGAGTTTTTAACATAAGCGTCTGTCTTCCGGCATATGAATCTAGTAAGATTTAATCCCGGAGGGATGAGATGAGAAACAGTATCGACGCACGTATTTATGATCTTGCCAATTACATAGTTGAGAATGAGACCACTGTCCGTGCAGCAGCAAAGCGTTATGGCGTCTCCAAATCCACCGTTCACAAGGACGTTACGCAACGTCTATATGAAATTGACCGAAGCCTGTATCTACGTGTGCAAGAAGTGTTGGCGCGCAATAAAGCGGAACGGCATTTGCGTGGCGGAATGGCTACCAAACGCAAATATGCGCTGCTTGCCGAGGGACATAAAAAAAACGGCGCCTGAGCCATTGACATACAGGTGCAGGATTTTTATCTTCTGCAAATGATATTTATTGATATAGGAGATCTACCAATGAAAAAACGTATGTACACTTCCGAATCCGTCACCGAAGGGCATCCGGATAAACTGTGTGATCAAATTTCCGATGCGATCCTCGATGCAATCCTTGCTTCTGATCCTGTTGCTCGCGTGGCCTGTGAAACGACAGCGACAACCGGACTAATCCATGTAATGGGCGAAATATCCACACAGGCTTATGTTGATATTCCAAGCGTTGTCCGCGATACCATTCGCAAAATCGGGTACGACAACCCGGCTTACGGCTTTGACGGCAATACTTGCGCTGTTATCACCTCCATCGATGAACAATCCCCGGATATTGCGATGGGCGTAAATGCTTCTGCAGAATCCAGAATTTTATCAGATGATCTTGCCGATCGCATTGGTGCAGGAGATCAAGGAATGATGTTTGGCTACGCCTGCCGTGAAAGCGAGGAACTGATCCCCGCTACGCTATATTATGCACATGCGCTTTCGCGCGGGCTTGCACGGCTGCGCAAAGAAGGCGTTTTACCCTATTTGCGGCCGGATGGGAAAAGCCAGGTCTCCATCGAATACGGCGAATCCGGACAGCCGCTGCGCTGTACTGCGGTTGTTGTTTCCACACAACATGATCCTGAAGTGGATATTGAAACTTTGCGCCGCGATATACGAGAAAAATTGATTCTGCCTACCATTCCGGCTTCTCTTCTGGACAGCGAAACAAAGTTTTTTATAAATCCAACCGGCCGTTTTGTGCTGGGCGGACCTGCCGCTGATTCCGGATTGACCGGACGCAAAATTATCGTCGATACCTACGGCGGCTTCTCTCACCATGGCGGCGGTGCATTTTCCGGAAAAGATCCCACAAAAGTTGACCGCAGCGCATCTTACATGGCGCGTTATGCGGCGAAAAACGTCGTTGCCGCCGGGATTGCACAACGTTGCGAAATCGGCGTGGCGTATGCCATCGGTGTTGCACGGCCGGTTTCCATCTATGTTGATACTTTCGGCACCGGGATTGCGGATGACGACCGTATTGCAGCAGCCATAGAAGAAGTTTTTGACTTTCGTCCAGCTGCAATTATTGAAACGCTTGGCCTGCGCCGCCCGATTTATGCCAAAACAGCTGCATATGGCCACTTCGGCCGCCATGATTTGCCCTGGGAACAGACAGATCGTATCGAGGCACTCAAATCTGCGCTGACTCGCTAACGGTAAAAACGAAAAAGCCCACGAACCAACCTCCTTTTGGGGAATATGGCGTCGTGGGCTTTTCAAATGTCTTTTTATCCTGTATAAGGCTTATTCCGTTGGACGATCCAGTCCTGTACTTTCTTATATGAATGCGGTTGAATCTCTGGATATGTTAACACCGTTGGCAGCGAATTCATATGTATGCACTCGGCAATTTCCATCTCTTCCGGCAAGTTTCCGAGTTGTTCAATCTGCGCAAAATATAACATCCCGCAGCGAATGTTCTCGCCCTTTTCTCTTCGCACACCATAAACGCATACCGGCCGGAGTGCAAAACGCTGCGCCCCGGTTTTTTCCCACAGCGTACGCCGGGCTGCTGCTTTATCGTCTCCCCTACTTTCAATGTCCGCTAGGGATTTCCCACTTCTGACACAGCTTATGGCGGCACCAAAGCCATTGATTTTCGTGTTGGACGGCCATTTTAAATTTTCATCTACGATCTCCGCACTAGAGAAAAAACGAACCGTCAAAGCTGACTTTCTTTTTTACGAAATAGCGTTTCCATAAAAACATTCTCATCAATCAATATATAATGCATTATTTTCAAAAACAGGCTCACAAGTACAATGGATTCCCAACCGGCGCAGCAAACCTGCGTCCTGATCGGAAAGAATACAGGAAGAATGCGCTTCACAACCGTTTAAATAAACCAACTTAGATAAAGCAAGCTCGGCTGTCGGATTCGTCGCGGCGCAAATGGACAATGCAATCAGCACTTCTTCCAAATTTAAAATAGAACTATGGCCGCCCAAATATTCAAGTTTGGTTTTGATAATCGGTTCCAAAACCACGCGCGACATTAAATGCACCTCATCGCCGATCCCTGCGAGATCTTTAATCGCATTAATCACCGCGCCGGAAGCCGCATCCATAAGGTTTTGACGGCCGGTAACAATTTTCCCATCGGGAAGCTCCAACGCAATCGCGGGACAATCATACTGCCGGCTTTTTGCAATTGCCGGTTTTACCGTACTTCTTCCATCCGGCGTAACGCCAAGCTGCTGGAGAAGCACCTCAATACGGCATACCGTTTCTGCGCTTTCCCGGCCAAGGCGGCAGTCACATCGGGCATGATAGTACCGGCGGATGATTTCCTGTGTCGCCGCAGCACGGCAAACCTGATCATCGATAATACAATTTCCCGCCATATTGACACCCATATCGGTCGGCGAACGATAAATTGTCCGGTTCATAATTCGTGTCAGGATCGTATTTACAATCGGAAACCCTTCAATATCCCGATTATAGTTAACCGTTGTCTCTCCATACGCATCCAGATGATAGGGGTCGATCATATTAACATCCTTCAAATCCGCCGTTGCTGCCTCATATGCCAGATTGACGGGATGTTTCAGCGGCAGGTTCCAAATCGGGAATGTTTCAAATTTCGCATATCCTGCCTTAATCCCGCGCTGGCTTTCATGATATAACTGAGACAGACAGGTCGCCAGTTTCCCCGAATTCGGACCTGGTGCAGTTACAACAACCAACGGGCGGCTGGTTTCGATATAATCATTTGCGCCATAACCCTGCTGGCTGACAATTAGATCCACATCGCTGGGATACCCGGCAATAGGATAGTGTTTATAAGTCTTTATCCCACGCTGGGATAGCAAGTTGATCAGCGATTTCGCACCGGGCTGATCCGCATATTGGGTAATGACAACGGAATTGACCAGCAACCCATAACCACGGCAAGTATCGATTGTACGCAGCAGATCCTGATCATATGTAATACCAAAATCTGCCCGTATTTTATTTTGTGCGATGGAAGATGCATTAATACAAAACACAATTTCTGCAATATCCGAAAAGTTTTGCAAAAGCTTAGCTTTTGCATCCGGCTCAAATCCGGGCAACACGCGGGATGCATGATAATCATCAAATAACTTTCCGCCAAATTCAAGATACAACTTATTATCAAACTGATGAATTCTTTCAATAATATGTTCTTTTTGTGTTTTTAAATACAGATCTTTATCAAATCCCGGCCGCATATCCTATACCCTTTCGACAAAATCAATCAATATTCAGCATTATACCATTGCCTTCCTTCTTTTGCAATAGAATCAGAAAACGCAGCACCAATTTTCCATACTTGCGTAAATGTCCGCAATGGTTTAAAATAAGAAGCAGGTAGGAGGCTATAGTCTATGGAAAAACTTGTGGAATTAAACGATCACCATTCCCTTCGGGCAAACGTCTACCGAAAAATTGAAGAAGCAATTCTCGACGGCAGTCTTAGGCCAGGGGATGCACTGATTGAGCAAAAACTTTCCGAATCGCTTGGTGTCAGCCGTACACCCATCCGCGAAGCATTGCGGCAGTTGGAATTGCAGGGTATGGTCAAAAACATCCCCAACCGCGGCTGTTTTGTTATTGGTTTTTCCAAAAAAGATATCTTAGACATGTATGCCATCCGTATACGAATTGAGTCGCTTGCCGCACGATGGGCCGCAGAAAATATTACGGATGAAGAATTGGAAAAATTACGTGAAATCGTCGATCTACAAACTTTTTATGTCGAACGCAGCGATACACTTCAGGTCTGGAGTTTGGATAACCGCTTTCATGACCTGATTTTTACTGCCTGCCGTTCCCGTATGCTTCGCGATACGCTTTCGAGCCTGCACCGGCATATTCAGCGTTCCCGCGAACTCTCCGTTAAAACTGCCGGCCGTGCTGCACTTTCTGTTTCTGAACACAAGAAAATTCTGGAAGCCATTGCTGCTCATGACGCAGATCTTGCTGAAGTCTCCACTTCCCACCACATTACGATGGCAATGAAAAACGTTTCCGATCATATGGACGCTTAAGATGAGAAAAAAGATTTATCTGTTGATTTTTTTGGTTGTTCTGCTTTTGGGTACAATTTATTTTACAGATGGGAATTATCGCCCTTTTATGAATCTGACCCCACAGGATGTATCTTCCATATCCATACAATTGGAAGATGAGGAACCCCTGATCTATCAAGACTATGCTACAATTGATACTGTAACGCAGCTTTTGCAACAGATCGATATTCTGTTTTCTGCAAGCCCGCAGGGCGAACCACTGGCCGAACTGGATATCACATTTATTTCCGGCCAATCCGCACATCTTACGCTCTATGCGCATTGCCTGTCCATCGACGATAAAAGTTATTTCATTTCTTCTGAAACAAGCCGCGATATGCTAACCAAACTTGAAACAATCGGTTGATTTTTGGCGCCCTCATGCATAGGATAAACTGACGCCGTTCTGTTTTGCCGCTACTACGGTGTGCAAACACGACGGCGTTTTTATGCAAAGTGGGGTGTGTGCATGGGAAAATATAAAATCTGTGTTTATACGATCGCAAAAAATGAAGAAAAATTTGTTAAACGATTTATGGAATCGGCTTGTGAAGCTGACTGCGTCTATGTTCTTGATACCGGATCTACAGACCGAACAGTTGAGCTTCTGCGGGAATTCGGCGCAATTGTAGAAATTGAAACTATTGTTCCCTGGCGTTTTGACACCGCACGGAACCGTTCTCTTTCTCTTGTCCCCGATGATGTTGACATTTGTGCCTGCATTGATCTTGACGAGTACTTCCATCCGGGATGGCGGGAAAAACTGGAATCGGCATGGCAGGACGATACAGACCGTGCCAGCTACCGGTATACCTGGAATTTCAATGCCGACGGCAGTGAAGGGCATGTTTTTTTCCCGGATAAAATCCACGCCCGGCATGGCTATTGCTGGGTAAATCCGGTACATGAAGTCCTCAAACCAACGCACGGACACCCGGAACATCATGTTAGAGTAGAAGGTATGCAGCTCGACCATCGTGCAGATCCCTCCAAATCCCGTGGGCAATATCTTCCGCTTTTGGAGCTTGCTGTTGCAGAACGTCCGCATGATGACCGAAGTATGCATTACCTGGGCCGTGAATACATGTTCCACGGTGAATATACAAAGGCAATCGAAACGCTGGTGCGGCATTTGGCTATGCCTGAATCGGTTTGGGCAGATGAACGTGCTGCTTCCATGCGTTTTATCGCACGGTGTTATCGTGCGCAAAATCAGGCGAATAAGGCAGTTAGTTGGTATCTGCGCGCCATCGCTGAAGCGCCGCATTTGCGGGAAGCCTATGTCGAGCTTTCCAGGCTTTATTATGAAATGGAAAACTGGACAGGAGTGCTTGCTATGACCGAAGCCGCCTTGGCAATCGAAAACCGCCCGGAAACTTATATTAATGAAGCATTTGCCTGGGGCAGCCTTCCTTATGATCTGGCATCGATCGCCTGGTTCCATGTCGGCGGATGGCAAATGGCTTTGCAACGTGCGCAGCAAGCGCTCGCGCTTGCACTGCCAGAAGATGCCCAGCGTATTACCAAGAATATTGAGCTGATTTCCAAGAAACAATCTGAATAAAACTAAAAAAATCCGGATCATTGCAAAAGCAAT
>CALWJF010000040.1 GCA_944380935.1 uncultured Clostridia bacterium
GAACATTACCGGATTCCCTACACAATAGGTATACCAGTTCAGCCCGTCCTGTGCCGGATCTTCACTGGTGAATCTGCCGAGCGTGGGCGTGTAATTCCGTGCGCGCAGGTAGTACGTGCCTGTCTGCACATCATAGTATTCTCCGCAGTAGCGCAGCGGGTTCGTATCCGTCGCATCCGGATCCTGCTCCACCCCGAACGCGTCATATGCGTATTCCTGCGTAACCGTACCGTTTTCGTCCGCAAGCTGCACGACGTCTCCATGCCCGTTAAACAGGTAGTAAGTCTGATTTATTCCATCATCCGCTGCGATCAACCCAGTTCCGCGCAGGTAAGCCTTATCTCCTGCGCTTTCGTAAACCAAATCCGTTCCATCCCAGACAAACATATTGGTTTCTGTTCCGCTCAATTCGCTTTGCCGCAGCCCTGACGGCCAATACGTGTAGTTGGTCGTTACGCCGTTTGTGCTTACCGACGCCAATTGACCGGACAGGTTGTAGCTTCGGCTTTCCTCCGCTTCCGCTTCTCCAACTACACTCCGCGTCAGCTGGTTCCCCGACGCGTCATAGGTATAGACATACGTTTCGCTCTGCGTCCCTGCCGTCTGCGTTTGCGTCAGCAGGCGGTTATTGAGGTCATAGCTGTATGTTACATTGTAGCTTTCCAGTCCGCCCACTGTCATAGTGCTTCGGTTTCCAAAGTCGTCATAAGTATACGATGCCTGGAACAGCGTTTGTCCGGCAAGCGTCTGCGTCTCGCTGCTCAGCCGGCCGAGTCCATCATATACATAATTGGTCACTCGTCCTTCCGCATCCGTTTTGCTTGTCTGATTGCCGTCGAGCGTATACGTATAGGTATAGGATGATAGAATTTCCCCAGATCCGTTTCGATTCACCAGCTCCGTTAACTGGTTCGATGCATTGTAGCTATATTCCTCCCGCAAACCGTTTGCATACTCTACATAACTGCGGTTTCCGTTAGTATCGTAGCCATATTCCGCCTCAACCTCATTCGATTCGACAGATATAAGGCGGTTTAATGCATCATACTCATAAAACGCTTCAAACGCAATGTCTTCATAATCCCAGAATATAAACTGTGTCCGGTTACCAGACAAATCATAAAAATATACTTTCTGAAAAATCTCAATTGAGTCCTCTGTTTCAAATTCTTCCAAGGCAGGAAGTGTATTCTCCGGTATTTCCAATGTATCACTTTCTGTAAAAATTTCACCGGCATCGGAGAGCTCCGTCTCTGAAAAAGGATAGGGATAAGGTGGATAAGGAGGAAGAAGATTTTCCGTCCAAATAGCTTTTATATACACGCGTCCTTCCTCATCCGGCTCCAAATCAACAACATTTTGCTGACCACTTGTATACGTTTCCCCGGTTGCTTCACAAAGCCAGTGCGAAAATGTATGTCCGCTCCGTTGAAACGGATTAACCAACATCGTTATGGGTTCCCCTGTTTCGCATTCCTGCGTTTGTGTAGATTCCTTCGTTTTCTTTGTGAGCCCTCCGTTGCCGTCATAGACAATCGTAAACGGTCCTGTATATGTATAAACGTCTTCTACCCAATGCGCTACAAAAGTACTATCCTGCGTTAAAAGCACAGTTGCCCCATTTGCAATCCAGACTTCGTCCAAATACCAACCGGTAAAAATATAGCCTTCCCGCACAGGCGTTGGCAAATCATAGATATCCCCGTATTCTACCGCAATACTTCCCGGGCTTACTGTCCCTCCCGCAGCATCTAACGTAACCGTAAACTGCATCTGCGGCGTAACCGCCTGTATTCCTTCGTTTCGTTCTATACTCTGAACAAGGCGTCCCATTTCATCATAAACATATACAACTGTTGCATGATTGGACGCTTCAGACAATATTGCGCCAGTTAATCCATAAGTATATGTAATTGTCTCTGTTGGATTTCCCTCCGAAAAGCTAGATACCTGTTCGATTCGATCCATTGCGTCATACGTATACATGGTCTCGACGCCACGGCGATCTGTACGCATGACCAACCGTCCAGCCATATCGTAGATATTCTGCTCCGTCTGTCCCAATGCATCTTCGGTTTGGATTAAATTACCGAACCGGTCATAGCTGTATTGCGTTACGGCATATTCCATATCTTCTCCACTTACCGTGCCGGATGCAGAAAATTCCAGAGGTTCATGCAGACCCGTATACATCTGCACAATATTTCCATCTGCATCGTAAGCATATTGCGTATATTGACAGGCTGAGCCGTTATGCGCAGCAACCATCACAAGATTGCCACGGCTATCATAGGTATAATCGCTTTGCACATACGTAACAGGATCTCCTGGCGCGCTGTTTTTCAGCTTTTGGGTCGTAACATTGCCGGAAGGGTCGTAGAAATACAAACCTTCCCCATCCGCATTATCCGTTACCGGGCTGAGTTTGCGAATCACTCGGCCCAACGCATCATATTCCGTCTCATAAACATTTCCTGCATAATCTGTACTGCTAATCAGCCGACCTAACGCGTCATACTCGTACTGCGTATACTGTCCCAAGGCATTATATTCCCGAGTCAGACGGCCAGCATAATCGTATTCATATTGGGCAGTCGTATCTAGTTCTTTTGCTGCATCTCCGGCAGATAAATAGGCAGTAACATTACCTAAATAATCAAAACTATAGGTACTGATCCGTTCAACCACACCTGTGAAAAATCCAGTCATAACCTCGCGGCCCAAATTATCCGTATAACTTGTGCTCACAACCGAAGGATCTTCTGTACCTCCATAGACAGTTTTTTTCGTTTTTTGATATTGCCCATTTTCAGCAGCATCATCATAAACATAGCTTTCCTGATACACCAGATCTGTTTGTGCCACATCACTATAAACAGAAAGCAAATTGATTCGGTCCGCCCAGTCATAGGTATATACCGTTTTACGGATCAGAGCATCCTCATCATAGACACTTTGTGCATCCAGGCGCATCATACCATCATAGGTATTTTCTAAAAGCATCTTATTCGTAAGAACATCTACAATTGCAACTTCCAAACCAATTGCGTTATAAACATGTTTTGTCACATTACCAAGAAAATCCGTAACCGTAACCGTATTTTGGACATAGTCGCGTGTATAAGTAATTGTCGCTTCATCCGGGTAGGTAATTTGCACAATATTTCCGTTGGCATCATATTCATACGTTGTTTCATATCCGCGTTCGTCTATGCTTGTTATCAGCTGTCCCAGGTCATCATACTCCATCTTTTGCGCGATTGTACCTGGGGCTTCTCCAGGTGTTGCCGCAGCAGCTGTGTCTTCAGCAGTAAGAACCCCGTTTATTCGGATCTGTGTACAATATGCACCGTCAAATCCGCTTCGATTCTCCGAGTCCGTAAAAACATACTGCGTTTCCACATAGTCGACCATATTGTCAAGATAGCGTTTTTCCGATACAATATTCCCATACGTATCATAAGAATAGGTGGTCTTTTCCTGTAAAACATTATTGCAATAAATATTTTTTCCTATTACGGAGATTTTGTCTTCGGATAAAATATATTCCTCCCGGATGATCGTATCCGCATCTTGCGCATACGTCTTTCCTGTAGGCATGGAAAGAAGGTCTACAGGAATTGTAGATACAATATTGGGGCGCGGATAATTTGTAAAATAGGAATACGTTGTCGAATGGTTTTCTGCATCTGTATAACTTGTCAGATTCCCAAAAGAATTGTATTCATAACTTTCTTCAAAACTGCGGTATGATCCATTTTCATTATATAATGTGGTCGTGATACTTTCCGGGAGATCTTGATTATTATAGATAGTTTCAATTTGCAATCTTTTTGTTCCTGTTTCCGGTGTTCCAGAAAAGGTCTCCTGTAAAATATTCAAGTCCTCATCATCAAATGTATAACGGCGGGATACGCCGTTGGAATCTGTAAATACTGTGTTATATTCGGTTTCCGCAGAAAATTTTCCATTATATAAAAATGTCAAACGATTATATACAGCTTCATCTTCTTCATCCTGACGTTCGGTCACCTTAAACATTTCACAAGATCCATCTTCACCCAGAATTTCTTCATATAGTGTGTATGTATAGCTTGTTTGCGCTTCGGTCGGGTGGATAATATCCGTTAAAAGAAGAAAATAATTCTCAATCGCGTCGTATTCCTCATCACAAGTAAATTCCGCAGAAGATACCGTATAGACAAATTCCGTAGTATTCCCTAATGCATCTTCAATAGAATCCAAACGCATATATTCCGTTCCTAAAACACCGAAACCCATCCCGTTAACCGTATGGGTTTGCTGTGAAAGATTGAAAACAAGTTCATTGCCATCCGGCATGCCTACTATAATTTCATTCGGTCTATATGTAAAAGAAATTTCGCGTCCAAGGGAGTCTATAATTTCATCCAGTTCTCCATCGCTGTTATAACTGTAGAGGATTGTATTACCATAAGCATCTGTTTTTTTTATCAGCTTACCGCCTTTATTAAAATATTCCTTTGTACCATCCTGATACATGACACCATAACACATTTGAGGCAGATTTTCATCTGTAACATAGGAAAAAATTTTCATGTTCTGCAATTCGTAATCCTCAAAAATCAGTTCGCCATCATTCCCTTCTATAATCCGATATTGCCTACCGTCGCTCAACTGAATACGCCTGGGCGTTCCAATTGCGAGACCTAAAAAAGTCAATGAAAACAACTGTGGAAGATTCCAGCTCCAGCCTCTGGCAATGGAAGAATCTCTTCGCTGCTGTAGTAAATTTTGAACAGTTGTCGAATAAATCGTCCCCAAAGCTTGATCATACAATTCCGAATCCAACGAATTATATTGAAGTAAAAGCTCGACATTTAATCCGTTTTTTCCGGGAAGAGAAACTATAGGATATGCATAACGCAAGTTCCCAGTATTTAAGCTGATCTGTTCATTTTTTTCTGTATTCAGAGTATAAGGTGCGTTAACTAGGACATCATCTTCAACTATCGTCACTTCCGATGATGAAGATGCATCCGAGATCGCAGAGTTTCCTTCCTCCGGTTGAATATCGATCTCTGGTATTTCTTCCCAGGAATTACCAGCAACAATTTCTGCCAAAGCTTCTTCATATACGGCGCCGGTAAGCCCTACCTCTTGCAGATTTTGATACTGTGCCATGAAAGCTTCTGCGCTGCTATAATTGGAATATGCCTCATATGCTTGAATATAATCAATTCCTGCCCACATTGCAATGGAAATGCACTCCACAGATGTCTCAATGTTTAAATCCAATTGGGCATAATATTCCCATACTTCCGATTGAATTCCGGTTGCCGTACACAAATAATTCTTTTCTTCCGATGTAAGAGAAAGATAGTTTTTTCCCCGGTTTTCTTCATAAAAAAAGCCGTACGACATCTCTTCTTCCAAAGCAGTTACATGTTTTGGAAAAATGGTCGTTACGGCCTCCATAATCGCTTCCGCTGCATAACTCGGAAACAGTTGAGCAAATATGCCAATTACTAATAAGATTGATCCAAAACGTCGCATTCTGCTCATTTCATTACCTCTTATTTTTCACTTACTTATTGTTTAATTTTCCAAATCTTCAGGCAATTAAACCCAGTATTTAATACAATTTCACTATACATGAATATTCATAATTTGTCAATAATTAACTTATAATTTTTATAAAAAATATTAATAAATAAAATTACATAAGTCGTTGATGCAATCTTTATAAAAAAAGTCCAGCTTTAAGCTGGACTTTTTTTATAAAGATTTTTAGCTTCAGATTGGCTGTTTAATCTGCCAAATACCGCCAAATGAAAGTAATAATTTGCGCACGCGTGCATCCAAGGTCCGGTCCAAAAGTAGTCAGAGTAATACCACTGGTAATCTCCTCGTTTACCGCCCACAAGACCGCATCATAATAGTATGCATCTTCCTTAACATCTACAAACGGGCAAGTGCCTGTAGCAGGAACAGAGCCATCCAGTCTCCACAAGAAGGATACAACCTGGCAACGGGTAACCGTCAGATCCGGGCTAAACGTCGTAGCGCTTGTACCAGCTGTAATTCCATTCTCTGTGGCCCACAGGACTGCATCATAATAATATGCACTCGCTTTTACATCCTTAAATGGCATTTCCTCTGTTTCCGGTTCCGGAGAACCCATCGCACGCCACAGGAAAGTTACCGCTTCGGCGCGCGTACAAATATCATCAGGATTGAAGGTTGTGGCTGTTTTACCGCTGGTAACGCCAGTTTCGGTAGCCCATTGTACTGCATCTTTATAATACGCATCATCCGGGACATCAACAAACGGATTATCCCAAGCCGGAGAAGAAGCTTCCGTCCACTTGGCATAGACTGTCATATTCCCGGTCAACTCCACAGAAGTTACTTTCTGCGTCAAAGCAGCATCCAAATACCAACCGGCAAAATTATAAGACGATTTGGTTGGCGTATAACGGCTTAAATCAATAATTGTACCTTCAGCTTTACGGATACTTTCAATTGTTGATCCCCCGTTGGTTTCAAAGAACAATGTATACGTGATCACTGTCGGATCATTCGTATTATCATCCTTGTCCGGATCTTTTCCGGGTTGTACATCGGGTTTATCATCGGTCTCTGGTGGATTCATTGTCCAGTTCGCTGTAAATGTTACATCACTACTGGGAGTATACGAATCGCCGGTTTGATAGTGTGTAGTTTCACCTCCGATGCTCCAATACGCAAATGTATAGCCATCTCTATCCGGTCCAGCAGGCAGAGTAATTGATTCGCCACTGTCTACGGTTTCTTGTTTGTATACCGTATTATCTTCCCCTAAGAAAGTAACCGTAAATTGCTGGGGTTGCGGCGTTCCAATACTTACATGAAGATCAGATTTCTGCACACCATATTCCGCGGAGGTCTTGTCCGTCGCCAAGCAGTTGACGTTGGCAATTGTGCTTTCACCTTCCTGCGCAATTACCTTTAACTGGAACGTCCCAATTTCTGCAGGTGCAGTCGTATAGGTATGGGTCGTCATCGTATTAAAATACACATAACGCTTCCCACTCAGACGTTCCTGCAACGTTGTCGTATAATCCGAAAAACCTGCACTGGGTTTATTGCTTCCCTCTACAATTTCAAAAAACGTATGGTCATAATAAATTTCATTTTGCGTCACGATAGCCGAGGCATCTTCGCTTGCTGATAGTTTATAGGAAACCGTAATAATATCGCCCGGTTCTACAACTATTTCATTTTTGCCATCTACACTCAGATCATATGTCAGCACAATGTCGCCGGTTGCCGCAAATGCGGTCGCCCCAAGGCATACAATGAGCATCAAAGCCATAATTAAAGAAATTGCCTTTTTCAATTTTCTGCTCCTTTCGGGTAATTCTGATCACAAAGAGAGGTGTTGGGAACCAGCACCCCTCTTTGAACAGAAAATCCATTATTTCAGATACTCCGCTTTGATCAGGCTAAAGTCCGCCGCGTTAACTTGCTTATCATGATTAACATCTGCTTCAAGAACAATCGCCATCCAGTCATTCATGTAAGTTTCGTTTGCATTATAAACTGCAACAACCGCAACCGCGTCTCTTAAATCGACACTTCCGGACTTATTCACATCCAAATCAGAGCAGTCCAATGTGTCTGCTACTGGTGTAAGGCTGGCTGCAACGTTTTCAGCAGATGCAGTACCTGCAACAACCAGCGCATATACTTTTCCGGAATAACTTGCACTTTCTCCCGGAGCATATCCAGCTGAGGTTACATCATACATAGCTTGACCATTATAGGTATACGTTGCGTTGCTCTCGGTATACACCAATACCAGGCTGTAGCCCGAAACATAATCAGGGATAATTTCAACTTCCTGCGTTGCCGCCAAAATTGTCAAAGTCCCCGGCTCAACCGTTACATTGTAATTTGCATTGGCCGTATCATAAGTTGCAGAAATCACATATGTGTTAACTGCTTCTCCTTCTTCACGGCTCAATTCCACCTGTAAATCGTCATCGCCAACCAATTCCGGTTCAAAACTGTAGGTAAATTCAGGATCCGAATCTCCAAACATTTTTTCTACAGAATCGATCTTTAACGTAACATCTTTCGGATTAATGGTAAAGACACCCGGATTATTGGTTACATTGTAATTCGGGTTTTCACCCAAAACAATTGTAATCGCATAACCGCCTTCAACCACATCCTCACCTTCCGCACGGGTGATTGATTCTACAACGAGTTCTTCCCCGGAAATGAGCCCGGAAGTCTGATAAGTCAACTCCGGATCCAAGTCGCCATAAGTCTTGGACAAACTATCGGCAGTAATGGCAGCATCCTTAGCAGTAATCGTTACTGTACGCTGATCCTTCACTGTATCATAATTTTCTTTTTCCAGTTTGAAATAGACCGTTGCGCCTTCAACTACATCCTTGTAAGCAGGTACTTCCTCGGTGTAATGCTCCCCATCCGTACTATAGGTTACCGTTACATCCTCGGTCGTCACATTCAAAGAAATGCCATGCGATTGACCATCGTACACATTTTCATAATTACCGGCGGTATAGACAATCGCAGCCGAGGTGATTTCTACTGTTACGGAACCAGTCACAGTCGAATAGTTGTCAGCCATAATCTGATAATAAATTATCTGCGGACCGTCAGTGGGCTGCGTATAAACCGGAGAAGCATCCAGATCATAGACGCCATCCTGCGTACCATACTTTACAACCGCGCCTTCGGCAGGAACAGTTACGGCAACTGTTGCGCCATGCTCATTACCATCATATACGCCGCTATAGCCATCCGCTGTGTATTCTATAGTAGCCGGATTAATAGTGAACGTATAGCTACCAGTTTTGCTTGTATAATAGTCCTTTGTAGCCTGCCAATAAACCGTATAGGTATCTGCATCCGTGAAGCTGGGGATCTCGTCAAAGGTTTCGCTTGCTTCGGCTACCGGTGTGCCAAGGGAATACAGAATTTCCACATCCGCAGGTACGGGGCCACTGGTGACGGTACCGGAAATGTGGGGAGCTCCATCATAAGTAACCTCCACATTGCCTTCAATGGTAACTTCAATTTCCGCATCAGAAATTGTAATCACGCGAGAGTCGATGACTTCATTATAATTAGCTCCGCCGTTAATTTTAAACCACACGGTTTTGGAACCCGGCTGCGTCAGCGTAATCGGCGTTTCGCCGAATGGGCCCTCTTGATTCTCGCTATAGGTAATCGTTGCATCTGTTGGATTTGTTACGGTTACCGTTATCCCATGCGCAAGTTCGTCATAGGCTCCGCTGTAGTCCTTCGCAGTATACGTAATCTCAGCAGGTGTAATATTCAGTGTCAAAACACCTGTTTTGGAAGTATACCCCAATGCACTAACCTGATAATACAGGTTATACGTGTCTACATCCGTTGCAGAAGCTTCCGGGACAGTTTCGAGGTTATAGGTTCCCTCAGCCGTTCCGTAGCGGATTGTTGCGCCCGGAGTTGTAGAAGTCACAGCGTCGAAACCATGTGCTTCGCCATTATAGACTACAGATTTTATTCCATCTTCCCAGCCCTCAGGCAAAGTAACATTCAAATCCTCTTTAAGCGCAATGGTTACCACTGCACTGCCGTTATTGGTGCAAGGCGTCGCAACTTCTGTAGAAGTACCGCCCTCCCATGTTTCTTCCACATAGGTTTCACTGAGTGTAAAAGCGCCGGTAACTTCCTCCGTCTGCGCCTTAGCTGTAAATACGAAAGTACCAATGGTATTATCTTCCGGATAGGTAGAACCACCCTGATTCACATCATAGTACGTGAATTTTCCGGTGCTTTCATCCCAGCCGGATGCCGGGGCGGTTTTAAGCTCAAACTTGTCCGTATCGTATGTAAGCGTGCCGGCTGCACCGACATATTCGCCACCGTTAACCGATACGGTTACAGTTACCTCTTCGCCGGCAGTAACAGTTTCCGGCGTTGCTGCTACATTCATCGAAAGATCCGCCGGCTGCTTAACTGTGACAACCGAACCATCCGGATAAACAACGGCGTTCGGATCAACACCTTGTTTCGTACCATCTGAAGAATTCAGGAAAGCTGTAGAATCACTGCCACTAATCGTTACATTGGTCAATGAAAAACTAGCCTCTGTAGCACCTTCATTGATTACGCAGCGTATCGTTGCAAGCAAGCCATTTGACTCAATAAAAGGTCCAGTAGTTGCAAATGTTATGGCATTGACCAGATTCATTGCGGTGTTCAGGAGTTTATAATCAATGCCAGCTGTAATGTCTCCCCAAGTGACGGAATTGTTTCCGTCCGCATAGGTCAGGCCGTCCAGGGAAATATTGAACCCAAAACCGCGGCATTGATCATTAGTTTGTATTCCTCGCAAATAAATAGGGATTTCCACAACTTCTCCCGGAGCTCCAGATACCGCACCAACCTCTAAATACGCATAATCAAAAGGCTCTGCAGCAAAAGCCGTAGTCGGCAACAGGGAACAAACCAGAGCAACAATAAGGAGGATCGCGAAACATTTTCTTTTCATGTTTTAGCTCCTTATAAAAAACTACTTAGCTTCAACGACATTTCCCGCAAGCGTGTCCATAATCAGCATTGCGTCCAGATAATTGACAATATCGTCGCCGTCATAATCAGCGACTTCTTTTTGTTCATCGGTCAACTCAATACTGCCTGCCAACCAGTCCATGATCGTCATGGCATCCAGATAGGTCCAGCTTTCATCACCATCGACCGACTTTAGACGCCAAGTGGCGGTAAAGGTTACATTATCCGTAACAGTATACTCTTCACCGGCTTCGTAATGCTCTCCGTCACTGCACTCCCAACCGGTAAACGCATATACCCAGTTCTGATCATTGGTACGGGTGGGTTCTTCCAGCACAAAGGTGGAGCCCGCTGCGACCATCTTATCATCCGGAAGCGCAACGATATCGCCAATCTGAACTTCCCCTTCTTCATACGCAACCGTGAAGGTTTCTTCCTGCGTGTCCGGCAGCGGACTGTCTTCCTCATCCCAGCCTTCGACTTCCCAGATCAACCGGACAGGATTGGAAGTATCCAACGCCCAGTTGCCGTTGTCGTACAAGCCATTTTGAATTACAGTCCAGCTATTGGCATACGTAAACTGACTAGTATATGTAGTATTTCCGCAATAGCAGTTATCCACTGTGCCCGATCTGTAACCGATATCTGCACTGTAATATTCGCGGAAAAAGCCAAGTAACGAGTTCGAATAGCAGTTGCTTACCGTACTGTTCGAATTTGTCCAGCCAATAAAGCCGCCGCAACGGCTCGTGGCAGAAACCCTACCATCATCCGTATAGCAGTCGGAAACCGTACCCACATTACCGCCAATCAAACCGCCTGCAAAGTAGCGCGAATAACTCTGTGTAGTTAAATCATTGTTGACGTTGGAAGTCGATTTACTGGTCGTAACGGTACCAAAGTTTTGACCCGCGATACCGCCGGAATAGTTATAGCTGCATACGTTGGTTATATCCGCACTACAGCGGGTAATCATCCCTCCTGCAGCATTGGTACCGGTGATACCGCCGGCAGGCGCACCTTTGGTGCTAGTACTGTCAGCAACAATACCATAGCCGCTTACATGGACAAAATCGATCAACCCGCGGTTTTCACCGCAGACGACGCCCACATAGGCACTACCGGCAATACCGTTTTCCTGGATATACAAGTTCTGAATGGTCCCTTCATTGATTGCGAACAGGCCCACATAGGTACCTTCCCAGTCCGCTACCAAACCGCTGATGGTATGGCCGTTTCCGTAGAAATAACCAGTAAAAGGAACATCGGCGCTATCCGTCCAGCCAAGCGGTTCCCAGTTGGACGAAGTAATCGTAATATCATTTGCCAAATAGTACTTTGCGGTCAGGTCATTGGCAACAGCCATTAACTCTTCTTCGTTATGAATGGCAATCCAGCCTTCATATTCACTATCGCCACCCGGCGTCGGCTCTACAGGCGTATTGACTCCCGTACCAACCGTTACGGTATAAATCAGATAACCGTTTGCCACGCCGTATGTACCGCTATGAATCTGGCCAGGATTTACCTGTGTCTGCGCAGTATACAAAATTCTGACAGTGGAAGTACCATCTGCCAAACCTGTAAATGTAACCTGCAGTTCAGATCCGACAGCCCGGACCGATACATCCACTACATCCGGATCGCTGTTGCGGTCAACCACAGGGGGAAGATAACCGTAATCCACGCCATCTGCAAGACCATAGCTGGTGTAATACGTTAAAGCACCCTGATCGGAAACCGTACCGTCTACATCAAGCGTGACCTCACCGTAGCAGGTTGCAGCATTATTGCCGGACACCGTCGGATATTTACTTCCTACGGTGAGAGCAGATTCTACCACCTCGTTTGCGGCCGCAGCCGTAACTGCCATACAGCTAAGCACCAAACAAGCTGCCAACAATACAGAAAGGAACTTATTTATGCCTTTCATATTTTCTCAATTCCTCCTAAAATAAATCAGGCGTTGATAAGATAAATCAGGCGTTATAAGACGCATCATTTAAAATCTGGCTTACATCGCTCATCGTGACAGATTTATCGTGATTCACATCTGCACGCAAAACCAACGCCATTTGAGAAGCGACCATATAATTGTTATCTGTATTATAGACACAAACAACAGCCGAGACATCGCGGAGGTCAACTGAACCACTTGCATTTACGTCGCACGAATAATTAATTTTATTGGGTGTTCCAGTAGTCAGGTAGTCGATTTTATCAGCATTGCCTTGGCCCTTTACAACCCAGGCATAAACATAGCTATACGATTCGCCATCCTTGGTATAACCTGCATTGCTGACATCCAGCATTGCATTTCCGTCATAGGAATACGTTACTTTATCACTATTGGTATACACCAGAACCAGCGAATAGCCGGCGACATACTCATTCGTTTCCACAACATACTGCGGCTCATTGATGATAACCTTTGCAGAACCATAGGCAGGCTCATAGCCTTTCAGCGTTGCGCGGAAATATACAGTATACTCGCCAATCTCATCATAGGTCGGGGACGCATCCAGCGTATATGCACCCTCTGCATCCCGGTACTTAACAACTGCACCAGGCAGGTTTGCCGTAGCAGTTACGCCATAAGCATTCCCGTCATAATTCTTTTCTACATCTTCCGCCGAAACGGTCAGTTCACCCTTTTTCAACGCTATCACAACTGCGGCAGGATCGCTGACTTTGCAGGGCTCAGAGTTCCCTTCAAGCGATGACAACGCAGTTTCAACACGCGCTTCATTCAAAGTGAAGTATCCAGTCACTTCGGTTTCCTGGGCGAGTGCCTTAAAGGTATATGTAGCAATTACAGTTCCGTCCGGAGCATTATAATTTAAATAGACATGTTTGAATGTGTCGCCCGACTGGATTACATCATTGGGTTTAGAAACCAGTTCGAATTTATCGGACTCATAGCTAAGGCTATATTCCGCACCGACAAACACATCGCCGTTAACGGTAACCGTAACATCAAAGGTATCATCCATCTCAACCTTTGTTTCCGTCGCAGCGACCGTTACTGTGAATTCTGCGCTTTCAGGAATAAAAATGCCGCCGGTATACTCGCCGTCCGGCCCTATCGGATAAACAACTGCATCCGTATCCAAATTGGCTCTGGTACCATCCGTGCTGTTGAGGAAAATTGAAGAAGTCTGGCTCATGCTGATACCGGACAGCTGTATGCCTGCGGCACGGCCCTGCGGAATTTCCTCTATGACAGTGCAAACCACATCAAACAATTTTCCGTTTTCAAGTATACCGGTTTCGGGATTTGTCGCGAAAAGCGGATTCATCATATCAACCGTCATATCTGCCTTATTGAAGCCACCCGACCAGGTTCCAATTGGATCCACAAACTCTATGTCGGTTACTTCCACATAGTCGTTTATAACGCCGATATTAATATGGAATCCGCTTAAGTATGCATCCGTTTCCAAACCAGCCAGGGAAACCGGAATACGTACTTCATCTCCCACCTCAAGGCTGGGAGGTAGAGTCGCGCTGCCAACTTCTAGGTGCGCATAATCGGGCGGCGTGACGGCCAACGCCGGAACAATCATTACAGAACAAGCCATAATGAAAATAAACAGCGTTGCAAAAACATTTTTGATACGTTTCATTTGCCATTCTCCTTTTTTAATTTGATTTATATTGATTATTTGCGAACGAAAAGATTTAAATAGTGATAATGCCCGCAAGCGAATCCATGATGGCTAGAGCATCTAGATAATCAACTCTGCCATCCGGAACAACATCTGCCGCCCGGAGCTGAGCATCTGTAAATTCAATATTTCCGCTTAAATAATCCATAATCATCATTGCATCCACATAAGTGAACACATCGTCACCATCGACTGTGGTATCTTCAATAATTATAGAACCATCATCCGAAGGTTCTTCCGCTTGATAGATAAGATAAATTGTCTGTCTTGGCTGTATATTCGTTGTGCTGCTTGAAAAATCGTAGAAGATGTCATAAGTCGGTGTTATACTAGCTTGATCCTTGCACCAACCAATCCATTCATAACCATCTTCAATTTCCAACCCTTTTTCCTGTAAAACTGTCGGGTAGAAATCTTTGACTTTTATAAAACAGTTTTGGGTATGATTATGATATTTACTGGTTTCACTTGTGCAATCCATTTTTAAAGTAAGCGAACTTTCCGAGTATGTAAGCGTCGTTCCCTCATAGTCTACATATGCAACTACAAAATAGACAATAACGTCGCCCTCTTCCTCTCCCGGATCCGGATCTGGCGTTGGTTCTGTGTCAGAACCAGGAGGCGTTGTTTCCGAAGGTTCGTATCCATTTACCCAATACGTAATCGTTGCAATACTGGAATTATTGGAAAAATACACTGTCCTTCCTACTTGTCCGTCACTTACAGGAAAATACCAGTTTCCCACCACTTTATCTACTCTTCCAACTGTTGCCGTGGTAAATTCGCTAAGTTCCTTAATCATATACGGTTCTGACTGTATTCCCTGCGTACCCTTCTGTACAGTATCTGTCCCAATTTCATACGTCTTATAATTCGTGAGATCAAAAACACGAATATGTACTGTAATGGTATCCGATGCAGAAGTCACTACGTTGAACGACAAAACCATTGCTACGACAAGAAAAATAATGAAAATTTTTTTAATGTTCTGTTTCATTGCTTTCTCCTTTCTTGTCAAATTATTGCGACACTGCTGTACCTGCCGCCAGGAACATTTACATTTCCCGTTATATCACCTCCAAAATTACAAAATCAACATTTCGTCAATTAACTTAACGAATTTCATATATTTAGTTTATACTTTTCTTTATTATACTATATATCTCCATAACAATCAAGTCTTAATATACTTTTTAAGTAGTTAAATCCTACCACGATTTTTTATTGAACAGCCTTTCCTCTGTTTGCCTATTCTGCCCGCCAGCGAATATTATGGCAAAGAATCCCTGCCACATAAAATCCAACTTCCAATACGTCGCAATTCGCAGTTTCTTCTTACAAAATTATCCTAATAAATATCAAAAAAGGAATGTCCTATTATAGGATAAGGGGCGAAACCCGCCCCTTATCCTATAATGGAAATTTATCTCGGTTTTATTTTACAAATATAAATCGGCGTAAACAAAACCACCCGAACTTTTGGATATCCGGGTGGTTTTGCATAATTTTTTACTACATAATAATTGAATTAAAATTGTTCCACTAAAAGCATGGTATTCTATCGATCCTTATAATGCGCCAAGTTCTTCTGCTAAAGCCGCAAGTCCATCGCGAATGGCGAGGCCCTGCGGACATTTTGCTTCACAAGCGCCACATTTCTGACAGGCAGAAGCAAATTCTCCTTCTTTCAAATTGGAGAGACCCCACTTCACACTTCCGGCATTATTATACATACCGTATTCATTCCATATTGCAAAGTTGCGCGGAATATTGACGCCAAACGGACACGGCATACAATATTCGCAACCTGTGCAACCGATACGTACACTGGCGCGAATCTTTTCCACTGTGCTGGATATGATCGCTCGTTCTTCTTCGGAAAGCGGCCTATAGTTCTCAAACGTCGCAATATTATCTTCCATCTGCTCCATGGTTGACATTCCGCTAAGCACAACCGCAACAGAGGGTTGTTCTGCAACCCATCGGACAGCCCAAGAAGCCAAACTTTTATCCGGCGCCGCTTCCTTCATGGCCTGTGCGGCATTTACATTAAAGTTAGCCAGCGATCCACCCTTAATCGGTTCCATGATGATTAGCGGAACACCTCGATCACGGGCAAGCTGTGCTCCGCGCACACCTGCTTGAATTTGCGCATCCATATAATTAAGCTGAATCTGGCAGAAATCCCAGTCACGGTAATTCAGGATATATGCAAAGTCGTCATATGAACCATGGAAAGAGAAACCAAGGTGTCGGATCTTTCCTTCCAGTTTTTCCTGGATCAGATAATCCAGCAGCCCCAAATCTACCGCTTTTTGGAATCCCGCCCGATTGATTCCATGTAATAAATAGAAATCAAAATACTCAGTCTGGAGTCTTTCCAGTTGTTCATGATAAATACGTACGCCAGTTGCCGTATCGTCGATCATACCCATTGGGAGCTTTGTTGCCAATTTAAAACTTGAACGCGGATATTTCTTCAATGCATTCCCAAGAAAAAGCTCACTATTCCCGCCTATGTACCGATATGCTGTATCGAAATAATTGACACCGGCAGCCATCGCACGCTCAATCATTGCTTCTGCAGTCGTAACATCGATTTCATTAGGGTTTCCACCCGGTACCAGAGGCAAACGCATACAGCCAAAACCAAGCAAGGATACAGGCCCTTCGTTTTTTACAAGTTTACGGTATTCCATAGCAGTCGACTCCTTTGTAGTATTTTAAGTATTATATCACATTTCTTTTTGGATCACAACCAAATTTTCATCTATTTTAGACAAAACCGCTCCCGTATAGTAATGCGTTAAAATTTCTTCATATCCTGCACCCTCCAGCGCCATAGCGCGTGCGCCATATTGGCTCATTCCAACACCGTGACCATACCCAGTTACAGAAATCCGAATGATCGTGTCATCAACAAGTTCTACTGTAAAATCCGTGGAATTCAACTCCAGTGCAGTGCGTAATGCACTCCCTTTTACCACAGTTCCTCCTACGGTCGCGCTAATAATCCCGCCAGCTTCACTGCGCTCAATGTTTTGAATATATTCCATCGCATTATCTCCCAACGCATTTCCATCACACAAAGTCGCAAGTTTATCCCTATAAGTGGCAATGTCATATTCTACAACAGAACGGAACTTTTCCGCTACTTCTTCACCCGGGCTCTCTACACTGGTCAGATAGGATACGTTCCCACCCCACACATCGCAAGCATTTTCTGTCATCCCACCTGAAATTGCATGAAATGCTGCTAAGATAGGAGCTCCATCATAAATCATAACTTCTCCATCCGTATCGGAAACCGCACGGCACAGTTTCTCTACATAAATGTCCGCTGCTGCACCAAAAAGGCTCTGCGCTGTCTGCGGATCCAGGATATTCACATATCCTTTACAATGCGATGGGGTCGTACACAACGCTGCATCATCATGCACACCATCCGTAGCAGGATGTGCAATTCGATACAGAATAAAACTTCGGGCGGCAACCGCCTGCGCACGAAGTGCTTCTTCCGGAAAGGACGCAGGCATTTCCGCAGCCAAAACGCCGGGTAAATATTCGTCCATACTCATTTCTTCAACTTTTTCTCCTACTTTAACTTTGAAAGTTATATTTGCGTCATATGCATTTTTCTCTAAATTCTCCGCCTTATCTTCCGTTTTTTCTTCCGCTATTTCCTGTTCGTTTTTTTCTTCTATTTTAACGATTTCTCGTTTTGAATAAAACAAAACCGGAAAAAAAACGTTAAATAAATATAATATGCAAGCCAATAATATTGATTTTTTCATACCCCGCCTCCTGCTGATTTTGTATAATTGTATACAATCTTTTCTGGTATCTATCTTATATTTATGATTTTATACAGTTGACGCGAAACCCTTTGCGATGTTATAATAGGTATATCTATTAGATATTTGAATCATTCCGTCCGCATGGATTCCTTTTTGGCATACTGCTACAATGCCTAATGAGGAAACGGGATGTTCTCTGTAGCCCTCAAAAAATGCAATATGTCAGAAGGAGGTCAATTCATGTCCGATAATAAAGCAACAAAACAGTTTATAACCAATTTATGTGATGAATACAGAAAAAATAACTTTATTGATCCGCAACTGTACAAAGATCCGAATATCAAACGCGGCCTGCGTAATGCTAACGGCAGTGGTGTAATTGCCGGTCTTTCACAAATTGGCGACGTTGTCGGTTACCGTATCGAAAATGAACAGCTTGTTCCAATCCCAGGCGAACTTTATTACCGCGGCTACAAGCTAAACGACCTTATCGACGGATTTACCAGAGAAAATATTTATGGATTCGAAGAAGTTTCTTATCTTTTGCTTTTCGGGCATCTTCCTACCCGCCCACAGCTGCATTTCTTTTTCGATGCACTGGGTGCATTACGTTCCCTTCCGGAACACTATTTGCAGAATCAAATTATTGGTTCTCCAAGCCCCGACATCATGAATAAGATGGCGCGTCTAACGCTCGGTCTTTATTCTTATGATGACAATCCAGACGATACGAGCCTTGAAAATTTGATGCGTCAGGGTATGGAACTGATCGCCCGTTTCCCCACACTTTTGGCTTATTCCTATCAGGCTAAGCGCTATTTTTACGATAAAAAGAGTTTGCATCTACATTTCCCCCACGACAATCAGTCTACAGCAGAAAGCATTCTGCGCGCTGTACGTTCTGATAAGCACTTTACACCTGAAGAAGCCAAACTGTTGGATCTGTGCTTGGTCATTCACGCGGAACATGGCGGTGGTAACAACTCTGCATTTGCCTGCCGTGTTGTCAGTTCATCCGGAACAGATACATATGCTGCAATTGCTGCAGCATTATGTTCGCTGAAGGGTCCGCTGCATGGTGGTGCCAACATTCAGGTTATGCATATGCTGGAGGACATCAAGGAAAATGCCGGCAATTGGCATGACGAAGGCGCGGTTGCAGATTACCTGGCAAAAATGCTTCGCCGGGAAGCCGGAGACCGCAGCGGTATAATTTATGGTCTTGGACACCCTGTATATACCGTAAGCGATCCGCGTGCCATTATCCTGAAGGAAAACGCTCGCCGTCTTGCTGAAGAAAAAGGCTTCGGCGATGATTTCGCACTTGCAGAAACGGTTGAGCGCCTTGCGCCGGAACTTATGAAGTCTGTTCGCGGGATTGATAAAAACATATGTGCCAATGTTGACATGTATTCCGGCTTGGTTTATAAAACATTGGATATTCCTGTTGAACTGTATACGCCGCTCTTTGCCGCTGCACGCATTGCAGGTTGGATCGCACACCGCATTGAGGAAATCAGTTCCAATGCCCGTATTATTCGTCCTGCTTACCGGGTTGTTTACGATAAACGCCCCTATGTAAGCATTGACGAACGCGGTTAATTATCTAAATGGAAAAGCAAAAGCTCCGATAAACCAAACAATCGGAGCTTTTGCTTTTTATAGAACCAGATCCTATTTGCAGGCTGCGTTTCAACCGCTTATGGCTAATATGTTCAGGCAGATAATTTGACTGCAACTGGATTCCCATCCGCCCATTCATCAGGATACTTTCACGATCCTGCTTCTATGACCTCTAGCCGCGTTCATCCTTTATCCTCCTGAAACAAAGGAATTCCCCGGTCAGGGAAAATACACGCCTTACACCCATTTGACATAAATATTGGCAAATGAGAGGTTTTCTTTTCGTTTTAAATTTGTTTCTTCAAATCGCCCTGATTTTATCAGTCCGGCGAGCATACATCCATCATTCCCTTGGTAGACGCTGCAATCATATCCCAATATGCAACCATCCGCCAAAACGTCCGCTTTCATGGTTCGTACTGCTTACAGCAACGTATTAAATGCTCCCGTTTTTTTATTAAATTGCTCATCAAAATTTTTGAATGTTTTGAATTTTTCTTTGCTCAACATAGCATTTATGGTATACTATTCAGGCTTAATACTATTGAGTGGTAGGTATCTTACATGAAAGTTGACAAAACGCAGCAAAAGACTTTCTCCGTCTCCGGCGAACATATCGCATATTTCGACATTTTGCGCACGATATCTATGTTTGGTGTCTTATTCATGCACCTATCCAGCGCCCGCCTTGCCAAACCGGGAGACATAGGCTGGGGATTATTGGTCGTATTTGATTCGTTTTTCTTTATCGCTGTCCCCATCTTTTTTATGATCTCCGGTGCATTAATCTTGCAGAGCGACGCCACTAAGCAGCCCCATTATCTGCTTCTTCACAGACTTCCACGCCTGCTTATCCCGCTTGCCATATGGTCAATCGCAACAAATACAATTCCCTTTCTTGCAGATTGGGTACACGGACGGGGTCTGGATCTGCAAGCCTATCTGACTGCGCTTGTCAGTATCGTTGCGCATGAAGCTGCGCCTCCCTATTGGTTTTTGTATTACCTGATTCCCATTTACCTGCTGTCGCCTGCGCTTAAAGCAGCAGCAGACGGATTATCGGAAACAGCCTGGAAATATTTGGGAATTCTTGCGTTGCTGGTATGTATTTACAAAACCCTTTGGACAATTTTTCCTTCGTTACAAAGTTTGCGCATTGAAATCTTTGAGCGTTTATTCCTTTTTTCCGGTTGCCTCTGTTATTTCTTCTTTGGATTTTATCTCCATCGTTCAAAATATCATGTGTCCAACCGTATTTTAACTGCCATCGTTCTTGTTGATACTGTATTTATCAGTGCAGCCACCTGGTTGCGTTCGACTGGCGGCTCTCTAGATCAAAGCTTTCAAAATTATAATCTCCTTTTTACTCTAATTCTGGCTGTAAGCGTCTTCCTGTTAGCCAAACAGAACGCTCATCGCTTCAGTCCGCGCATCAAGCGAATTTTTGCCTGGCTTGCTACCTATTCTTTCGGCGTATATCTTTCTCATGTCCCGGTAATTTTGCTGCTGCCTTCTATTGGTATTGACCTATCTACCGGAACCGGATTTCTTATCAGTTTACTTCTGGTTCCGGCAACCTGTCTGCTTCTTTGCTGGGGAATCTCCCAAATCCGTTTTCTTTGCTGGCCTTTGATCGGGCTGCGTTGGAAGGGCAAAAAATAAATTCTTGTCGTGGATTGTTTTCCATATTTTCTCAGTTACCCTTCTATTATTTTTTCTTAACGTTATTTCGCAATACTATACAAAAAACCGGGATTCAAACTTTTTAAGTTTGAATCCCGATTTCCTTTAGATATAGGTATCTTCAATACGCGTCAGAAGCTCATGCGCTGAGTTATATCCCATTTTCCGGTCACGATTGTTCATTGCTGCGACCTCTAAAACTACCGCAAGGTTACGGCCCGGCCGCACCGGTATCGTAATCAAAGGCTTATTTACATCCATTATATTAATCGTTTCAATTTCTTCACCAAGCCGGTCATAAACCTGTCCTTCTGCCCAAGTCTCAAACTGAACGACCAAATCAATACTTTCAGTATCTTTAACGGCACCGATACCAAAAATCCGGCGTACATCGATCACACCAATACCACGGATTTCCATAAAATGACGGATAACAGCCGGAGCAGAACCAACCAGTGTGCGATTGGAGACTTTACGAATTTCCACTGCATCATCCGCAATCAGGCGATGTCCACGCTTAACCAATTCAATCGCCGTCTCGCTCTTTCCAATTCCGGAATCTCCCAAAATCAAAACGCCTTCGCCATAAATCTCTACCAAAACCCCATGGCGTGTAATCTGGGGCGCCAACCACACTTTCAACGTTGACAACATGGCAGACATCAGGGTACTGGTCCATTCACGCGAACGCAACAAGGTAACGCCATGGCGCGCTGCCATATCGATACATTCTTGCGTTGGGTCCAAATTCCGGCTGACAACAAGAGCCGGAAATTTTGTTTGAAACAACCGATCTAATACTTCCAGGCGCTTTTGCGAATCGATTTGGGTCAGGTATGATATTTCTTCACGACCAAAAATCTGAATATCGCGCGGATTAAAATAATCATAAAACCCGGCCAGCTGCAACCCCGGCCGGTTTATATCATCGGATTCGACACGAACCTGAGACATATTATCCGGTGCATTGAGAATTTCAAGGTCAAACTCTTTTATAATTTCTGCCAAGGAAATCGTCGGTTTTTTCGATTCGCTCAGATCCATAATACCCTCCTATTGTGAATATCTCATTATGGCATATTCCGGGCACTCTGTCAATCTGACATTTTATTTTCCCGAATCTTTGCAAAAAAATCCTGTAAAAGTTTCCCGCTCTCTTCAGCCAGAACGCCGCCATATATGCGCGGCGAAAAAGAAAAATTCTCCTGGAACACATTTAATACGCCGCCCAGCGCACCAGCAACAGGGTCCCGCAAACCATATACCACGGTTCCTAGGCGCGCATTATATATGGCACCTGCACACATCAGACAAGGCTCTAGCGTTACATATAGCGTACAGGTTTCCAGCCGCCAGCTGCCCTTCTTTCGGCAGGCTTCCCGGATGGCAATCGTCTCTGCATGCGCTGTTGCATCGCACTCCAGCTCCCTCCGATTATGCGCCCGTGCAAGCACTTTCCCATCTTGCACAATCACGCAACCGACGGGAACTTCTCCCTGCTGCGCCGCTACACATGCTTCCTCCAGCGCAAGCCGCATAAAATGTTCTCGATCTTCTATCATATTCCCAACTTTTCAAATGCCCCTTCATCAAAATTCCGGCACGATTCTCGCGGACCATCCGGTAACCGACAGGCATATTCAGCTAAAACAGCTTCTGCGCCAGAACCTGTACACGCTATGTAATAGTTCGCCTGTCCACGCAACAGCGATATCCCTGACAAACACTTTAAATTCATACGACGAACCATCCGTGCTGCATCAATTAAATCTTCAACACAAGCGAATTCATAATATACTGCATTATGTCTGGCACGTGCAAAAATTAAAGTCTCTCTCCCGGCTGTATATGCGTCACAATCCGGCCGGCCTGTCACTTCAATGCCCTCCTGTACAAGCGCTGCTCGGGCATGGCTTTCAATATCACCTGTAAGTTCTGCATTTTCTACGACAACCAGAACGCTATCTGGGCCTGTTCTCTGTATGCGCACAATCTTCACCCCTTTATGGGCAATTATACGCCAATGCCTCTAACTTCGAAAGCATAAACATCTGGCAGCACTTCCATATTTAGGCAAAGTTCGCCCTTATCCGGACAAATTCACCGGACAAGGGCAAAACTTCAGTCAATATCATATTTATCCTTTAATATAATTTCCACATCCAAATGCATGCCGCTTCGATAAATACTCAATAGCATTGTATCCCCGACTTCCATCCGGGCTTTTATTGCGTTGATCTGGGAAATGGAACGCACCGTATTCCCATTACAGCTGTAAATTACGTCGCCGGGTAAAACCAGTCCTGCAGCACCGCTGTTTTCTGAAACTTCCTTCACCAACACGCCTGCCGGATTCTGACCGTCCGTCTCTCCTGCTATTGCTGTCGAACCGGTGATTCCCAGCATCGGATAACCGGTAACATAACCATATTCAAGCAGGTCGGATACGATTTTCTCCAATCGATCGGATGATATAGCAAACCCAATGCCTTCGTAAGTATCCGCCGTCAACTTAGCTGTAACAATACCAATAACCTGCCCGTATTCATTAATCAACGGTCCGCCGGAATTTCCAGGATTAACCGAAGCATCCGTTTGGAGCAGTTTCATAACATTCCCTGCACTATCCATCGTCAGATACCGTTCCGGACCTGTGATATAACCGACTGTTGTTGTCCCATAAAGCTCCAAGGAGGCCGGATTCCCAATTGCAACAACCCTATCACCTATATGAAGAACTGAGGAACGGCCAAACTCCACCGGTTTCAGTCCGGTTGCTTCAATTTTTAAAATCGCTATATCAGCCGTCGCATCAGAACTAATATGCCGTGCTTCGTAAGTTGTCCCATCCGATAAAACAACTTCCACACGTACTCCTTCTTCAATTACATGGTAATTGGTTAAAATATATCCGTCTTCAGAATAAACCGTTCCCGTACCCAGGGAATATCCGTCCATATCGTTTTCTGAAAGATATGCAACCACACTGACAACGGATGGCCACAGCTGATCGGCGATATCTCCAACTGCCAGTTGTGTTCGACCCTGCGTATCCTGAACTTCTATCCGCGGCGCACCAGCAACCGGGAAAGGCTGTGTCTGGGAATCCGCAACCGTTGTTCCACCCGATACCACAGGATCTTGTAAATCCGATCCCGGCACTGAATCGGGGTCGGAAGGATTCAGCTCCGGTAAATTCGGCTTCCCCTCATTTGGGATAGAGGCATATGGGAAAAAAATCTGCGTAAAATTCAGACTTTCATATCGATCCAGAATGAAAACCGTTCCCATGCCCAGCAAAAAGGCAAGTATCAACGATAACACACTAAAAAACAGCAGCGCAATGCCGTGCTTTTTTTTCTTAGGATATACTTGCTTTGAATTTTCATCAGGCCGTCTGGTTTGCGTGTAGTAACAACCCGAAAGCCCTTCATAGCCTGTTTCCGATCCAGCATATCCGGGCGGACCCTGCATCTTTGCATCTTCCTCTGCAGCCGGCGGTCTGCAACTGGTATCATCATGGTTCGTCCACAAATTCATACTTTCCTCCACCTGACAAAATATGCTTTCCAGCTGCCGGATTTTCCGCTGCCGGAAGTGTGAACATAAAAGCTGTTACGCCATTTTCACTGGTTACGCGGATTTCTTCTCCGTGCATATTTAAAATCGTCTTGACTAAAAACAAACCAAGTCCTGCACTATTCGCATCCATCCCTCGCGATTGATCCACTTTATAAAAACGATCGAAAATATAACGAAGCTGTTCAGGCGGTATATCACGACCGCTATTGGCGATGGTAATATGGATTTTTGCGCCATTTTTCTGCGTCTGCAAATCGATAAAACCGCCTGCTTCTGCATATTTACAGGCATTATCCATCAAATTATAAACAACCTGTGCAATATAATCCGCATCTGCGTTAACATAGGTCGCTTCATTTTCAAACCGTACATTCACGGTTAGATTCCGGGATTCAATCCGTTGCTCCATTTCCAAAAGCGTCCGGCGAATGATTTCATTGATCTCAAAAACACTCGGATGCATCACAATTTCACCAGATGAAATCCTGCTGGCTTCCAGCATACGCACAACCAGACGGGATAGGCGCTTGGTATCATTCGAAATAATTTGCAGATATTCCCGCTCCTTCTCCGGCGGGATCACGCCATCTAAAATCCCATCTGCAAATCCGGCTATCGTTGTCATGGGTGTCTTCAACTCATGGGAAATATTGGCGATAAACGACGCACGCATCTGCTCCAGTTTGGTAATGGAATCGCACATGCTGTTAAAATTGTGCGCAAGTTCTCCGATCTCATCCGTTCGTCCTTCCGGAACACGCACGTCAAAATCCCCATGGGCAAAATCATGGGCAGCCTGGGAGATACATCGCAGCGGCTTAGACATATTACGCGCCAGAAAATAAGAAATAACAATACCTAGCGTTAAAACAACAATAGTTATGATATAGAAAATGCGCAACGAATTCTCTATCAACTCCATAACGGAATCTGTTGGCGTAGAAACAAAAACCGCTCCAATTACATCGTCATTGATGCCATTAAGGATGTATCTACCACAGGTATAATGCTGCGTATCATAAAAAAGTCCAAGCGTGCCTACCGAATAAAAGCGACCGTCGTCATAGAGACTGTCAAATAGATATTGCGGCAGATGCGTAGTTTTATATCCATAAGTCAATCCGCTCTCATCTGCAAAGCAGAGAATCAGGCCATCTGCATTGCAAACTATGACCGTTTCATCGCTGTAACTAACAATAGCCTGCAATCCGGTTAAAAACATTTGCATAACACGCGGATCGCTATCGTTTTCAATCAGCGACGCACTCATATCAGCTATTTTTTCCGCATCGTCGTAAAGCATTTCCTGAATCTGTTCAACCGAATAATTAAAAGTCAGGGAGATAAATCCTACTGCAAATACGATATGGGAAAAAAAGAGCAAAATCAGCGTAGAAGCCAAATATCTGGCAAATAATGTTTTCATAGGTGGACATCTACGTCCCCTTTCCGGATCAGATTCAACTTAAGTATCCTGTGATGTATTCAGTTTAAACTTATAACCGACACCCCAGACCGTGGCCAGTTCCCACTGGTCGCTTACATTTTCCAATTTTTCGCGCAAGCGCTTGACATGTACGTCAATGGTACGCGTATCACCAAAATAATCGAAACCCCAAACTTCATCGAGCAGCTGACTGCGGGTAAATACCCGATTTGGATTGGACGCTAAAAAATATAACAGTTCAATTTCCTTAGGCGGTGTATCGATTTTTTTGCCGTCAACTGTCAAATCATATGCTTCCATATCAATCACAAGCTTATCAAAGCTCAAGCGCCGGGAAGATGCTGCATCGGGTGAAAAACGCCGCATCACTGCATGGACACGCGCCACTACTTCTTTCATCTCCAACGGTTTGACTATATAGTCATCCGCACCCATTTCGAGCCCTGTGATTTTATCCGTTGTTTCTCCTTTGGCCGTAATCATAATGATTGGGGTCGATGCTTCCCGCCGGATTTCCCTGCAGACCTGCCATCCGTCCAAAACCGGCAGCATTATATCCAGCATAACAATATCAGGCTGTATGCGCTTAAATTCCCGGAGACCGGCCGCGCCATCCGCCGCACCGCTGACTTCAAATCCATCCTTTTCCAAATACAACCGCAAAAGTTCCCGAATATTAGCATCATCTTCCACAATTAACGCTTTTTTAGGCATACTGTATACCTCCTCTTATGTATAAACTATATCTTTTTAAAGCGTACCCCTCTTACCAATCCTTCGTATTGTAATATACTTCTTACATACAATAAACCAGAAAACCTATAGGGATCTACTTCTCCTTTATTACTATATAGTAGGAACAAAACCGGGATATGAATGTTTTGTTAAAAAATCATGTCAAAATCACGCTTTTTTACGTATTCCGCCATGAGGACGGTTTGTATGCGATGTGCCGCTGCTTTCGTGTACCCGAAATAATCGTATTTTTACCGGCTCCCGTCCAGACCTCGAAATTAAATCCAATTCTGCGCCACAATGCGGCAACATACGCAGTATACAGCACAAGTTCGGCACAAGCAAAAACACATTCAAAATATCGCAGGCACTCCAAATTGTATTTCCAGATACAGAGGGTCCAAGTAAAATGGCCAAAAGCCATATCCGTGCAAAAAAACCACGTCTTATTCCTGGAAACAAAAAGCCACAGGCACGATCGGCAACCCAGTACCATCCTATTATAGTGGAAAATCCGAGAAAAGTCACGCAGATCAAAATAAAATATTTTCCTATATATGGAAACAGCGAAAAGGCCCCGGAAATCAGTTTTGACGCATCCGAAAAACCCATCCCGGTTTCCAGTGCTGCCGATACAAAACATATTCCCGTCAACGTCGCAAGGATCAGCGTATCGATAACAGCGCTGCATGCACAGCCCAACGCCCGTGCCGTAGGACTCCCGCTTACTTCTTCCGAAGCGGTAATCCCGGCAGTTCCCATTCCGGCTTCGCTTGAAAAAAGTCCGCGCGCCGTTCCCCAACGTACCGCCCGCGCAAATCCATAGCCTGCAACCCCTGCGGCTGCCGGACGCATGGCAAACGCCTGTTCAAAAATCAGCGCAATTGCCTCACCTACACTTTCACGTGCTATATAAAGAATTCCACCGCATACGCAGATGTATACTGCAATCGTTGGCGGAATTACATATGCACAGAAATCTGCGGCATGTCGGCCGCCGCCCGAAATTACTAACGCTGCCAAAAAAGCCAGAAGCGCGCCTGCAATCAGCCATTGTGATCCGGTAAGAGACGGCATAACCGTTCGGACAACCGTGTTTGCCGGAATTGCCGCGCCGATCAGCAGCCCGCACAAACATACTGCCGATGCATAAACAAAGGCGCTTTTCTTCATTCCAAAACGCTGCAAAACATACATGGGGCCGCCAATCCCTCCTGCATGCGTATATTTCGCGCAAATCAGACATTCAGCAAACTGTACACCCACCCCGGCAAGCCCTGAAACGAAACACCAAAATACTGCTCCAGGGCCCCCTGCTGCCACTGCCATGGCTACACCTGCAATATTCCCGACTCCCAGAACTGCCGATAGATTTACACTAACGGCTCGATATGCGCCTTTTCCACGAAACAGCTCCACAAACGCCGACAAAAGCCGTCTTTGCGGGAACCGCGCCTGAATGGTAATATAAACAAAGGTTACAAACAATACAAATATAACCGGTGCCGACCATATTCCGTCAGCTACTGTTTCAATCCAGTGCGCCATAAAATCCTCCTCCTGATATTTTTATATCCCAATCATCCTTATGACACATCCTGTGGAATTATGCAATTTTGATGTTTTTACAGTATTGTTTTTGAAATAGCTTGCAATTTATAGGGTTTTAGCGTATAATAGTTATAGCTATGAGCAATTTATATATTGGAGGTTTTCTATATGATTTCTGCCGGCGATTTTCGCAACGGTGTGACTTTTGAAATGGACGGACAGGTCTACCAGGTCATAGAATTCCAGCATGTTAAACCAGGTAAGGGCGCTGCTTTCGTGCGTACCAAGTATAAGAACGTTATTTCCGGTGGTGTGGTCGAACGTTCCTTCAGTCCGACAGACAAGTTCGAAAACGCCTATATTGAGCGCAAGGAAATGCAATATTTATACAACGACGGCGATCTGTATTATTTTATGGATATGGACACCTATGAGCAAATGCCGCTTAACCGCGCAACCCTCGGCGATGGCTTTAAATTTGTTAAAGAAGAAATGATGGTTAAGGTGCTTTCCTATAAGGGCAATGTTTTTGCCGTTGAGCCGCCGACTTTCGTGGAACTTACCGTTACGGAAACTGAACCCGGCGTTGCTGGTAATACTGTCACTAATACGATGAAGCCCGCCACACTGGAAACCGGCGTTGAAATTAAGGTCCCGTTGTTTGTCAATATCGGCGACACCCTGAAAATCGACACTCGCACGGGCGAATATTTGGGCCGCGCATAAAGTGCGTGTAGAATAAACGGAGGATTTATGACTTCTCAGGAAAAAGTAGCCTATTTGAAAGGCCTGATGGATGGACTGGAACTTGACGAAAACGCCAAGGAAACCAAGATGTTCAAGGCAATTGTAGATACGCTTGCCGATTTGGCATCCGATCTTGCAGATGCAGAAGACGATATTATTGATATGGGCGAGCAGATTGACGATATTGTAGACGAAATTGTTGATCTGGAAGACGATTTTGACGATCTTGTTGAGGATCTTTCTGATGAAGACGAGGATGACGAAGAGGATGACGAGGACACAGATGAGGATGAAGATGATTTTTTTGAAATCAACTGTCCCAACTGCGGGAATTCCCTCTATATTGATTCCGGTGTTCTGGAAGAAGGCGAAATCGAGTGCCCTGAATGCGGCAGTGTGATCGAATTTAATCCCTGCGGTATGTGCTCCAAATGCGACGATGAGGACGACGAAGACAAAGGAGACGATGAATAATGGTACGGCATCGCAGTGAAATGCAAAGCAGGGTTCAGCACGAGCTGCGCGGCGGTAAAGGCGATGTTACCTTCCTGGATATGATGCTGCCGGATGAAACTTTTGGAAAAATGCGTGTATGCAGCGAAATTTCCATGGAAAAAGGCTGCTCTATCGGTCGGCATCCACATGAGGTGGAAGCGGAGCTTTTCATCGTCAAACAGGGCATCGCAACAATCGACGACAACGGCACGATCAAAAAATGCGGCGTCGGCGATGTGATTTATACCGGAAACGGTGAATTCCATAGCTTAATGAACGAGGATGAGGAAACACTGATTGTTTACGCCATCGTGATTAACTGAATTTAAAACCCGTCTGCGAAAGACAATATTCTTTCTTGCAGACGGGTTTTTTACGCAAATGAGTACAAAAGAACGCCACCCCATTGATTTTCATCTTTTGCAGGGACGGTCTATTTTATAATTGGAATCGCGTATCTTTACTCGAAACGGTTTTCTATTTTCAAGTGGATAGCTTTTATATCGTCAATAAATTGCAAAACGCAAAAATAAAAATGTATTTTGCAATTTTGCTTGGCAGGTTTATGCTCATTTTTGACGCTTTTCCTTTCCCTGCGCGGATCACGGGATTGGGTATTCTTACATATGCGATTTGGTATATAAGCTAACTACACTTGATTAAATTGACCGGCTCCGCAGGGGGTTGATGCCTGCGGAGCCGATTTTTACCCCTTCGCTTTGCCAGTTTTAAATCGGAGCTTTATTTTCAAGGAATTGTTTATAATAAACAAAATGGTTTATTAAATACTTTATATTATTTCTTCAATTTTGTGTAAAATTTTTATTGACTTTTTATATGATTTCGCATATACTAAAAACGGAAGGAGAATTCGATATGTTGAGATGACCGAAAGGAGGCTTATAAATCATCTCCCCGGACCGATACGCACCGTAGTCCTGCACTTTATGTACATCACCACAGGCCATACCGGAAAGGAGAATAATAATGAAAAAAAGTCGAAGCGTATTAACCGTTGTTATGTGCATTGCTTTTATTGCAGCGGTTGGATGTGGTATTTCAGTAAATGCCAGTGAAATGGAAGTAAATAATAATCCTTATATTGGCGAACATGAGCATGATGATAACTTTGATACTGTCGATACAGAAGAGAGTGTTACGCGCGAGTACTGCAACGCGTGCGGCGGCTGGACTACTGTATCCGTCTGCCGTGGCGTTGAAGCGTTTGGACATGAGGACACACATACTGTAAATGGACAAGAATGTACCAGAATCTTCACGCGCGGTTTTCTTGATCACCGGTGTGGTTGGTGCGATAATGTCGTCTCATCTGTTTTTGGACACTATTGTACCACATATCATACTATTTGTGATGATGAGCCATGCATATGGCCGCAGTTATGAATCGTTTCAAACTGCTTGGAGGGATCGTCATGAATCGGAATAGAAGAAGATTTCTGTTTTCCTTTGGATTCGCTTTGATTTTACTGCTGTGCAGCGCTTGTGCGCATACACAGAAAACTTCGGAGCGCAGTTTTTTTCAGGAATTTACACGCACACCGGATTCGTTAAAAATTCAATCGCTGAACGCCGGAATGGATGCGGACGCGGCCTTATCTGCGCTGGGGCTGACACACGAAGACTGCAAAAGCGTAGAATCGAAAGCGCTTCCGGGAACAGTTGTCTACCGACCGATTACAGGATATACATTTTCAGAGTTTGATCCGTATATAACGGACATTCAGTTATATTTTAACGACGCCGGATTATATTTCATCAGTTACAACGTTGCGTTTTGGGATACGGAATTTGCCGATGCTTTTGCATTGGCCGAAAATGCCTATCAACAAATCGACGAATATCTGGATGCAGAGGGATATACTTTTGGTTCTTCGCTTGAGGACCTGGCAAAAGGCGATCTGCTTGACCAGCCATTTACGAAATGCTGGAAAATTGGCGAGCAGAATATCGACTTTACAATTACCCATCAGGACTGGTCAGGCGCCTCGGTGCATACGGATAATGAGACCGTCGTCTCTCTTCAGTTAAATGTCTCCTTATAACTATTAACTATATTGGTTTCGTGCAGGCTTCTGTCTTGTACGAAACCAATTTTTTTCCGCTGAAAAGCCTGTTTGTATCCCCTGTTTTCAATCCAAATGAAGCAAACCCTCTTTATACCAGAAGGTTTACCCTTCTGCTTACCAATTTTAAATTACATCTTTATTTTCAAGGAATTGTTTATAATAAACAAAATGGTTTATTAAATATTTTATATTATTTCTTCAATTTTGTGTAAATTTTTTGTTGATTTTTTATATGATTTCACATATACTAAAGACGGAAGGAGAATTCGATATGTTGAGATGACCGAAAGGAGGCTTATAAATCATCTCCCCGGACCGATACGAACCGTAGTCCTGCACTTTATGTACATCACCACAGTCCATACCGGAAAGGAGAACTACAGATGAAAAATCCTAAACTTTCTGCTGTTTTTCTGGCGCTTCTCCTGCTGATTGTCCCCATTTTGTGTAGTTGTACGCACGCGCAGGCAGATACAGACAAAAAGGACAGCATTTTGCAGATTTTTAATTTTTCTGCGGATAACGTAAAAATTTCCGGGATTCGGGCAAAAGCCTCGGTTGACGAAGTTTTAGAAACACTCGCATTAGCCCGGGAAGACTGTGAAATTTTTGAGTCGGAAGCTGTCTCCGGAAATACAATTGTAGATCCTATAGCCGCGACCTATTATGATGAATTTGGAGCGCAGGAGGTCGACGTTATTTACACATTTGGCGACGACGCCCTGCAGCAAATATCCTATAACGTTGCTTTCTGGGATTCGGATTTTGAAACAGCATACGAAATTGCGTCCAACGCATTCCTGACGATTGAAGATGCTATGCCAACGGTCGGAGCATTAAACTGTGAAGGTCTTACATTGGATGGCGTTACGAAGAGCGCAGATTTGCTGGATCAATTCCATGCGGGTGTCTTGGGTTCCCGTGTGATAGAGACCTGGGAAACAGCGGATGGAACGGTAATTTATCTCGATGTTGCATATCAGGATCGAAGCGGCGCTAATTACAAGCCGCAAAACGTTGTATGCATGCAGTTGAATATTATTTATTTGGTATAAGCTTTAACTTTGGGCGGTTGAAAAATTTCAACCGCCTCTCTTCATATAACGCTTAAGCATTTTTCGGAAATGCAAAAAGTTACCCGTCTAGCTGCCAAAAATTTAATTGAAGTTCAAACATATTAACGGGATCCTTGTGTGCGATTGAACTCAAATACCGGTAAAATGATCTATACTACATAATGTATGTTCTCCAACTCTGAAATGATTCGTACTGCAATGGATCGCTATCTAGAAGGATAACAAAAAATGATTCTGTTTATTCGTATTTTTTGCGGAGGTGCTTTCCTTTCCATGGGGATTGTGCGGCTTTGCCGGCATTCGTTTTTACTGTCGAAGCGCATGTTTGCTGTGCTAGAGGAAAACGGTACAACGAAAAAATATTGCATCCATTCCGGCGTTATCTGGATTCTGCTCGGCGTCTTATTCGCTTTCTCCGCCTTCCCCTCTTTAACCGAACAATATCCCGTGCTTTTCTGTGGCACCGGATTTGCAATTATCAGTTATGCAATTCGGTTTAAAGTCAAATACAACTGACATTCCCGGCAAAACACATCGTCCCCGCAGGTTTGAATGCCTGCGGGGACATTTTTCTATACTTATTTTTTTCCAAAGTCAAAGCCCCAGCTCTTTTCCAATTCTTTTAACCGGAAATAGCTTTCCTTTGGTTCGCCATCTTTGGTAATCATACCGGAAGCCGGAACATAGCCCGGGTCCGAAAGCCCCCAGGTCGTAATTGCATCAATACTGGGATGCGCATAGCAGATGGTATAAAATTGCTCAACCCAGTCGGCCTGAAGCCGCTCGTTCCAGCCCAGCTCATGCCAGATGCCATAGTACATATATTCCAGGCAGTAGATATCACCCGGCGTGGTATTCGGCCGCACCTCCTGCTTGAAAGACGGAACGCCCAGCTCAGTCAGATGAATGCGCCGGCCGAATTTTGCAAACCGGTCAAACATTTTTTCAATTTCCAGCATATCGCGTGCCGGGTTATACAGCTGCATACCGATGGCTTCATACTGTGCGCCCAGTTCTTCCAGCCGCTCAATTGCGGTATACGGCACCAGATTGCGCTCCCAGGTCGGCCCCCACTGCGTACGTCCCTCAGCAGCATTTTCACCGAACATGAAGCAGGTGTTGACCACCGCGTTGACAGTCGGGTCCGCGTCATGCATCGCATCCACGCAAAGCTTGGTCATCTCAATTTGCTGCTGTTGCGTCAGATTATAGGCATTACACCAGTCGTGGTTTTCGTTGATCGCATCATAATAATGAATCCTGCCTTTAAAATGCGCAATAGTACGGTGGATCGTGCGGTCAATTTCACGGGCAATGGAGCCGTCTTCCCAGCGCAGGGAATGCGTCCACTCCGGCATCCCGGCCGTATGCGCCCACCACAGGGGATGTCCCTTTGTAACGATTCCCGCCTTTTCAAATTCTGCTTGCAGGCGGTCAAGATAGCGGAAATCCGGTTTCCCATATTCCGGTTCCAGATCTGCAAGATAAAAGGGGAGCGTTGCATAATTGAATACGCTGTCATAAGCTTCCTTCATCGTTGGAAGACCGGGGTAATGGGGTGCCGGCGGATTATAGCCACGCCAGCCGTCTCCACCGGTGAATGGATATCGGAAAGCAGCGGCCCCGAAGAGCATATCCCGCTTGCCGCGTTTAGCAATACGAGCGTTGGCGCGCTCAAAGACCGCTTTTTCCCCACTCCATAATGCTGCCGCGAGCGCTGCCATATGATAGGCAGGCGCTTTGTCGGGCTTAACCAGAGCCAGCTGAAGCAACGTTTCCGCATCGCGGAGCATCGATACGCATTTCACGGAAGGCGTGAATTCCTGTCCGGCAAGAATCCGCCGTACTTCAAAAACCCGGCTTTGTGCCGCTTCCCGGACAAAATCAATATGCACACCGTCGGCATACCCTTCGCCGCAATTATCCGCTACAACCCACATACCGTAGCCGTAACCGGGAATATTCAATTTTGCATGCAGAATCACCGGGGCTTCCGGAATCTCGAGCTCAACGCTCCCATCATACTGCACATTTGCCTTGCGCATATACGGCACATAATTCAAATCGCTGGCATATAGGGAGACGATCTCTTTGCGTGAAAGATAGACGCCGTCTGCACCCAATAGCTTTACCTTTAACATCCAGTATGTCCTCCCCTGCTTTTAAAATTTTCAATTTTGCAAAGGTTCTTCCGGAGCCGGGATATCTCCATTTTCAATCAAGGCGATCAGTGCCAGCAGACCGCCCCAATGATAGAATTTATCACTGCGCGGATTGGGACAACCCCAACCATCGTCCCCTGAATAATTCTCATGAATATGCCCGTGCGCACGCCACTCCTGTAAAATCAATTTTTCAGATTTTTCCGCGAGATCGGCACATACCTTCCATGCACCCATTCGACGAAACGCAAGGTAAGCCAAAAAATTCATTGGCGCCCAAATTCGTCCGCGCCAATAGGTCTGTTCCGGATATGCCGGGTCGTTTCGGGCAATCGACGGGAGAACAAACTCTCCATAAAATTCCGCAGGGTTAAAATAATGCTGCGCAATTCTTTGCACCTGCCGTTGCGTAACAGAAGGGCAGAAGCCTGCATAAAAATTGGTGGGGGAAATGTGAGAAGAGAGTCTTCCGGTCACCAGATCTCGGTTGCGGAAAAATCCGCTTTCTTCATCCCAAAGCGTCTGCATACCCGCATCCGCGCGGCGCCCACGTGCTTGAATTTCCTCCCGTTCCGGACGCCCAAGAATCCGGGCAATATCCGCCAAAGCCTCACAATCGGCATAATACAGGCCAGTTAAGCCCACATCTGCAAGCTGCATGCGCCCGGTTTTTTCATCAAAGATAGCGCCATCATACATCGGGGAATTATCCAGTCCCGATTCATATTTCGCCGCCTGCAAATTATGTACATCATAAGATGCATATTCTTGCCGTACAGCATCCGATCCCCAGCACATTGTCCCGTCATCCAGCATCCGATTCTCGGCAAACCAGCGATTCCAGGATAAAAGCGTTTCAAAGCTTTCCTCCAGCACCCATTTTTCTCCAAAACGACGGTATAGTTCCCGGAAGGTCAGCGATCCAACCGGTGGCTGGGAGCGATCCCGGCTTTTATTATCCCCCGCCGCTCCAAAATTGGGAACAAACCCGCGTTCAGTTACCTCCCGCGTAATCGAAAAGGCATTTGCGTAAGCCAATTCTTTGGACTCCGGCGCCGCCATCAACGCACAAAAATAAGTGTCCCAGTCAAAAAGCACATAACCGCCCCAGTTGACATTCCATATTCTGCTTACAGGGCTGCACAGGCGACGATTCTCCGGATCGTAAATCGTATTCCACGCATATGCGGTTCGCATTGCAATATAGGCTTCCTCAAATCTTCCATATGCATGCGGGCTCTCCATCGCATGTTCGCGTGCTGCTTCGATGCGGGAACTAACCACGTTCACCGATAGCGGACGGCCTGTAGATACAGCAACCGGTGCAGTCAAATCACTTGCACGTGTAACGCCAAATCCGGGAACATGCAGCACTCGGGTATCCGAATCTGTCATGTAGACCCGGATCTCCCCTGTGTCCAGTACCGCTTGTATATGGTCAGGCTGCGCATAAACTGCACCGTGTTTATTCCACAAAAAACCACATTCTATAAATACAACCATTTCCCGGCATTTTTCATTTTTGGGCTCTACCAAAATATACTGCCCGTGGTCATCTGCACATGAGCGGATTTCCATACACGCACCAAGCCATTCCAGCTGCAGCTGTGTATAGGAACCATCTACTGTCCGCACACCTGGCTTGATATGTTCCTCCTGTTCTCCAAAACGGCCAATCAGTGCATTTTGCAACACCCGTTTGCTTACTTTATGTTTGAAACATACCCGAATGGCAAAACCCTCCGGCAAGTGTACATGAGAAAGCACAGAATGGGTATCAAATGTATTAAAACCCTGCAACATTTCTTCGCGCATGGTATCGTAATGCATCATAAACCTCCTGACCGTAAATTGGTTTGTATTCTCATTATATAAGCTATCAAAGAAAAAATCTAGTCAAAACAAACAAAAAATCCAAATGTTTTTTTCAATGTTCTGCAAAATAAAACGAAAATTCAAAATTCTCTCCTCTCTTTGCAGGAGAGTTTTGAAAATATGCGATTCTTTTTTAAAATGCTTGACAGGCTTTTTCACCCTAGCTACACTAAAATTATATCTACAGTGTAAAAAAAGTCTGACGGCAAATCTTAGAAAGGCGGAACATTATGGAACTAAAAACCGGTGCTTATATCCTTCGTTTTCAGAATGGCGGATTCCATGTAGAAAAAAATGGTAAATGTCTTTATTTTAACCACCGCCCTATCTACGTTTCTGTAAAAACCTATGGCGCAATCAATGAATTTCGAGACTGTGCTTATGATACCCTGCAACACAACGAAACCGGTATCCTGGCCGAAGGTCATTTCAGAACGGATAACGGCTCGATACTTTTCATTCGCGATTTATATAGCATCCATCAGGGCGTCCTGAAAATTGCACGCAAAGTCATCGTTGAAAAAGCCAGCCAGGACGATCTCGGTTTTCAAACCAAGATCTTTTTCTATCAGGCGCTGTCGGATGCGCTTACTGACTTCTTCTATTTTTCCCCTGGGCAATGGTACCGGCACAATGAATTTGCCGGCGCCCATGCTTTGGGCAAAAATATGGATTTACAATACTACTATCGCAAGGAAACCTATTCCGGTCTTCCAATGTTCGCTATGCAGCATATCGATTCCGGAGAAACGATTTCCATGTCCCGTTGGGCTGCCAACGCCACACTCCCTTCTCTGGACCGTACTGCAACCGAAAATTATGCCTACGTTGATCCGAAAATGACGGTCGGTTCTTTTGGTGTCAGCAAAGCAAAACCCGAGGCGCTTACTTATACCTATTATGGGCATAAAATCGCAACCGCGCTGCCGAAAACACAATGCGACGGCGTTTCAATCGATTACATTTATCCTGCGGTTAACGGGCAAACACCGACGGCTGCGCGGGGACCTTTCAATGTCGATCTTCCTTTACGCAATATAACATGGGTCCATCCGATGCGCGAGGGCTTTGCACAGGAGTATGCCGTAGCCGTAAGTTTTGCGCAATATGCCGATTTCAACACTATGATGCGGATGACATGGCGTGAGGTCTACCCGCGCCTTAAGGACCGGCTGTTTGAAGTGGATAATGCGCTGCTTTTTGACAATATGATGAAATTTTTAAAAACGGTTACCAAACAATTTGATACAGCCTGGGGAACACCGTTTGTCGCACAGCTTCCGGATTTTGATCCAAACTCTTTTTCCGCTGAAATCGGTTTTGTCGGGCAGCAAACCGGTATCGGATATCAGTTGCTCCGCTGGGGCGTGATGAATTCCGACGAAGACGCGGTGAAGAAAGGATTGGGTATCTTAGATTACTGGGCCAACGAAACCATGACGGAAACCGGATGTCCCCGCGTTTGGGTACATCTGTCCACTCACCAATTTGAGCCGCAGCCGCAATGGATCCGTGAAATCGGCGATGGTCTTGAAGCAATTCTGGATGCCTATGTTTTTGAAAAGAAACGAGGAATCGTCCATCAAAACTGGCTGGATTATTGTATCAAAACCGCAGATTGGCTTGTAGCCATGCAAAATGAAGATGGAAGCCTATACCGCTCCTATCATTATGACAATTCCGTTTGTATGGATTCCAAAGCAAGTACGCCTTGTGTAATCCGTTTCCTGATCCAAATGTATCTGGTCACAAAGCATAAAGTTTATCTTGATGCAGCAGTTCGTGCCGGCGCGTGGAGTTATGAACACATGTACCTCGGCTTTGAATACCGCGGTGGCACCTGCGACCAATCCGACGTTTTGGATAAGGAATCCGGGATTTATTGCCTGTTTGCCTTTATGGCTCTATATGACATCAGCGGTGAAAAACGCTGGCTTGACGCTGCATGCGGAGCTGCGGATTATGTAGAAACATTTACCTTTGTCTGGAATTTCCCCGTCTATATGCCTTATCCCAATCATCCGTTTGTTCGCAATCACATCAGCGGCCAGAGTAATGTGACCGTTGGCGCAGGCGGCGGCGACGTTTACATGGCAGCATGCAGTTATACCTATTACCGCTTATATCTTCTGACCGGAGACCATCAATACTGCGATTTTGCAGAATTCATCAACAGAAACTGTAAACAGGCCAACGATATCGACGGCAGCTGCGGCTATCGTTATATCGGTATGGTCAATGAAGGCGGCAGCTTCTCAGAGCAGCAATATACAGGACGCTATCACTGGCTGCCCTGGTGCACTTTTGTGGAAGTAGATCCGGCTTCCAGATTCTATGATACATTCGGTCTGCATGAAATTGAGGACATCGAAAAACTTCCGCTTGCCGAACGTCAACGCTGCAACCGCATCTATGACAATTATGCTCCGGTAGAATAAAAAAACCCGAAAAACATTGACACCCCGCAAGGTAATACCTTGCGGGGTGTTTTCATAACAATTTGAAACTATAGTGCGCGGGTACGGATTTCCTCACCGATTTTAGCCAGGAAAACATCAAGCGGCATGGTTTCATTGGAGCCGTCACGACGATTCCGCACAGCAACTGTACCGTCCTCTGCTTCCTTGTCCCCTACAACGAGCATATAGGGAATCTTCTGGAGCTGCGCCTCACGAATCTTATAACCGATTTTTTCCGAACGGTCATCCAGCTCTGCACGAAGACCTGCTGCATTGAGTCTTTCCAATACATTCTCCGCATAATCGCGTGTACGGTCGGTAATCGGAAGTACCTTGACTTGAACCGGTGCAAGCCATGTCGGGAACGCACCTGCAAAGTGTTCGGTAATGACACCAATAAAGCGTTCAATCGAGCCGAACACAACGCGGTGAATCATAACCGGACGATGGGCAGCCCCATCGGAACCGATATATTCCAGCTCAAAACGTTCCGGAAGCTGGCTGTCAAGCTGGATGGTCCCGCATTGCCATGTCCGGCCGATGCAATCTTCGATATGGAAGTCCAGTTTCGGCCCATAAAACGCGCCGTCACCTTCATTCACAACATAGGTTTTTCCCATATCCGTAATGGCATCTTTTAAAATATTCTGATTTTCTTCCCACTCTTCCACTGTACCAATATGGTCTTCCGGCATAGTAGAAAGTTCAATTTCATACTTCAGGCCGAATGTAGAATAGACTTCATCAAAAAGCTTGACAACATTTTTGATTTCATCCTTCATCTGTTCCCGTGTCATAAAGATATGCGCATCATCCTGGGTAAAACAGCGCACCCGGAACAGACCATGCAGCGCACCGGAAAGTTCATGCCGGTGAACCAGGCCGAGTTCTCCACAGCGCAGCGGCAAATCACGATAAGAATGCGGCTCTGCGGCATAGACCAACATACCGCCGGGGCAATTCATCGGCTTGATCGCAAAATCCTCATTATCAATCACCGTCGTATACATGTTATTCTTATAATGGTCCCAATGGCCACTGCGTTCCCAAAGGGAACGGTTCAACATCATCGGCGTGGAAATCTCCACATAACCATAGCGGTCATGAACCTTGCGCCAGTAATCAATCAGCGCATTCCGCAGCAGCATACCTTTAGGCAGGAAGAAAGGAAAGCCTGGCCCCTCGTCA
>CALWJF010000041.1 GCA_944380935.1 uncultured Clostridia bacterium
GACCGCCTCTACAACTTGCTTCTTGAATTCTGGCGTATACCTTTTATTTGGTATCCCTTTTGGCATAATAAATCACCCCACTTGTTATTCAGTATACCATACTGTCTAACAAATGGGGTGCAGTTCAGTTTCGGAACTCCAATCAGACGCTCGTTTTTTAATTCTGATTCGAAATCGAGTTTTCTGATCGATTTGCTTCTATAAATGTTTGTAGGGGTTAGAAAAAACAAAACATTGTAATGCAACAGACAGATCATGAATCATTAAAAAAGCGAGGTTTTTTTTTGGCCGTCTTTGTGGTATAACTATAGTATAAGAGAGAAAAAACCAGTCTTTTTTATTTCGAGAAAATATATGCGATCATTCGATGGCAGCTGACAAATGCTTTGTACCGCCGTCTTTTTTCGCATTGGAAACGATGGAGAGAATATGATATATTTTTTGGAAGATGATGATAATATTCGCAACTTTGTCGTATATGCATTACAAAATTCGGGAATCGATGCACAAGGATTTGAAAAACCCTCAGATTTTTATACTATGCTGGAACGTCAACTTCCGGATCTGGTGCTTCTGGATATTATGTTGCCGGAAGAAGATGGACTTGAAGTGTTGAAAAAGTTACGAACACGCGCAGATACGCGGACGATGCCGGTTATCGTTTTATCTGCCCGAGGGACCGAGTATGATAAAGTCATAGGTTTAGATTCGGGCGCAGACGATTATATTTCCAAACCATTTGGGATTATGGAACTGATTTCTCGTATTCGGGCGTTGCTGCGTCGAGCCGGTAATGGAGAAAAGAGCGAATATGTAATAGGCGGCCTTTGTGTGAATCCGGAAAAACATACTGTATTGGCAAATGGAACAGAGGTTGCGTTAACATATAAGGAATTTGAACTTTTATGCGTATTGATGCGCAATCCTGGTACAGTATTTACGCGAGATGCATTGTTATCACAGATTTGGGGCTATCAGTTTGATGGGGAAAATCGCACGGTAGATGTACATATTCGAACATTGCGTGCAAAACTCGGGGAATATGGCGAACTGATAGAAACTGTACGTGGGATTGGCTATAAAATCGGTGGAAAATAATGACGAGACGAATTTTCCGAGGTATCATGCGCATAGAAATGTTGATTTTTATCTTTTGTACAGTTTTTTTCACTGTATTGGCCGTACGCGGTTCCCAAGCCAAAATGATGGACAAATTGAAAATGGATGCATATTGTGTGGCACAAGGAATAGAAACCTGCGGTGCGTCTTACTTTGATGATTTTCAGGCGGAGACGTTTCGTGTAACGTGGATTCATGCAGACGGATCGGTATTATTCGATAGCATGAATCCGAGTACGGAGTTGGAAAATCATGCCGGACGTGATGAGGTGCAGCTGGCGCTGATTGCTGGAGAAGGAGAGGCACTGCGGTACTCCGAAACGCAGGATAAGAAAATCATTTATTATGCAAAGCGTTTAGGGGACGGTTCGATTGTGCGGGTATCGGTTGAAAACACGAGTGTATGGGAGGCTGCACAGGAACTGGTCTGGTATGTTTTGCCTTTGTTTCTATTAATTACCCTGATGGCAGCAGCTCTGGCATCCCGAATTGTTAGGGGAATTATCAGACCGATTAATGAGATCAATCTTGATTCCCCACAGATAGAGAATGTTTATCAGGAACTGCGCCCTTTGGTAGAGAAAATTGCTCGGCAAAACGAACAACGGAATCAACAAATTGAGCAATTTCAACGCAGCCGGGAAGAATTCCGTTTGATTACGGAAAATATGCATGAGGGAATGCTGATTACCGATGCCACTGGTCGGATCCTTTCCTATAATACAAGCGCATTGGAATTTTTGGATGGGAGTCTGGAAGGAAGCTGGATTGGAGAAGCAATTTCACAGGCATTGGCCTCTGGACATGCCGAACAGACGCTCCATATAGGGGAATCTTATTACAGTGCTATTGCCAACCGTGTCAGCGCTGGAGCCAGAGTCAATGGCGCAATAGTCATTATTCTGGATATAACCGAAAAACAGCAACGGGAAATGCTGCGGCGTGAATTTACTTCTAACGTTTCTCATGAATTGAAAACACCACTCACTACGATTTACGGTATCAGCGAGCTTTTGGCAAATGGACTGGTTAAACCACAAGATCTGGTGCGTTTTGCCCAGAATATACATGACGAATCTGGCCGGATGATTTCCCTGATAGAGGATTTAATCAAACTTTCTCAGCTGGATGAGAATCCGCAGCCATTTGAGCTAATGCAGATTGATCTTTATCAGGCAGCCCAGGCAGTTGCAAGGCGGCTTACCCCGGCAGCACAGCGGCGCAATATCCAAATTTATATCACAGGGGATTCGGTATTTATTGTTGGTGCTCCAGCGATTGTAGATGAGATGATATATAATCTGGTAGATAATGCGATAAAATACAATAAAGAAGGTGGTAGCGTAACTATTTGTGTTTATGAAGATGCCGTACCAACACTTGTTGTAGAAGATACGGGTATTGGAATTGCTAAAATTCATCAAAATCGTGTTTTTGAACGTTTTTACCGCGTAGATAAGAGCCATTCACGAAAGATTGGCGGTACGGGGCTGGGATTGTCGATTGTTAAGCATGCAGCTGCATTTCATGGTGCGACTGTTGAGCTCGAAAGCCAGGAGGGAGTCGGGACGAAAATAACGCTTCGATTTCGTTGCGAAAAAGAAATGGCAGAAAAACGTAAATGATATATAAAATAAAAACGGCATGATCAACGCATGCCGTTTTTTTAATGGAAACCAGGATTTTTGTTTCTATATGAGCTGTTTCTTAATATAAGTGCATTTTTTTTGCAATTGCATACAATTTAGTACCGCCGGGGAGCTGAAGAACTTCTTCAGGCGTGAGGATGCGCAGAAGACAGACCGCCAACACATAAAAAAGTACAGATAATGCAATAGAACTAAGGGTGGCAACTGCATTAGAGGCTACCAGAAGATAAATTCCTTTATAAGCGACAATAGAAAAAATCCCCATAAGCAAGCTGGCAGTTACCGGTTTTACAAAATATTTTAAAAATGGCAGTTTGATTTGCATACTACCTTTTAAGATAAAGAAACAAATAGAAAAAGCTGCGAGATGACATAACACCGAGGAAATTGCTGCCCCATAGATATTAATTTCCGGAATACGAATCAAAATGAAATTAAAGATAATTTTGAGAACTACACCGCAGGCGAGACCAAAGGCTGGCACAAAAAATTTGCCAAGTCCTTGCAATGCGCCGCAGATGGTCTGATCCAGCGCAGTAAAAATCAGCGCAACGGCCGCTAACTGTAATAAATCAGCACCGTCAGGTGTTGAAGGATAAATCAGGTTGAAAATCGGTTGAGCCAGAGTAATCAAGCCAATGGCACAGGGCAAGATCAAAAGTGTAGAAATTAAAAGGGAGTAGCCGATTCGCGATTCCGCCTCTTTTCGCTGACCGCGTGCAAGTGCAGCAGAAATGGTTGGGACAAGCACAGTAGCAAAAGCAATATTAAGTGCCAGTGGAAGGTTGGTAATGATGTCGCTTTTGGAAAGCATTCCGGAAAGCCGGGTGGCTTCTTCGTTTAACGCTGCTGCACTGGGAATTTCTGCAACGCCTGGAATTCCGTCAGCAAATGCAGATTTAATGCCGGTCATAATTGTCGAAGTATCAACAACACGTGCAAATGCAGTGATAATAGATGATAGGGAAATCGGAATGGAAATCCAGAGGATACTTTTGGAGACTTTCCAAAAGCTTTGTTTTTCTGTATCAGAAACTGCCGGGGCACTGTCTTCTCCCCGTGCAAGGATACGGCGGCGATTGCGCAGATAATATAAAACGATGTAAAAGAAACTAACCATTGTTGCCAGAGCAGTTGCAAGATTGGCTCCGGCAGCCATGATCTGTGGGGATTCCGAGATCAGCATATAGACAATCAGAATTGTCAATGAGGTTTTAAAAATTTGTTCAATTACCTGGCTGCGCCCGGATGCACGTACATCCTGATTGCCAAGACAATAGCCGCGTACAACTGCGCCGGTGCAGACAAAGAAAACGGCAGGAGATAGCGCGCGAAGTGTATATTGCACTCCGTCCATATGGATAATTTTCTGGGCAATAAAGTCGGCCCCAAAGAACAAAATCCCCGAACAAAACAGCCCGATGCCGGCGAATAGAACGAGGGCAGTATGAAAAATGTGTTTAGCTTCGTCATATTTTCCCAGCGCAGTCCGCTCAGATACCATTTTTGAAATTGCATTGGGAATTCCAACGGAAGATATAGCAAGGAGCAAGGTATATACCTGATAACCTGCATTATAATATCCGTTTCCAACATTACCAAAGCCTTCTATATTGGTAATGACAAGCCGATAAACCATGCCTAAAAGTTTAATCAATACTTGAGAAATTAAGATGTAAAATACACGGGCCATGAAACCCTGCAGTCGTTTTTGTCTTTTGGACAAGAAAAGGTCCCCTTTCGTATAGAACCATGCTTGATTTTCCAATAATGTTGTATTATACCCCTCATATTATGAAAATGTCAAGTTTGATCCCTAAATAACAGTTGTCTTACGCAGATTAACTGTAATAATTGACTTGCCGCCAGGGAAAGGGAGAGAAAAACGGTTGATTTCAATAAAAGAATACAGTATAATAAAAAAGAAAGGTAAGAGTCTGTTAAAGGGGTTTGCCCTGAAATTTTATACGAAGAGAGGAAAGCCGTATATTGCGGCAAACATCAAAGGAGGATAAAATGAGTTATTTGGGTGAAACTATTCCGAAGCTTGGTTTTGGCTATATGCGTCTACCGCGGAGAGTAGAAGGCGGATATGATATGAAGATGATCTGCGATATGGTAGATTACTTCATAGGTAATGGCTTTACCTATTTTGATACGGCATATGTATACGATGGCGGCGAGTCCGAAAAGGCAATTTATGAATCGCTGGTTTCCCGATATCCGCGTGAATCTTTTCAGCTTGCAACGAAATTAAAACTGCCGATGGCCGGGATTGAAACGGCGGATGCTGTTGGGATGGAACTGGAAAAATCTTTGGAGCGTACAGGCGCCGGTTATTTCGATTTTTACCTGCTGCATGCCTTAAGCGGTGCGGGAATCGAGGATTATGAGCGCCTTGGTGCGTGGGATTTTGTTCGGCGCATGAAAGAAGAAGGGAAAATCCGTCATTACGGTTTCTCTTTCCATGATTCTGCAGATAAGCTTGAGGCATTGCTGCAGAAACATCCGGATGCGGAGTTCGTTCAGCTGCAGATCAATTATGCGGATTGGGAGGATGCAGATGTTCAGGCCCGGAAAAATTATGAGGTCTGCCAGAAGTACGGCAAACCGGTTGTGATTATGGAACCGGTCAAAGGCGGAAACCTTGTAACGTTTAAAGAGGAAATTAAGGACATGTTGCGCGCCTATAATCCGAATGCTTCCATTGCGTCCTGGGCATTGCGTTTTTGCGCATCACTTGATGGTCTTATTACGGTATTAAGCGGTATGAGCAGTTTTGAACAGTTGAAAGATAATGTAGATATGATGAAGAACTTTAAGCCGCTTTGTGCAGAAGAATATGCAATCCTGCAGAAAGTACGAGAAAAACTGGCGGAAACAGATACCATTCCCTGTACGGCCTGCCGCTATTGTACAGAGGTTTGCCCGATGAATATAGATATTCCCCGAATTTTTGAAGTGGCAAATGGTTATAAGATGTATGGCAATCTTGCCGGTTCTCAGCGGACATATGGATTCATTCCCGCCCAACGGCGTGCAAATGTTTGTATTGAATGCGGGGCCTGTGAAAACACTTGTCCGCAGCATTTGCCGATTCGGGAACTGTTGAAAGAAGCAGATAAGAATTTTGGTGGATAAACGAGGTAAACTATGAGAAAGCTTTCCGGTTTTGAACCCAGGAAACTTTATACTTTTTTTGAAGATATTACACAGATTCCGCGTGGTTCCTATCATGAAGCGGGTATAGCTGATTATTTATGCGCTTTTGCGGAAAAACGCGGCTTGCGTTTTGTGCGCGACCGAGTTGACAATGTTGTAATATTCAAAAATGCCACCTGTGAAACACAGGCCGAACCAGTGATTTTGCAGGGGCATGTAGATATGGTTTGTGAAAAATTGCCGGAAATCGTGCATGATTTTCAGCACGATCCAATTGAACTGGTGGTAGAGGGGAAATGGATCCGCGCAAATGGGACGACGCTCGGTGCGGATAATGGGGTCGCGGTTGCGATGATGCTTGCGCTGCTGGATGATGAACAAGCCGTCCATCCTCCGCTGGAATGTGTTTTTACGGTTTGCGAGGAAACCGGACTGGAAGGCGTTCTTTCACTGGATACTTCTATCCTTTCTGGGCGGACGTTGATTAATCTTGATGATGGTCCGGAATTTTCCGCTGTTGCTTCCAGCGCGGGTTCCGTTCGAATCGACTGCACCCGTATTGCAAAATATGAGTCTGTGCAGGGCTCTGCGCTGGCTGTGCGTATCGGTGGCCTCCGTGGCTGACATTC
>CALWJF010000042.1 GCA_944380935.1 uncultured Clostridia bacterium
TCGTATGTATGACCTAGCCGATTATCGGAAATTACGGTATTACCGACGAGGATTTTGAGACAAAAACCCCGACGATTGGCGGAATGATTGTACGAGATTACAATAACTCGCCTTCTAACTTCCGATATACCAAAACACTTGATGAATTGATGGAAGAATATGGTGTCGCAGGGATTTGTGGTGTAGATACGCGTATGATTACCCGTATCATCCGCGCCAAAGGCAGCCAGAAAGCGATGATCTGTTCTGCATATACCCCGCTTCGGGAGGCGCTTGAAAAACTTTCTGATTATGTATTGCCGCGCGATCAGGTCTTCCGTGTCAGTTGCCGGAAAAAGTGGTATGCCCGCACAGCAAATTTCCAGTATAATGTTGTTGCGGTGGACTGCGGCATCAAGCTTAATATTATTCGCAGCTTAAATGCACGTGGCTGCAATGTAACGGTTGTACCTTATGATACTACCGCTGAGGAAATTCTTGCGCTGAAGCCGGACGGGCTTTTCCTCTCCAACGGTCCCGGTGATCCGACAGACGTCCCCTGTGTGATTGAACTTGTACGCACATTGCGCGGCCGCCTTCCGATTTTTGGAATCTGCCTTGGGCATCAATTGATTTGTCTTGCCTATGGCGGTGAAACATACAAGATGAAATTCGGCCATCGCGGGGGGAATCATCCTATTAAGAATCTGGATACGGGGAAAATTGAAATTACCAGCCAAAATCACTCTTTTGCTGTACGGGCAGAGTCTCTGGAAGGTACGGGGTTGGAATTGACACATGTAAACCTGCTTGACGGAACTACAGAAGGCGCGCGCTGTAAAGCAGATCGGGTGATGTGCGTACAGTATCATCCGGAAAGTGCGCCGGGTCCGCAGGACAGTAGTTATTTATTTGACCAGTTTATTGATATGATGAAGGAGGATGCCCGTCATGCCTAAAAGAACGGATATTAAAAAGATACTCGTCATCGGCTCCGGTCCGATCGTAATCGGACAGGCAGCGGAATTTGATTACGCCGGAACCCAGGCATGTCTTGCGCTGCGTGAAGAAGGATATGAGGTCGTCCTGATCAACTCCAATCCTGCTACCATTATGACGGATACGCATATAGCAGATAAGATTTATATGGAACCGCTCAATCTTGAATTTGTAGCTAAAATTGTACGTTATGAACGTCCTGATGCGGTTGTCCCGGGCCTTGGCGGACAGACGGGGCTCAACCTTGTTATGCAGCTTTGGGAAAAGGGTGTACTTGATGAGTGTCAGGTAGAAATCCTTGGTACCAGCTTTGCTTCTATACAGCAGGCTGAGGACCGGGAAAAGTTTAAAGAATTGTGTCAGTCTTTGGGCGAGCCGGTCTTGCCTTCTGAGGTAGCGTCAAGTTGGGAAGAGGCGATTGCAGCGGCAGGCCGTATTGGTTATCCGGTTGTCCTGCGTCCGGCTTTTACCTTAGGAGGAACCGGCGGTGGTTTTGCCGACAACGAAGAAGAACTGATAGAAATTGTCAAACATGCATTACAGCTGTCTCCGGTTGGACAGGTGTTAGTGGAAAAAAGCATAAAAGGTTACAAAGAAATTGAGTATGAGGTGATCCGGGACGCCAACGATACGGCAATTACGATTTGTAATATGGAAAATGTCGATCCGGTCGGAATCCATACGGGAGATTCCATTACAGTCGCGCCAAGCCAGACACTGACTAACAAGGAATACCAGATGTTGCGCGACAGCGCGTTGCGTTTGATCCGTGCGCTGAAAATTGAGGGCGGCTGTAATGTACAGTTTGCGCTGGACCCGCATTCGTTCCAGTATTATTTGATTGAAGTGAATCCGCGTGTGTCCCGTTCTTCTGCATTGGCTTCCAAAGCCAGCGGATATCCTATTGCCCGTGTTTCCGCAAAGATTGCAGTTGGCCTGCATTTGGATGAAATCCGAATCGCCAATACGCCTGCCAGCTTTGAACCGACGCTGGACTATGTTGTAACCAAGTTCCCGCGTTTTCCATTTGATAAATTTGCCAATGCCTCCAATAAGCTTTCTACGCAAATGAAGGCCACGGGTGAAGTTATGGCAATCGGGCGCACAATTGAAGAAAGCTTTCTCAAAGCTGTGCGCAGTGTGGAAACAGGGTTATATCATTTTTACAGCCCCAAATTTGACCATATGGACATGGATTCCCTGCTTGCTTATATTGCGGATGGTACGGATGATCGAATTTATGCGATTGCACAGTTAATACGGCTGGGTACCGATTTGGGACTGATTTACAATGCGACAAAAATCGATATGCTTTTCCTGGAAAAAATCCGCGACGTTGTAGAATTTGAGCCGAAAGTACAGGCAAATCCGTTTGATATACAGGTTTTGCGCGATGCAAAGCGTATGGGGATTTCTGACCGCTATCTTGCACAGGTCTGGGGCTCGAATGATCTGGAAATTTACAGACTTCGCAAAGAAAATGGAATTTTTCCAGTCTACAAGATGATTGATACCTGTGCAAGTGAGTTCGATTCCTATGTCCCCTATTTTTACAGTACCTATGAGCAGGAAAATGAATCAATTGTTAGTGAAAAGGAAAAGATTATCGTTTTAGGTTCTGGTCCTATCCGTATTGGACAGGGTGTGGAATTTGACTATTCTACGGTGCATGCCATCTGGGGAATTCAACAGGCGGGATATGAGGCAATTATTATTAACAACAATCCGGAAACCGTGTCTACGGATTATACAACTTCAGATAAGCTGTATTTTGAGCCGCTGACGATTGAAGATGTCATGAATGTCATTGAACTGGAAAAGCCGAAAGGTGTCATCGTTTCTCTCGGCGGCCAGACAGCAATTAACTTGGCGGAAAAGCTGGAAAAGCTCGGCGTACCAATTATTGGAACCGGGTTTGCTGCAATTGAAAACGCAGAAAACCGGGACAGTTTTGAAAAAATTTTGGAAAAGCTGCATATTCCGCAGCCGCAGGGTGAAGCGGTAACGAATATTGAAGACGGTGCGCGTGTTGCGGCCCGTATTGGGTATCCGGTGCTTGTACGGCCTTCTTATGTTTTGGGCGGCCGTGCGATGCAAATCGTCGGAAATGAAGCGGCTTTACGCAAATACCTGCAAAGCGCAGTTGAAGTCAATGTAGAGCAGCCTGTTCTTGTGGATAAATACATCAGCGGAAAAGAACTGGAAGTCGATGCGATTTGTGATGGAACGGATGTTTTTATTCCCGGTATCATGGAACTGGTAGAAAAAACCGGCGTCCATTCCGGCGACTCCATCAGTGTATATCCGACATATTCCGTCAGCAAGAAAGTGGAGGATACCATTGTAGATTATGCGGTACGTCTGGGGCTTGGAATTGGGATCGTAGGTCTGTATAACATCCAATTTATTGTCGATCCGGATGAAAATGTTTATGTTATTGAAGTGAATCCCCGTTCCTCCCGTACGGTTCCCTTCCTTTCCAAATCTACTGGGGTGCCGATGGCAAACATCGCAACCAAGGTGATGCTTGGCGCCAAGCTTCGCGAACTTGGCATCACGGAAGTCTGTTGGAAAAAAAGCCGCCGTTGGTATGTAAAAGCACCGGCTTTCTCCTTCTCCAAGATCCGTGGACTCGATGCATATCTTTCTCCGGAAATGAAGTCGACCGGCGAGGCAATTGGTTATGATAACACGCTTACCCGCGCTTTGTATAAAGCACTGCGTTCCAGCGGTATTGAGGTGGCCAATTATGGTACGGTTTTCCTCACCATTGCTGACCGCGATAAAGAAGAAATGTTGCCGCTTGCTCGCCGCTTTTACAATATGGGGTTTAACCTCGAAGCAACCAAAGGGACGGCGGAGTTCTTGCGGGAAAATGGGATTAAAACTCGAATCAAACGTAAGATCAGCGAAGGCAGTGACGAAATTCTTCGTTCCCTGAGCAAAGGGCATGTCAATTATGTTATCAATACCATTGATATTGATGCACATGAGGGCGCACGCAGTGATGGCTTCTTAATCCGCCGCTATGCAGTGGAGAATAATGTGGCAATGTTTACCTCACTGGAAACGGTACGTGTACTGCTTGATGTTTTGGAAGAAATCACCATCGGGATTTCGACCATTGATGCAAAGTGAGGGCGCGCATGAGAGAAGGAATTTTTCAAATTTTGGAAAACACTCCGCTTGCGCGTGGTGTTTTCCGAATGACGCTTTCCGGCGATACATCTGCAATTACCGCACCCGGCCAGTTTGTCAATATTCAAATTGAGGGTTTTTATTTGCGACGCCCGATTTCCGTATGCGATTGGACGGATGGAATGCTTACCTTAATTTATAAGACAGTTGGAGAAGGAACCCAGGCAATGGCTGCTATGTCTGTAGGGACACATGTGGATGTGCTGAGCGGACTTGGAAACGGATTTGGGCTGGAAAATTGCGGGCAAATGCCGCTTTTGGTTGGCGGCGGTGTAGGGACACCTCCGCTTTATGCGCTTGCGCGGTTTTTGCGGAAAATGGGCCGCGAGGTATGTGTTGTGTTGGGATTTGCCAATGTTGAAGATGTATTTTATCTGAAGGAATTTTCAGCATTAGGTGCTCAGGTCCTGTGTGCAACACAGGACGGAACTTTTGGAACGCCGGGGACAGTGATTGATGCATTGCGGATGCACAAACCTATATTTGATTACAGTTATGCCTGCGGGCCAATGCCAATGTTGCGGGCTTTGTACAATTATACGGATGTCCCTGGACAGTTCAGTTTTGAAGAACGCATGGGTTGCGGTTTTGGCGCTTGTATGGGGTGTACTTGTCATACCATAACAGGTAGCAAACGCATTTGTAAAGATGGGCCGGTGCTTTTACGGGAGGAAATTTTATGGCGGACCTGAGCGTAAATTTAGCGGGACTTATGCTGGACAACCCAATTATTCCGGCCAGCGGCACATTTGGTTTCGGTGATGAATTTAAGGACTTTTACGATTTGGATATTTTAGGATCCTTCTGCTTGAAGGGGACTACAAAGACTCCCCGTTTTGGCAATGAAACACCGCGTATTGCAGAAACACCGGCAGGTATGCTCAACAGCGTTGGCTTACAAAATCCGGGTGTAGATGCAGTGATTGAAGAAGAACTTCCGAAAATTTCACATTTTTT
>CALWJF010000043.1 GCA_944380935.1 uncultured Clostridia bacterium
GATCCATAGCGCGCTGTATCGCAGACATCATACTCTGCGGGGATACCGATTTAAATTCAAATACGGTTGAACGGGAAAGCACAGCGCCGAAAATCGCAAAATATGGATTTTCGGTTGTAGACGCGATCAGGGTTATCCGGCCATCCTCGATAAATTCCAGCAGGCTCTGCTGCTGCTTTTTTGAAAAATACTGAATCTCATCCAAATAAAGCAGTACACCCGACAATCCCGTAAACCCATCCAGCTCCGCAATAATTTCCCGGATATCCGCCGTCGTTGCATTCGTTGCATTCAGTTTGCGAAGCTGGCGGTTCGTCTTTCGCGCGATAATGTCGGCAACCGTCGTCTTCCCGGTTCCGGAAGGACCATAGAAAATCATATTGGGGATCATTCCCGACTCAACCACACGCCGAAGCATTCCATTTTTCCCCAAAATATGATCCTGTCCCACAACCTCGTCCAAATTTGCCGGCCGTATCCGATCTGCAAGCGGCGTATACATGCGTTATTCTTCTCCTTTTGCTATAATTCTTTTGATATTCTTCTCAATCTTCCGACGCGGCGCCATCCGTTCATGACCGCACACATTGCAACGAACCTTGAAATCCATCCCCACACGTAGTACGGTCCAAGTTTTTCCTCCACAGGGATGGACTTTCCGCATTTCCAAAATATCCCCTACATGGACTTCCATAAAATTGTCCTCCTTGACTTATGAACAGCAAAACTTCGGGGTACAATACCAGCGGAGGTCGAAGAATATGAAAATATCCGCCGTATTTGAAAACATAGACGCCGCCGATCAGGCGGTACGTCGTCTGCGCCAGTCCGGGATTCATGTCAAAAAGCCGCATTCCAGACTGGTTTCACCGCAGCTTAGCGCAGAAAATAATATGGATGAACGGTTTATGGCATTTCCCTCTGCCTATGAGCCGTATCAGATGATGTTTCCCTACGAAGTCCCGCGCTTGAACCCCTGCGTCATCCGTACACCGGACGATGATAATGCGGGCATATCGCTGGAAACCGTGCTGTCCTTTGAGGTTCCCGATTATGACAGCGCACACGCCAGGGAAATCCTCGTTAATATGCATGGCACATCCATTGGCCTATCTTGAACACCCGCTGCATTCGCATGATCCTATTGTAACGCCGATTCCGGTACGATGCAAGAGCTTCCTCTTCCCGGAACCGGCGTACAAAACCGTACTGTTCAAAATGCCTCGATCCCATCCGATGCTTTTCCAGATTTTTTTGCAAAAAGCTCTTGCTTTTTTGAAAAGTCTGTGCTATACTTGTTCTCGTCGTTGAGGCAGCGAATGTTGCGAACGCAGGAAACTGTCTGGAATGGACGAGTTTCCACCATGCGCTGTTAGCTCAGTTGGATAGAGTGACTGGCTACGAACCAGTAGGCCACAGGTTCGAGTCCTGTACGGCGCGCCAAGAATTCCCGGATGTAAAGTTGCATCCGGGAATTCTTATTTTCTTCAAAAAAATGTCCCCGCTATTAAATAACCTGGAAAAACAAACCAATCCCGCCGCTTCAAAATCGGAAACGGCGGGATTTTTATCAAACGTTATGCGTTTTTCATTTTCGTCAAGGTTTCCCAGACGCCATTGATATAGGCGCAACCAAGGGCACGGTCATACAGACCATAGCCCGGACGGGCCTGCTCATTCCAAATCATACGGCCATGATCCGGACGGATTACACCGTCAAAGCCCATATCAAACAATGCTTTGATAATTGCAAACATATCCAATGAACCGTCAGAAGACAGATGCGAAACTTCATGGAAACGGGTTTCGCTCTCGAATTTAATGTTACGAATGTGTGCAAAATGAATCCGCTCTGCAATTTTCGGATTGCGGATAATCGAAGGCAGATCATTTTTCCGGTTGCTGCCCAGGGAACCCGTGCACAGCGTAAAGCCGTTATACAGGCTCGGATTCATTTCCGTAATTTTCAGCAGATCCGCTTCACAGGTAACAATTCTCGGCAGTCCGAAAACGCTCCAGGACGGATCATCCGGATGTACGGCCATCTTGACATCATATTCCTCGCAGGTGGGCATAATCGCGTCGAGGAAATACTTATAATTTGCACGCAGCTTTTCAGCCGTCACATCCGCATAATCGGCAAACAGCCCCATAATTTCGTCGCGGCGGTTCGGCTCCCAGCCGGGCAGCAGGAACCCGGAGCTTTTTTCTTCCATCAACCGGAACATATCCTCCGGCTTGGTAGCGCCGATAATCGCCTCATCATAGGCCATCGTCGTCGAACCATCCTCCAATGGCATGGCAAGATCGGTTCTTGTCCAGTCAAAAATGGGCATAAAGTTATAGCAGACCAAATGGATGCCCGCCTTGCTCAGGTTTTTCAGGGTATAGATATAGTTTTCAATGTACGCATCGCGGGAAGGTTTCCCGATCTTGATGTCTTCATGTATATTGACGCTTTCAATCCCGACAAGCTCGAGTCCCGCGTCTTCCACTTCTTTTTTCCGAGCAAGAATATCTTCAAGCTCCCACTTTTCCCCGGCAGGGATCTGATGAAGCGCAGTAATAATACCCGGACGGCCGGGTACCTGCCGGATCTGCTCCAGCGTTACGCTGTCCTCATTCTTCCCGTACCAACGCATGGTCATTTTCATAATTCCAGTTCTCCTTACTCTCATATGTTGCGGGTTTGTATCCTTATTATACTATATTTCTACTGTCTTTTTCTACTGTTTCAAAAAATTTTATTTTTCCATCACAACTGTATCCTCCGTATAACATTGACCTCAATGATTGACGTACCGTTTGGACAGTGGTATAATTTTCCCATGTTGCAAGGAGGTTTTGTCATGAAATTTTCTGAAATTCCCTATAAACGCATCGAAAAAGAAGACATTATCACTGCGATAACCCAGGCGATAGCGGCATTACAGTCTGCGCAAAGCTTCGAGGAAGCAGAGCGCGTCTTTCTGGATCTGGAAGCGTTACAGGCGCATGTGGACACCATGTTCACCGTTGCTAATATCCGCCACGATATCAATACGGCCGACGCATTCTACGACGCAGAAGTTGCCTACGCGGATGAAGTTATGCCGCAGATCAATGAATATACGCAAAAATGGACGCTGACACTTTTGCAGTCACCTTTTCGTGCAGACTTCGAACATAAATATGGCAGCTTACTGTTTAAAAATGCAGAAATAGAGCTAAAAACCTTCTCTGCTGAAATCATCCCAGAATTGCAGCGGGAAAACACGCTTTGCACCGAATATGCCAAACTGATTGCTTCCGCGCAGATTCCTTTTGAAGACGGCGTTTATACAGTTTCCCAAATGGCGCCCTTCAAGCTTGATCCGGACGATGCCCGACGTCTAGCCGCCTGGAAAGCAGAAGCCGGATTTTATAAGGCAAATCAGGCACGGCTGGATGAAATTTATGACGAGCTTGTCCGCCTGCGCGATACAATGGGAAAAAAACTTGGCTACGATGGGTACACACAGCTTGGCTATTACCGCATGACCCGTAATTGTTATACCAAAGAAGATATTGAAAAATTCCGCAGTGCTGTTGTAAAACATCTGGTACCCGTCGCTGCGGAAATTTATCAGAAACAGGCGCAGCGCCTGGGAAAAACGTATCCGATGAGTTTTGCCGACAATGCTTTGGAATTCCGGTCCGGGAATCCGAAACCTTTCGGCACGCCTGAAGATATTCTTGCGCATGGGCAAAAATTTTATCATGAACTTTCTGCCGAAAGCGCACAGTTCATAGACGAAATGTATGCGCATGAAATGCTTGACGTCCTCTCCCGTCCCGGGAAAGCCGGCGGCGGTTACTGCACCAGCGTTGAAGATTTGAAGCTTCCCTTTATTTTCGCCAATTTTAATGGTACTTCCGGTGACGTTGAAGTGATGACGCACGAGGCCGGGCATGCCTTTGCCGCTTACATGGCGCGTGATATCGTTCCCGCGCAGTACCGCTGGCCGACAATGGAAGCGTGCGAAGTGCATTCCATGTCAATGGAATTCTTCTCCTGGCCCTGGGCGGAAGGGTTCTTCGGTCCGGATACACGAAAATTTTATTATACGCATCTGTCCGGTGCGCTGACCTTTATCCCCTATGGCACCATGGTCGATCATTTCCAACATATCGTTTATGAAAAACCTGATCTGTCCCCAGCGCAGCGCCATGCAGTCTGGAAAGAACTGCTTGGCATCTACATGCCATGGATGAAGCTTGATGGAGAAATCCCCTTCTATTCCGAAGGGCAGGGATGGCAGCGGCAGCTTCATATTTATCAGTCTCCATTCTATTATATTGACTATTGCCTTGCACAGACGATGAGCCTGCAATTCTGGGCCAAAATTATTGACGATCCCAAAGAAGCCTGGCAGACATATCTGCGTTATACCCGTCCGGCTGGAAGCCTTACTTTCCTTGAGCTGATTGAACAGGCCGGCCTGATCAGTCCTTTCGGGGATGCCGCGCTGGCGCAGATTTGTAAAAAAGCCAAAGCCTGGCTGGATGCATACGACTTATCCGGGATTGAATAACACAAAAAAACAGCGGTTGGAATTCAACCGCTGTTTTTTGATCAAAATTTATGGCTTTACAGCCCGCGTCGCTAAAAAGGTCGGAATATTATGCGCGTGCAAATTACCGCTGCCGTTGGTATCTTCATAAAGATCCAGTAACTGCAACCCTGCTTTTAACTGACCGCCGATTTGCTCCTCAAGCGTATGAGAAAACTGAATGCCCCAATTATACTTCAACGAATCCTCGTACAATTTTGGGTCTTTCAAGGGGTTGAACGGCAGCGTATTCACAATCTGCGTTTCCGTATCATCAAAAATAAAATTCATGCCATTGTCTAATCCGCAAAGCAAAATACCGCCGTTTTTCAATACACGAAAACACTCCTGAAAAATCGGTTCCACTTTTTCCACATAGCAATTGGATACAGGATGAAAAATCAGATCAAAGCTTTCATCCGGGAAAGGCAGGGGCTGCGTCATATCCCCTTGAATTACCTCGACGTCATACCCTTCGCGCAAGGCCACCATCCGCTCGCTTTCACACTGCTTCCGGGAATAATCCAATACCGTGCACACCGCGCCCAACGCTGTAAAAATGGGGACCTGCTGTCCGCCGCCGGAAGCCAGGCCCAAAACCTTTTTCCCGGCAAGGTTCCCAAACCAACTGTGAGGCACCGGCTTTGTCGGCGTCAAATATACATTCCATTTCCCCGCAAGCGCATCGCTATATACCTCATGCGTGATCGGGATTCCCCACTCCCATCCGTCTTGCACCCAGTTGTCTATGGTATGCGCATTTACCTGCTGATAGTTCATTGTTCTCTCCTGCTCTTTGCGGCTTTGCGCGGTCATTTTCCCAAAAAATATCGCATCAGGCTCGGCCCATCTGAGAAATATAATCCGGATGCCGCCGCCGTTTTTTCGTTATAAAGCTTTCCGCTCCCGGCGGCAAACGTACTGTTATAGAAAGCAAACGGCACCGCATCGCGTGCATGTGTGCGTGTAGAAATCGGCGTCGGATGATCCGGCAATACCATAATGGCATAGGATTCCTCAGCGTTTTTCAAGTATTCATGCACCGGACCGACAATTTTCTCATCGATCAGCTCAATCGAACGGCGCTTGCCTTCAATATCTCCGTGGTGGCCGCATTCGTCCGGCGCTTCCAGATGGATATAAACAAAATCCAAACCCCGGCGCAGCGCATCGATCGCCGCGGCAGCTTTCCCCGCAAAGTTTGTGTCAATCGTTCCGGTTGCGCCCGGAACGTCAATGGATTCAAAACCTGCGCAAATCCCAATGCCTTTTATCAAATCGACCGCCGAAACCACCGCGCCGTGCAATCCGTACAACTCAGCAAACTTTACAAGCGAAGGACGGCGTCCTTCCCCCCAGAACCAACAGGAAGTTGCCGGGTTTAATCCGCGCGCGATCCGGTCCAGGTTAACCGGATGGTCCTTCAAAATTTCACGCGAACGCTTCTGAAGGTCCAGCAAAAGATCCGCATACACACCTTTGGCAAGATATTGCGCAATAGGACGTCCGGTAATATCATGCGGAGGGGTACCATAAGTCCCGGTCTGTGCATGCTTAAGCACCAAGCAATGCCGGTAGCTGATTCCGGGATACAAGCGCACAGTATCCGTCTGCAATTGTTCCGCCAGATCGCGAACAAGCTGTACGGATTCTTCCGTCGTAATTTCCCCGGCAGAATAATCCACCATATCCGCGTCTTCATAGCGCGATGCATCGGAAAGTGTAACCAGATTACAGCGCATCGCCACATCATCCGGTTCCAGTTCAATCCCCATGCTCACCGCCTCCAGCGGCGAACGGCCTGTATAACAATCTTGCGGCGCATAACCCATTACAGACAGGTTTGCCGTATCTGAACCCGGTGCAACGCTGTCCGGAACCGTTTTTACAAGCCCGCACTGTCCAAGGCGGGAAATTTCATCCATATGCGGCGTGTTCGCCGCTTCCAGCGGTGTTTTTCCGCCAAGTGCCGCAATCGGATAATCTGCCATGCCGTCCGAAAGGACAATAACATATTTCATCGGAAAACTTTTCCTCTCTTTTCTGGTTAGGATAGACTTATTTTAACACACTGCCACGCTGCCTTCAATAGCAGTAGTTCACAGGAAACAGACAAAACAGGCGTTTCGATTCCATCGAAACGCCTGTTCCTTTCACTCCGTAATCCTGGCTTTCGTTTCGGCGGTTCAGCGCTTCATCGAAATCGCTTTTTTCGCCTCGCGCACAATATGGGCAGCCGTCAAATCAAAGCGCTCACGCAGATAATCTTCCGGACCAACTTCACCGAACTCATCTGCAATACCAACACGGCGCACCGGAACCGGATAAGTCTCCGAAACTGTATTGGCAACCTGAACCCCAAGCCCGGACAGGAAATTGTGATTCTCCGCCGTTACAATAGCGCCGGTTTTCCGAGCAGATTCTTCAATCAGCTGCGCATCAATCGGTTTCCAGGTAAACATATCCACCACACGTGCGGAAATACCTTCCGCAGCCAACAAATCCGCAGCCTTAATTGCTTCAGCAACCATGATGCCGGAGGAAATCAACGTAACGTCATCCCCATCGCGCAGCACACAACCGCGGCCAACCTTAAATTCCGTCCCGTCCGGATAAACAGCAACCGGATTTTTCCGCATAAAGCGGATATAGATCAGCCCCTGCATATCCTTGACCTGGTCCATAATCGAAGCCATCTGCGCACAGTCGCAGGCTTCAATCGCCACAGCCTGCGGGATTGCAAGATAAACCGCCATGTCCTCAAACGGCATATGCGTGCCGCCGTTCAGCGCAGCGGTAACGCCGGCGTCAGAGCCGAGTACGCGTACATTCAGTTTTGCATAGGCGACCGACATGAATACCTGATCCATGACGCGGCGGGAAGCAAAAATACCAAAACTATGGCAATAAGGGATCATTCCGGCCGCGCTCATACCGGCGGCAACGCCAACCATATTGGCTTCGGCAATACCGCAATTAATCGCACGATCCGGGAACATCGGGACAAGTTTCCGTGTTCCGATACAATTCATCAGATCTGCGTCCAGATAGCAAACCCGCTCGTCGGCTTGCATTTGCTCCATCAATTTATCCCGGACAATATCCCGGATAGCGCGTTTATCCTTATTCAGTTCATCTAAAATTTTATACATCTTATTCCACCTCCGCTTTCGCCTTGGCAAGGACATCCTTTGCAAGCTCAATGGAGTGGAGGATGTCTTCTTTTTTAAAGGTAATGCTATGGTTGTCCGCTGTACGCTCAGCGATGTCACAGCCATGACCCTTTATCGTATCCAGTACGATGCAGTGGGGCTTTCCTTTTACCGCAAATGCACGGGCAAGCGCTGCCTGGATTGCCGGAATATCATGACCGTTGACCGTCTGCGCATCCCAACCGAAAGCCGCAAACTTTTGCTCAAAATTTGCATCTCCCGAAATATCTTCCAACATGCCGTCAAGCTGTTTCTTGTTCCAGTCAACAAACAAAACCAGATTATCCAGCTTCTGGTGTGCAGCAAACTGCGCCATTTCCCAAACCTGGCCTTCGTTGGATTCGCCGTCGCCGACAATCAGGAAAGTGCGGTAATCTTTGTGCATTGCCTTCGCCGCCATAGCCAAACCGGCTGCCGTCGAAGCGCCCTGACCAAGGGAACCGGTCGTCATATCAATACCCGGGGTATGGTTGCGGTCAGTATGGCTCGGCAAATCCGTGTGCGGACGGTTCAAGGTTGCAAGCTGCTCGACAGGGAAATAGCCCTTCAGTGCAAGCGTTGCATAGACAGACGGACCTGCATGTCCTTTACTCAGAACAAAGCGGTCACGATCTTCCCACTGCGGGTTTTTCGGATCAATGTTCATTTCGCCGCCATAGAGCACGGCAAGCGTTTCGACGATAGACATTGCGCCGCCGACATGTCCCAAGCCAAGAGCATCAAACTCTTCCAGCGTTGCGACACGGATTTCCTCGGCAAAGACGCGCAGAGCCTTTGGATCAGCCGTTTTTTTCATTGTATCAACCTCGATTTCTCAATGGTAATAGCATTTATGCAGCCCACAAATGGGCCTGAAAGCATCCGCTTCGATAAATTATACCATAGCTTTTTCAGCAAGTAAAGAGCGATTTAGTTGTGTTGTTTCTGTTGTTCGTCTATAAAGGCATCCAAAAGCCGCGCCGCAGCTTCCACACAGCGCACACAGGGACGTTTGGCCAAATATTCCGGCGTATGCGCTTCGGGCACCGGTTCCGAGGGGCCTTCTTCCAGGCCCAAAATTTTCCAGCATTTGATCGAACCGATTTCCTTTTCATATGCGCTTGCAAAAACCTGGATTTTTTTATAATGCGCCGCCTTTGCAGCGCCGTCGCTTACCGGATATCCGCCCTCAAGCAGTCCCATCACCATTAGCGCGCCGGACAATGCGCCGCAAACTTCACGCAACCTCCCGATTCCGCCTCCGAAAGATGAAGAGATACGATACGCCGTATCCGCATCAAACCCATGGACATCTGCAAACGCACAGAATACGGACTGCGCACAGTTCATTCCATTTATAAAATTCTGTTTGGCCAGCTCACTGTGTCTGGACATATCCATCCCTCCCGGAAAAAATACTTTCTATGGATAAAATACCAGCTTTCTCTTCAATTTGCAAGCGTATTTCCGGAAACATCTACTGGGTTCCCGACATTTTCTTTCTAAATTCCCTCTTGAGACTGGGATATGACCGAACTATAATAGGTCCGTAAGATTTTCTTAAGATATTTCCTGCTTTTTTCGTAAGCTTTTCCCTGCTATACTGGTCTTGGAGGCGACAGGATGTATAATATTTTGATTTGTGACGATGAGCGCGACATCCGCAACGCGCTGAAAATCTATCTTACTGCTGAAGGCTACAGCGTCTATGAAGCAGAAAACGGTCAACAAGCGCTGGATCTTATACGCTCGGAATCGATTCACCTTGTCCTGATGGATATTATGATGCCCTTGATGGACGGTATGAACGCGACAGCCAAAATCCGTGAGCAAAGCAATATCCCGGTTATTCTTCTAACCGCAAAGGGGGAAGATACAGATAAAGTTTTGGGGCTGACCGTTGGCGCGGATGACTATGTAACCAAACCTTTTAACCCGCTTGAATTAATTGCCCGGGTAAAAGCCCAACTCCGCCGCTATGCATACTTAGGCGGCATGGAGAAAACGCCGCATACGCTTACCGTCGGCAGCATTGCATTAGACGACGATTCAAAAGCTGTTTCCGTTCATGGCGCACCGGTTTCTTTAACGCCTACGGAGTATAATATTTTGAAGCTTTTAATGGAAAATCCCGGAAAAGTTTTTTCTTCCGCTGAAATCTATCGTATGATCTGGAATGACGCTCCCTACGGTACAGACAATGTTATTGCCGTACACATTCGGAGACTGCGTGAGAAACTCGAAATTGATCCCGGAAATCCGCGACATTTAAAAGTCGTATGGGGCCACGGTTATAAATTGGAGGGGTAACTGTGAAATTTTTTAAATTCCTGTCAAATAAAGCCGTACAGACCTTGTTGTTTATCCTCACAATTGTCGGGCTTTGCGGCACCGCGTTATTTTCCGCAGGCATCTACTGCTATAACCTTGCGCCGCTGGAAACGTTTGTTAATCTTCCGGCCGTCACAGGGGAAGATCAGGCAATTGTATGGTTCTTTCAACAACATGCCAATTTTGTCTTTTTCCTGACAGTCTCCATTGTGCTGTTTCTGGCCGGCCTGATTTTTTTATTGCTTGGCGCAGGCCGCGGTAAAGACGGTGCGCCCAGGCGTGATGCACACTTTGTTTTTCCTTTCGACATCACGCTCCTGCTCGCCATCTGCGGCAGTCTGCTAATTGGCAACATTGCGTTTGAACAGTTCTATTACAGTTTTCCCGTTTATCGTTACCGCACAATTGTAGACGAGGCCGTTGCTGCTTTGATTTTTCTCACAGGATCCGGAAGCGCCGCCATTGCCGTAATCATGGAATTTGCAGCGCAGCTGCGTTGTAAAACGCTATGGAAAAACCTGCTTGTCTACCGTATCGTCCGCTGGTTTATCCGTTTGTGCCGCCGCATAGCCGTTTCCCTCTTTCAGGCTGTTCCGCTGCTGTGGAAACTGATTCTGGTCTATCTGGCGTTTGTTATCGTTAATCTTATATTTTCCATTTTTGCTTTTTACGGCGGTTCCTTCAGCGCATTTGTCCTGCTTTGTATGCTGGACGTTGCAGCGCTGTGCCTGCTGATTATGTTCGCACTGCAACTGAAACTTTTACTCGAGGCCGGGCAGGCACTTGCAAACGGCGACCTGTCCTATCATGTCGATACCCAAAAGCTGATGCTCGACCCCAAACGGCATGGGGAAAATCTCAACAGCATCCGGGAAGGCATATCCAAAGCCGTTGAAGCGCGTATGAAAAACGAACGTTTTAAGACTGAGCTCATAACCAATGTCAGCCACGACCTGAAAACCCCGCTTACCTCCATCATCAATTATGCGGATTTGCTTGACCGGGAGAATCTGGAAAATCCCAAAGCGCGCGAATATGTGGAAATTTTAAAGCGTCAGGCAGCCAAACTGAAAAAGCTGACCGAGGATCTAATCGAAGCTTCCAAAGCCTCCAGCGGCGTCATAGCCGTAAATCGGGAAACGCTTCATGTTGAAGAACTCTTACAGCAATCCGTCGCCGAATATGAATCGCGCTTTTCGCAAGCCCGCATAACACCCGTTCTTCGCATTCAAAAGGATACAGATACTGTTTTTGCCGACGGACGCCTTCTCTGGCGGGTTTTTGATAATCTTCTCTCCAACATCTGTAAATATGGGCAACCCGATACGCGTGCTTATTTCGACGTCTCCCATTTTGCGGATATTACCTTTATCAGTTTTAAAAATATTTCCGCAGAGCCTCTGAACATTGACCCGTCGGAACTGACCGAACGCTTTGTCCGTGGAGATACGTCGCGGCATACCGAAGGGAGCGGGCTTGGACTGTCTATTGCCCAAAGCCTGACGGAATTGCAGGGCGGACGATTTTCCATTGTCATCGATGGGGACTTATTTAAAGTCAATTTGGAATTCCAGGATACCGAAGGCTTAACGCCCAATAACCCCAAGGGGACAAAATCCTCCGTTTCTGTAGCGGAAACGATCCGGCAGCTGCAACATCTTCATCCAAATCCGCATACGCAGAAAGAAGGAAGTCTGTGAATCTTCTGTTTTTAATCGGGGACTGCGCCGATGGGAAAAAAACCGTCGGTCAGGCGCTTGCAAAAATTTCCGGCTTCCGCCTGCTGTATCATCATTTAATCGCCGATCCGATGCTGGAAATTTTCGGTTCAGCCAATCCCGAAATAATTTTGCACCTGCGCGATCTGATTTTAGCGGAATTCGCCGCCTCCGATCAATACGGCCTGATTTTTACCGGCGCAGAGGGATGCGACATACAGATGCAGTGGGATGATCTGGCACATATCCGAAAAATTTTTGAACCTTACCATACCCAGTTCTATTACGTCGAACTCCCGAAATCCCGGCAGAGACAATTTGTACACGATACAGCAAACCATTTCCACTTACCAAAAACCTTTCAGCTCAATTCCAGACACCGAAAGCAAAAGCGCTTGCAATGCAACCAAACTCATCATCCTGCCTGCTGTATTGAGCCTAGCGCCGAACCTAATTACCTGCGTATTGACAGCACAGGCATGGATCCTAAAGCGGTGGCCGAACGTATCAAGACCTATTTTTCTTTCTAAAATTCATTTGTCCAGTTTTTTCTGCAAAGCGCTTGCGCCCGGCTGGTATTCCTGAAATCGGAATCTGTCCAACCGGGCGCAAGCTCTATATGCTTCTATTTTTTAATAATTATCCAGCACTACAGATACTTCTATTTTTACTTCAGGCTTTTTTCCTCCTCAATTGGGGAATTGGCATTACGGCGTAAGCTTGCAATTCCCTTCAGACAATTGGCTTTTGTGGTATAACCCTCGCTTGCTGCGATGATTTCGCCATTGCGTGCTTTAAGCCGAAATCGAAATTGTCCGGAACGGTCGCGATACACTTCAAATTTCGGATGCCGGCAAATGGAGAACCCCGGTACGCACTGGTCTTCAAGCGCAGCGTCAGGTGCCACACGCCGGATGCTGGCGATTCCTCCCAGGCATGCAGTACGGGTTGCATATGTTTCCGAGGTTGCAATCACCTGGCCGTTGGTCGCCAGTAAATTAAACCGTATTCCCGTCGGCACTTTTCGAACTACATATTTCCCCGTCATATGCAGCATCCCCCTGTGTTTCATTTTGTCTTACGCTTATCGCTTATAGCAACAGTATAACAGAAATTTGGAAGCTTTGCAGCAATATTTGCGTATTTTCAAAATACCCAACAAAAAAAATACCGGACTGGAGTCCCAGTCCGGTATTTCGGATTTCCAAAAAGCATTTACTTGATTTCGACCTTTGCGCCGGCTTCTTCCAGCTTTGCCTTGATGGATTCGGCTTCTTCCTTGGAAACATCTTCCTTGAGGGGCTTCGGGCAATTGTCGACCAGTTCCTTCGCTTCTTTCAGGCCCAGGCCGGTAATCTCACGGACAACCTTAATAACGCTGATCTTGTTGGAACCGAAATCGGCCAGAATGGCATCGAACTCAGTTTTCTCTTCAACAGCAGCGGCAGCACCAGCAGCCGGAGCAGCAACAACAGCAGCAGCGGCGGAAACGCCGAACTCTTCTTCAATGGCCTTGACCAGCTCATTGAGCTCCAGAACCGTCATAGCCTTAATTTCTTCAATAAAGTTAGTGATTTTTTCGCTAGCCATTTGTAATTACCTCCAAATTTCGTAACGCTAATACTTAAGCTTCGGCCGGAGCTTCCGTCTCGGCGGTGCCCTCAGAATTCTTTTCGGCAATTGCATTCAACGCAACTGCGAGGCCGCGCGGCCCATTGGTGAGGCAGTAAAGCAGCTGGGTCAACAGGCCCTCACGGGACGGAATTGTTGCAAGCTCCTCTACTTCCTTTGCACTGATAACCTTACCATCCACAAATCCGACTTTAATGCTGAAAGCGCCATTAGAATCCTTCGCATAATTGTAAAGGATCTTCGCGGCAGCAATCGGGTCAGACGGACTGATGGCGATAGCCGTAGTGCCGTTTAAAAATTCGTCGATATCGTTGAACCCAACCTGGTTGGCGGCAAGCTTGGTAAGCGTATTCTTAACCACGCTGTACTCAACACCGGCGTTTCTGAGATCTCGACGCAGTTTCGTATCGTTGGCAACGGTAATGCCCTTATAATCAACCAGCACGCCCGCACTTGCATTTTTCATTTTTTCTGCAAGTTCTGCAACGATCGCCTGTTTCTCTTTGAGAACTGCTGCGTTCGGCAAATCAGTCACCTCCTGAATAATAAAAAAACCTTTTGTCCATGGGTATCCAAAGACAAAAGGCAAAATCAATCAAAACCAAATCGATTACCATCCTCGGCACGGCGGCAACTGCCATTTCAGAAGCAAAACTTCCCGTGCTGTCTTCGGAACTCATTGCATTTTTAAAAGCCTGTTTATTTTATCAGATATAGTTGTCCTTGTCAAGCATTAATTTACTTTTAACATCATTTTTGTAGAAACATGCGCTTTGCCGAAAATTCGCTTCAACTATGCAAATATTTTCTATACATATGCAACTTTTGCATTCTTGCAATGACTTGGCACTTATGCTATGATAAAGATGTCGAAAAAGGAAATCGAATCGCATAAGTCTTATCTCGGAAGCCAGGCTCAGCATCTGGCAAAAATCAGGAAGAGGTGCACGATGACTGAAGAATCCTTTGACGAGCTCTACAACATGCCTGTAGGTGCGCTGGGTATCATTGGCATGCCGGGCAGTGAAGATCTAGCGCAAAAAGTAAACGACTATATTGTAGACTGGCGCAATAATATTACTTCCATCCCCCAATCCCTTTCCGGCGGATATATGCGCGACAATTACCGCATCGGTATTCACTGCCCGCGTTTCGGTACGGGCGAAGGGAAAGCCACCATAAGTGGTACCGTGCGCGGTTACGACCTGTTCATTATCGCAGATATGTTTAACTATGGCGTCACCTATAAGCTCTATGGTAAAGAAGTGCCCATGAGTCCTGACGACCATTTTCAGGACCTCAAACGCATTATTGGCGCCTGCGGCGGCCATGCCCGGCGTATTACCGTTATTATGACTATGCTTTATGAGGGCCGCCAGCATAAGCGTATGTCACGTGAATCCCTTGACTGTGCTATCATGCTTCAGGAACTTGAGCGGCTTGGCGTACGCAATATCATCACCTTTGATGCGCATGATCCTCGCGTTCAAAACGCAATCCCGCTTTCCGGCTTTGAAAGTATCCAACCCACCTATCAGATGATTCGTACCATCCTACGCACCTATCCCGATATTCAGGTTGACCGCGACCACCTCATGATTATATCTCCGGACGAAGGCGCAATGGATCGCTGCACATACTATTCCTCCGTTCTCGGCGTTGATTTAGGTATGTTCTATAAGCGGCGTGATTATTCCAGGATTGTCAATGGGAAAAACCCAATCGTCGCCCACGTCTTCCTTGGTGACAATATCGAAGGTAAAGACGTAATCGTCGTAGATGATATGATCGGTACCGGCGATTCTACATTGGATATCGTACGCCAATTGAAAGAGCGTAAAGCGCGCCGCATTTTTGCAGTATCCACCTTCGGCCTGTTCAGCGAGGGGCTTGACCGGATGGACAAGGCCTATGAAGAAGGCTTATTTGATCGTATTTTCACAACCAATCTAATTTATCGCACCCCCGCTCTTCTAGCGCGTCCTTGGTATACCGAAGTGGACATGTCCAAATTTATCGCACATATCATCAACGTTTTAAATCACGATATGTCTATTTCCGGTCTGCTCTCCCCGGCACAGCGTATTGCACAGCTTCTGGAGGATCGCGCGCATGGTATTGATTTATAATTTTATAAACTTGCCGACGCCTGTAGCCTTATCGCGCAGCATCGACCATATCTTTGTCCGCCCCAGATACAGACCTTTGGTATACTCCGGGCAGGGCATATAAAAGGAGTGTCAAAAACAATATGGAAAAGAAAAACATTGACTGGGCAAACCTTGGGTTTGGGTACATCCAGACAGACTGGCGTTATGTTGCCAACTACAAAAATGGTGCTTGGGATGCAGGCGCACTCAGCGCGGATAATATGATTGTACTCAATGAATGCGCCGGCGTTCTGCAATATGCACAAACCTGTTTTGAAGGCCTGAAAGCCTATGAGACGGAGGACGGTCATATCGTCACCTTCCGTCCTGACCTGAACGCCAAACGGTTGGTCGATTCGGCAAAGCGCCTGGAAATACCGGTATTCCCGGAAGATCGTTTCCTGGAAGCTATAGATCAAGTTGTTCTTGCGAATGAAGCATTTGTCCCGCCCTACGGGTCCGGTGCGACACTTTATCTGCGCCCCTATCTTTTCGGTTCCAGCGCCGTGATCGGTGTTAAACCTGCGGATGAATACCAGTTCCGTATCCTTACCACCCCTGTAGGTCCTTACTTTAAAGGCGGCGCCCGTCCATTGACCGTACGCATTTCCGACCTTGACCGTGCGGCCCCACATGGAACCGGTCATATTAAGGCCGGCTTGAATTACGCCATGAGCCTATACAACATCGTGGACGCCCATAACTGTGGGTATGACGAGAATATTTATTTGGATTCCGCTACCCGTACAAAAATTGAAGAAACCGGCGGCGCTAACATTATTTTTATTACCCATGACCATAAAGTTGTTACTCCGAAATCTCCGACGATCCTCCCTTCTGTTACGCGTCGTAGCCTGATGACTGTCGCGCAGGATTACCTTGGCCTCGAAGCGGAAGAACGGGAAATCACACTGGAAGAAGTCCCGTCTTTTGCAGAATGCGGGCTGTGCGGCACCGCCGCAGTTATTTCCCCGGTCGGCAAGATCGTCGATCACGGCCGTGAGATCTGTTTCCCAAGCGGCATGAATGAAATGGGACCCATTACCAAAAAGCTCTATGATACCCTCACCGGCATCCAGATGGGACGTATTCCTGCTCCGGAAGGCTGGATTCGCGTAATTAAATAAAAATATTCCTTTTGTGTCCGGAAGCATAAAGCTTCCGGACTTTTTATTTGCTTATAACCATCATAAATCAGCCGCATATATCTTACTCTTTGCAGAATAAAAAATTTGTGTTATACTAAGGGAAAACGGTTTGGTATCAAATTGTCAAAAAGGGGGAGTTTGCCCAATGCCCCGTGTTGTTCTGGGCCTTTCCGGCGGTGTGGATAGCGCTGCTTCCGCCGTCCTGCTGCAACGGGCCGGAATGGAAGTTTTTGCGCTGTATTTAAATACTACTGGAGAATCTGCTGAACGCGCACAGGAAACGGCAAACGCGCTTGGCATTGCGTTTGCTGTTGCAGATATCCGTGAACGTTTTCGTACGGCGGTAGTTGAACCGTTTCTCGACGCTTATCTTCGTGGGGAAACGCCAAATCCTTGTGTCGAATGTAATCGGCTTGTTAAATTTCAAACACTTTTCGACTACGCGGATTCTATAGGCGCAGAATTTGTCGCAACCGGACATTATGCCCGAATCCGTGACGGTTGGATCTGCCGAAGCGCAGGGATTAACGATCAAAGCTATATGCTTTGGCAATTGTATGATAATTGGCTGCCCCGTCTGCGCTTCCCGCTGGGGGATTTTCTCGTCAAAGATGAAGTGCGCGCCGTTGCAGAACAGGCCATGCCCTCTCTGCCGGTTCCCAAACCCAGTATGGACATTTGTTTTATCCCTTCCGGAGATTACGCCGGCTACATCAGCGCACATCGTCCTACGCCGCCGCCCGGTGATTTTATCGATACGCACGGTCAAATTCTGGGACGCCATAACGGGATTCATCACTATACAGTCGGTATGCGCCGTCATCTTGGTATTGCATTGGGCGAGCGTATGTATGTACAGCAGATTGATCCTGTACACAATACCGTCACGCTGGCGCCATTAAAAACACCCATGCCGCTGGAAATTGAAGCCGCTCAATGCCACTGGTTTGAACCGGCTCAAGCGCTTTTGCAATCCGGCGCATCTTTTGGCGCCCGGGTACGGCATTCCCGGCGTATGGGGAGTGCAAAACTGATTTCATGGGAGGCGGATCATGCCCGTTTGCGGATTGACCCGTCCTGTGGGACGCCTGCACCTGGGCAAAGCGTCGTTTTATACGACGGCGATCGCCTGCTTGGCGGTGGGAAAATTGTAAAAATTCAGGATATGCTGTAAGAAACTTGTTTTTCTTTTAGTTTTATGCTATATTATTTTTTATAATTCGATATAGAAAAACGGTAGGTTGATTATGAAACAAAAACGCTCTATAACTTTACTTCTTGCTGTGTTGTTCATCTTGATGCTGTTTTCCGGTTGCTCTTTGAAACCCAATGTGATGATTGTAGATGGAACTAATATAAAAGAAGGTACATTTGCCTATTATTACAGTTATTGCTACTATAATTATTACGATACGTATGGGGATTCCGGCGTTTCCTACTATACGCTCATGAGTGTATCGCAGCATGTACTGGTCAATCGCTTGTTTAAGGAATATGGCTTGAAATTAAGCGATGAAGATCTCGAAGAAGTAGAAAATATGCGGGCCTCGCAAATTGAAACGCTCGGCGGCCAGACTGGGTATGTGGCTTTCCTGCGTACGTTCAATTTGAACGATTCAGAATACCGGGATATTCTTGAGATCTCTCCTAAATATCGAATTCTGCGTGATTATTTGTTCGGTGAAGGCGGTCCTTATGAGGCTACGGAAGATGACCTGCGCCAGCTGTATTACGAACAATACGCCCGCGTTTTGTTTATCTATATTTCAACACAGGATATTGAAACGGTCGAGGACCGAGAAGCCAAATATGCACTTGCGGAAGAAGCCCATGCACGTGCAGTTGCCGGCGAAGATTTTTCCCAGCTGATTTTGGAATACGGCGAAGATGAAACGCAGGCAGCAGACCCGTATTCCGGCGCATATGTCCAGATGGGTACGCTGAGCGATACGGATTTAGAAGAGATGCTGTTTGCACTGGATAATTATGAAATCAGCGAAATTGAAACAACGGCAGACGGGTATTATATTTATCAGCGTCTTCCCTTTGACGAAGATTTCCTGGACTCCATTTTTGAAGACGACGCGGACGTATTCAGCGACTATCTGGACGAACTGCTTTATTACTACCTTGTCGATCAGATGAGCGATTTTGAATACGAATATTATGATCGGTTCTATGAAATCGACTTTACCAAAGGCGTCTCCTACTGGTCTTATCTAGCACAAGACACCTCCAGCGCCGGTGTTCTGGCCGGTTAAGTGCAAAAGCAGTATAAAAAAAGCGCCGGTTTTGCTGCCGGCGCTTTTTTGTGTATCCTAAACAACGGCAGGTGCCATTGCAGCCCCCATATTATTAACATCTTTAATCCCGTAATCAATAATCTTTCCAGCGCAGGCTCTTCGAATCTGCGGGCCGTTTCCCTGGCGTGCCAAAATACCGCAGCCTGAACCGGTCACTGTCCATTGCGCTGTGGGCGTACGCTGCCCGCCGTATTCCAATGGAAACCGATATTGCCGTTCCGCAGAAGCAAAATGAGAAGAAGTTACCGCTGCCGCATAGTTGGCAAACCCCGCGTCTACTGCCATAGCCGCCAACATCAAACTTTCCGCCATGGTGGAGCAGGCTCCATACAGTCCGATAAATGGGCTGTTTGTTTCCCGCATCGCATATGCAGAAGCAATACACTGGTTTATTAAATCCCCGGCAAATACAAACTGGAGATCTTCTGGAGAAATCCTGGCTTTAGCCAACGCCCGACTCAGCGCCTCTTTCTGCATGTGGCTTTCCGCCTTTTCCCAACTGCGTTCACCGAGGGTCGTATCGGTTGCCACGTAATCAAACGAATTGCCAAGCGGTCCTTCCGACTCTTTTTTTCCAGCCACAGAGGCAAACCCGATCAGTACCGGATGAGAGTCAAATTCCATAGTCCTTTGCCCGATTCGTTTCAGGTTCATCTTATGCGCCCCTTCCCAACAAACATAAAATTAATCCATAGAATATGCTTCCGCAGATACCAAATACCAATACAGGGCCTGCAATGGTAAACATTTTTGCGCTCATACCAAGCACATAGCCTTCTGCTTGTGTCAAGTAAACCCTAAAAGATTTTTTATTTTCCTGTCGAAATCCGGCAGGAACTCTTTTTTCTATATTACGAAGCAAGCCCCGGAATACATTCTCCGATTATATCTGTCAG
>CALWJF010000044.1 GCA_944380935.1 uncultured Clostridia bacterium
TTTTTCATAATATGTCTCTTTTTGTAATTTATGTGGCTGTGTTCACTGGGATTTGTTCTCTTGCTGTTATGGCTGGGCTTCCCGGTCCGCAAGAATTCACCTCCTGGATGCGGCGCATACAGACTTCTTTCTATTCTGCAATTTCATTATGGCATATACATCTTTTTTTTTCAATTTATTTTCTGCATAAATTTCATTATTTTTATATATTTTTTTAACCAAGCTTTATTTTTTAAAATAAAGCTTGGTTTCTCATATTCCTTTGGCTGTGTTCACTGGGATTTGTTCTCTTGCTGTTATGGCTGGGCTTCCCGGTCCGCAAGAATTCACCTCCTGGATGCGGCGCATACAGACTTCCTATCATATTCATATTTTTACTATAGCATATTCATAATTTTTTAACAATAGAAAAACCGGATAAATTTTATGTTTTTTATATAGATTTTGCACAGCAGTTTTTTTATTGCAATTCAGTCGGCGCATAAAATGACCCCCGTACTGCATACAGCACGGGGGTTGGTAATCCTGTTGAACTTAACTTTCCAATCGGTCGAGCATCATGGAAATGCCGAGCTGCACCATGACCTCCTGGTCATAACCCTGGTCGGCGGTCAATGCGAAGCTGGACATACCGATTTCCGCGAGTACGCCGCTGTTGAAGAACTGGCAGGCATAATGCCCACCCGCCGTCAAAAAGCTGTCCTTATCCGCAGAACCGTAGGTCTGGTAGGAAGATCCTGTTTCCGCTGCGTCTGTGCTTTCATCGATCGGCTGCGCGCCGGTTTTTTCAATAAAATCATTCATAAACGCATAAGCGATATCGTAACCCTCGCTCGGCGTTTCGACATTTATATAGACATTGTATGTAACATTGCGAAGCGCATCGTCATAAAACGTGAACAGCAGGCGGAAGGGAAGATCTTCCCCGAGTTCTGCATAGCAATAGTGCTCCTGCGTAACCATTTGCGTCATTTCGCTTGCACCCTCGACGGGCGAAGTCTCCGCATCCAATGTATACGTGTTGAGGGCGAGCAGTTCCTCTTCCTCCAGATCGATGATGGCAAGCACATCTTCAACGCTCATGCCGTATGCAAAAAACAGGCTGTCGGTATATTCTCCATCCAAAATAATTTCTTCATAAATACTCCGCATCCCGGATTCTTCTTCTGCCTCTTCTGAAGTCGTGCAGCCTGCAAGCAAAAAGACAAAAGCAAGGGTGGCAATTGCGAGTTTTTTCAACATGTTTTTCTCCTTTGATTATATAACACAAAGCGCGAAGCGGGATCCATAGCGCCGGGAGGAACCGGCCCGTCCTGCGCATCCTTTTGCAACGGGAATCCGGCGCGGCAAAGGCAGGGCACGCGCCCGGAAACCGGTGTTGCTGTGCTGGAACCGCCCATGCGCTTCCCGCTGCGGAACCGTTTTCATCTGCCCTTTATCATAGCATATTCCCGCTTCCCTTTCAACCGGAAAATCGAAGCGTTGCCCGCGCCATACAAAAAACACCCCTGTCCGCATAATCCGGCGGACAGGGGTATTGAAAATTCAGATCGAACCGGCTGTGTGCACCTGCTTACGCTTTCTCGAAACGGAATACGTTCCAGGACAGCTTCTTCAAATTCGCATGGACCATACCGTCGTCACCGGTCTTGGTTGCGGTATTGATCTTCGGCAGGATGGCGTTGGGGTTTTCAAAGCTGTTGGAAGCCTTGATATCATCCGAATACAGCTCAATGTGCTCTTTGAACCGATAGCCGGCAAAGCTGGCTGCGTCAATGACTGCGTCGTTGTCCGACTCCCAGTTGCGGTTGAGGACGAAAATGTTCAGTGCACCGGATTCTTCGTCGAGCGCGGCTGCGGACTCGATGAACGGCAAACCCTCGCGGGAATCGTACATATGGAACTTATCGCAGCCGTAAGACGGGACGTCGAAGGTATCACAGTCGACGCTGGTGCGCATCGAGGTGCCTACGCCGTAAGCGCGCAGCTGCTGGAACAGATGATACAGGCCGCCTTTCCAGACATGGTCGTGGTTGCAGGCTGCATAAGCGCCGAGACCGCCGGTCATACAACCGATTTCTACACGGTCAGCATGACGCATGAAGGTCATGACCGTAGATGCGGTCGTTGCGATATCGACAATTTCGCCATAGGGGCGCTGGAAGCGCATCCCGGAACCCATATTATCCGGGTCATGCAGGATATATTCGCGCGGGGAATGGTTCTGGGCGCCGCGCTGGAAATAACGTTCCTGTGTGATGCCGTATTCATAACCCTTTGGTGCGCGCATGGAGTTGCCGTATTCGTCAAAGGACAGCTTCATGACATGCTTTGAACGGTTTTTCGTAGCAATGTAGTCGCACAGCGCAATTTCCGTGTTGATATAATCTTCAAAATAGACCGAGCTTGCCAGCAGCGTCGGCAGGTCGCCCATCGGTACGGTATGGTAATGGTGCAGGGAAATATAATCCACCGCCTCATAGCACTGCTCCAGCACCTGACGGTCCCAATCCGGGTAATGATCCAGATACGGCGACGAGGAGACGCATACGGCCGTCTCGATGGTGCTGTCTACCCACTTCATGGCCTTGGAAACCTCATGCGCCTTTACGCCGTAGCCGCGCGGGTCCTTATCCCAGGACGCGATCTGCCAGGGACCGTCGGCTTCGTTGCCCAGGTACCAGATCTTAACGCCGTAGGGGTCTTCATGGCCGTACTGCCGGCGCAGGTCGGACCAGTAGGTTCCGCCTTTATGGTTGGTGTATTCGGTGATGTAGATGGCGTCATTGATATCGCCGGTGCCGAGGTTGATGGTGTACATCGGCTCAAAGCCGCACTTTTCCGCCCATTGCAGATATTCGTCGTGACCAACTTCGTTGGTGATATACTGGAACCAGGCAAGATCAAGATGGGTCTTGCGCTTGTCCTTCGGGCCGATGGAATCCTTCCAGTCCCAGCCGGAGATAAAGTTTCCGCCCGGCAGGCGCACGGAGGGGATTCCGGCAGCTTTCAGCGCTTCAATCCAGTCGCGGCGGAAGCCCTGCTCGTCTGCGGTCGGATGTTTCGGGTTGAACATATTCCCATTGACCATGGTGCCGATGGGTTCGAGGAAGCCGCCGTAAAGACGGGGAGAAAGTTTTCCAATTTTAAAAGAAGGGTGTACTGCGATTTTTGCTTTCTTGGGCATACGATACCTCCACATACCATTTTATCTATAGTATACGGCAAAGGGGGTGTGCCTTTCAAGAAATTATGGCAAAATGACGGAATATTCAAATTCGAATTTAGAAGCAGGAATAAAAAAAGGCCGGAAAGTATAACTTTCCAGCCTTTTTTATCTTTACTTTCAAAAGCATGCGCGGCATTTTTGCCATTTCAGCGGAAATACATCTCCCGAATTACAAGGATGACAAACAGCGCAACCGGCTGATGGATCAGATATACCCAAAGGCTCCAGCGCCCGACTTTTTCCAAAAACGCGCAGCGCATCTGGTAAAACCATGCAGGCAGGCGGTGCTGAAAGATGTACGGCCCGGCCCAGGCGCCCAGCAGATAAACGAAAAACCACGGAAGCAGCGGGTAATAATCCGCAGAAACGAACGCCGCGTTTTCAAAACCGAACAGCCAGAACCATCCGGACTCCGGTACGACAGCGGCAGTCAGCCAGGTAAACAGCGCCGTCAATCCTGCCCACAGTACGGGCGCAAGCGTATGCGGGATACGCGCAAGCGCAGGACGCACCAGCGCATACAGGATAGCGCAGACGGACAGGCAATGCAGGATCCCGAAAACGATAAAATTGGAAGGGTTGTTCAAAAACGTAACCAGCGTCACCACAAGCGAAATAGCCGCAAGCTGCAGGCCGCGGCGCAGGTTATTGCGCGATACCGAAGCGCTTGCCCCGGACAGCAGGACAAACAGATAGGCGCCCAGGTAATGCAGCGCCATACGCACCGGATGCGTCATTGCACCGGGGAATACATGCAGATAAGTCACGCAGTCATATAAAATATGGTCGCCGATCATGCCCAGGATCAGTATGCCGCGGATCAGGTCCAGCGCGTGGATGCGCTCCTTCGGCGATGGGCCGGTCTGGGGAAGCGGAATGCGCAGCATCAGACGTTAAACCGGAACAGGACGACGTCGCCGTCGCGCATCACATAATCACGGCCTTCGCTGCGCAGCAGCCCTTTTTCCTTCGCCGCCGCCATACTCCCGCAGGCGACAAGATCGTCGAAACTGACGCATTCGGCACGGATAAAGCCGCGTTCAAAGTCGGAATGGATTTTCCCGGCAGCCTGCGGCGCCTTGGTGCCGCGCGTGATGGTCCAGGCACGCACCTCCTTCGGCCCTGCCGTGAGGTAGGAAATCAGGCCAAGCTGGGTATAACTCAATTGAATCAGGCGCGAAAGCCCGCTTTCACTTTCCCCCAGCTCTTCCATAAACAGGACGCGGTCTTCTTCGTCCAATTCGGATAAATCCTGTTCGATTTTGGCGCAGATGGGCAGCACGCATGAGCCTTCGCGCGCGGCAATGGCGCATACGGCCTGGTAATATTCATTTTTTTCACCGCTTCGGAACCCGTCTTCGTCGAGATTTGCCGCATAGATGACCGGCTTTGCCGTAATCAACCCCGCGCCGGCGAGCCATGCGCGTTCTTCGTCGGACTCGCATACGAAGCTGGACGCACGGTTTTCCGCCTCCAGATGGGCAAGCAGCTTTCGATAAAACGCCGCTTCCACCGCAAGTTTGCGGTCGCCCTTTGCAAGCTTTTCCGTGCGTTCCGCCCGGCGGGTCAGTGTTTCCATATCGGAAAGAATCAGTTCAAGATTAATCGTCGCAATATCGTCGGCCGGGTCAAGATCGCCGGATACATGGACGACGTTTTCATCCCGGAAACAACGCACGACGTGGACGATCGCGTCCACCTCGCGGATATTGGCCAAAAACTTGTTCCCAAGCCCTTCGCCGCGCGACGCGCCCTTAACCAGGCCCGCGATATCGACAAATTCGATTACAGCGGGGGTATATTTTTCCGGATTGTACATCTTCGCCAATACATCCAGCCGCTTGTCCGGCACCGCAACGACGCCGACATTCGGGTCGATGGTGCAGAACGGATAGTTTGCCGCTTCGGCGGCAGAATTGGTGATGGCGTTAAACAGGGTGCTTTTGCCGACATTCGGCAGCCCTACGATTCCCATTTGCATCTTATAAACCCTCCGTATTGGCGCGCAGCTGCGCGATGGCGGCGCCGATATCCGGCTGCCCAAAGACCGCGCTGCCCGCAACCACAACATTAATTCCATATTCGCATACCGCGCGGATATTTTTTGCTCCGATGCCGCCGTCGGCTTCCAGTTCACAGGCATAGCCGCCGGCATCGATGGCATCGCGCAACGCGCGGATCTTTGGGATGGTATTTTCGATAAAACCCTGGCCCCCGAAGCCCGGCTCAACGGTCATCACCAGCAGCATCGAAAGTTCCGGAAGCAGGGGCAGGACCGTTTCTATGGGGGTGCCCGGCTTGATGGATACGCTGGGCCGCGCGCCCAGGGCGCGGATGCGGCGGATCTGTGCAAGCGTATCGCCGTTTGCCTCGGCATGGACAGTCAGGATATCTGCTCCGGCCCGGATAAAGGCTTCGATATAGTCGTCCGGATCGGTAATCATCAGATGGACGTCCAGCGGCAGGCTGGTCGCCCGGCGCAGCGATTTGACTACGGGGACCCCGATGGTTATATTGGGAACAAAATGGCCGTCCATTACATCGACATGGATATAATCCGCGCCTGCCAATGCAGCTTTTGTGATATCACGCTCCAGATTGGCGAAGTCTGCGGAAAGGATCGATGGAGAAAGTTTGATCATATGTCTATCACCTGTGCGGGTTCAATCGAATTCCGGCGCGCGGGATAATCCGGCCGGTCGGCAGAGAAAAGCCATACCCACACAATTTTATTCTATCCTCTTTTTCCCTGCCTGTCAACGGCGCGCAGCCACGTGCCGTTACTTTCTTTTTTCAATTGATCCTGGCAACGCAGCATCCGGATTGCCTGTATTGCCATGCACAAAACCGCCGCGCATCCGAAAAAAAACGGGGCTGCGCGGCGGTTTTTTTATTCTGTATCACAACGCGTGCAAAACCGGGCCTTTCCTTTCGTCCGCCCTTTATTCAACCACGATCGGCAGTGCACAGTTCAGGGATGCGCATTGCGCGTAATGCGGATAAAGATCGGAAAGCAATGCATACTGTTGTGCAAACTTGTTTTCGGACAGCATTTCGAACGCAAGCAGTTTTACAGGCCCATGTATATCCTCAATATATCCCCATGAAAATCCGGTTATATAGGATAACTTATTCTGGTTCATTCTGGATGGCATATCCACAAGGTAGGTAAAGGATGTCCACGTAAGCTGGTCGCAATCTCCTAAATTTTTGCAGGGCGCATCGAATAAGGAAGCGGGATACCCATAGGAAAAAAACGGGTTGCCGATCTGCCGAAAATACGCATCTACATCGAGGGAAAGTTTCGTTGTGGTTTCACAGCCGTTTCTTTGTTCCACCCTTTGAACGAATTGAATAAAAGCGCACAGTCTTTTATATCCGGTTGCCTGCATGGTTTGAAAATATGCATGCAGGGTCGGATAACCAATACAGCATTCTTTCGGAAAAGGGACATCCAAAGCATCAAATCCGGATTGGGCTGCACTTGTATTTTCGGTATATTCCACGGTTAAAACTTCACGATTTCCGCGTAACAGAATGGGGATCTTTTTATGCATTCCGGTCTTCCTCCCAAACATCGTAGGTTTTATTCAATTTGGTTTGCTTCCAGCCAGGCGGAAGCCTGCGCGATCCCTGCTTCGGCGGCAATGCGCATATAGTCCTGCGCTTTTTGCGCGTCGGCCTCGGTTCCAACGCCTTCGGCATAGCACAGCCCTGCGTTGTACGCCGATTCCCCGCTGCCCATCCCGGCGGCGAGTTCAAAATAGTACAGCGCGATATACGGATTAAACCGCACGCCTGCGCCTTCGTAGTAGCACACGCCCAGCGCATGGACTGCTTCGGCAAGCCCGCCCTGCGCAGCGGTTTCAAAGGATTGCGCGGCCGCAACGAGATCGCGTGCGGTCCCGCGCCCATGGTAGAGGCAGCGGCCGTAGGTATACGCTGCACGCGCATCGCCAAAATCCGCAGCCGATTTGGAAAGCGCCGCCGCGCGCGCATCGTCCCGCGCCAGGACCTCCCCTTCATACAGGCATGCGCCGAGGAAAGACTGCGCCTGAATATGCCCTGCCTGCGCTGCAAGCGCAAACTGGGAAAGCGCCAGTTCCTGATCCTGGATTACACCCAGACCCGACCATAAAAGCAGGCCGTATAAATACTGGCCGCGCGGGTTTCCCCCATCCGCGGCAATTTTTGCATACCGCGCCGTATTGGCATAATTTTGCGGCAGCCCAAAGCTTCCCGTATAATACCCTTCCGCAAGCTCATAGGCCGCGCGGGCGCAGCCTTCCTGCGCAAGTTCTGCAAGCGCCGAAATCCCCCGTTCCGCTTCCCCGCCGTACAGCCAGGCAAGCGCCTGGAAGCATGCGTCTTCCAGCTGTCCGTTTTCGGAAAGCGGTTCGGCATAAAGCAGCACCTGCTTGCGGTCCGCATCATATCCCACGGCGAATCCCATCGCAGCTGCAAGATCCCGCAGACGGTAAAAATTGTAGCCGCCGATATTATAAACCGTACAACGGACTTGCGTACCGTCCACCAAAAGGCGCCAGCCGCCTTGCACGGCAGTCCGGGTCCCGCCTTCGACGGGCGCATCCGGCAGGCTTTCTTCCTTTTCAAAACGCACCGCCGTCACACAGCGCGCCGCTTCGTCGGTTTGCAGTGAAAAGCGGTAAATGCTGTCTGCGAACAGTGCGGCGAGATCGCGCAGGCGGAAGTAGGTATAGCCGTCGATGTTGTATGCGCCGAGGGAAACGGCGGCGCCGTTATAGGCCAGCGTCTGCGCGCCGTACACCGCCTGCACCGCTTGTACGCGTGCCGGGAAGACCGCCAGCAAAATTGCGGCGCACAGCAGGCAGGCCGCAGTGATTTTCCATTTCTTCAAAGTCGTTTCTCCGTATTTTCTTCGATGCGTATCGCTCGCAGCCGCTTATTCGTCCTGCGCCAGGTTTGCCGGTACGATCCCGCCGGAACTGTCTTCCGCCCGATAGTGCAGCGCAATCCGGTCGCCGATGTTCAGGATGACCACGGTGGGGTCATCCGCTGCGGACACAACATAGTAAAGATCATCGTCCACAAGGCGGATATAGAAACAGGTGTTGCCCTCGATAACGGCCTGCCGCAAGTCGGCAATGACGCCGGAAACCGTCTGGCCGCCAATCGTACCGGCGTCAAAATGGATATCCTCTTCGGAAATGATATCCCGTTCCAGCAGCATGGTTTCATAATTGGCCGCGCATTCGGAAACGGAATACCCGGTTGCGACGATCTGGTATTGCTGGACGTTGACCATCGCATACATCTTGACCAGGCTCGACGCATCCTTCAGCGCCATAAAATAGGTCGGCTGTCCGGAAATATTCAAAAGCAGCGGGAACGTTGCCTGATAGTCGTACTGCTGGACCGCGCCCTGTGCGGAACTCATCGCGGAATATTCCTCGGCGCCGGCGCAGGAGTAATACCGCGCCTCCTTGGTACGCTGGTTGACCAGAATAAAGCCGACGTTCCCGCGGTCGGCGGATACGGATGTAATGCCCGTATACAGCCATACGTCATCGTCCATCGCAATATAATTGTAGCCATCGGTGGTTTTGGTACAGCCGCGCTGGCCGAAAATGGAATTGAAGAAGCCGTTGTGGTAGCGGCCGTAATAATCATACTGCTCAATCAGCAGCGATGCCGTATACGCACGGTCCACCCACGTGGGAACTTCTTCGATCGGATAATAACCGTGCTCGCCGGTTACGGCATTGACCATGACGATGCCGGCGACATCCGTGCCCCCGAACAGCCCGATGGTCTTTTTGACGACGGTTGCAATCCAGTACGGTATTCCTTCATCGTTGATTTCAAAATTGACGTCTTCAAACATCTTTGTTGGATAATGGAAGCGCAAATAGCGGTTGATATCGCGGAAAAAATACTCCGACGGCGAGTAACGGATCCCGCCTTCCACCCGTTGGACGGTGACTTCCTGCGTAACCATGTCGATGATCATATAGGCGGGAATGCCGGAATTGCGGTTGTTCCACCATTTGATGATATCGCCGTAATCGAGGTAGGAGACGCGCACCGGCCGGTCGAGGTAATTGATCTGCGCGGAAGCGTCGTTGACCGTAAACTGGGAAACGAGATCTTCCAATTCGCCCAGTTTGCGGTCGGCCAGTTTCCCGGCGGAGAAGGAATCCAGCATCGGGATCTGGTCGAAGGAGATTTCTGCAACCTCTTCAGCGAAATCGCCGGTTTCCAGCGGAAGCAGCGCTGCATAATCCTGTGCCCGCAGCACGACCCAGCCGCTGATGCTGCCCACAAGCATCACGGCGATCAGCGCAAGCGCAAGATAAAACGGTACGGCAGCATGTTTGCGCACTGTGCGCAGATATCCGCCGATCTGCGCGGAGGTTTGTGCGCCGCCGGCGGTCAACACTGTCAGCACCGTAAAGACGATGCATAAAAACAGCAGGAAGGCATAGAATTCAACCGCCTGTAAGTTGAGGGCAGGAAGCTTGAAATAAAAGACAACGGCGCCCACCGCCAGGGTAATGAGCAGGTTAATGAGCGTGCGGAGTATGGGGCTGCGGGTATGCTTTGCGCGTGCGGGTTTGCCCCGCATGCCCTGGAAGGTATAGGTACCGTCGGGGTTTTGTTTAAAATGGAATGTCATCATTCTGTTCCTCCTTTTGCAGGCGGAAAACCGCATTGAGTTTTCCATACGACTATTATACGCGATTGTGCAAAAGAAAGCTATGGATTTTTTGTTTGATTCTGCTGCCGGTTTTCTTTTTCGGAAGTTGAAAAAGATGTTGCGTGCCGATCATGGTTTCCCTGCCGCCCAAGGGACCGGACTTACGGTTCATCCCCGTCCTTGTGCCTCGGTCGAAGCACAACGACACGGTGAGCTTTACCGGTTTTTTTACATTGTTCGATCACAAAAGCCGTTCCCCGGCTTTTTCCATCCCAGAAAGCAAGAACAAAGTCCGCGCGTGCAAGGATTTCCAGATTGCGGCGCAACGGTGCAAAGCGTCCATAGCGCGTATACTGGGGCAGAAGTTCGGTCAGAGGGAGTCCATGTTCCCTGGCAAACCGCCGGACGCAGGTATCCACACCCTTTGCACCGCCGGAAATCCGTTCACAGGTTTGCGGCGGCAGGTATTCGCAAAGGTTTTGAATTTCAAGGGTTCGGGAGCCGATTCCAGCGACTTTCATCGAAATCACCTCTTGAAAAAATTGTCTACTTAAAACAAGTATACTTTCTATAGTATATCATAAAATTATCTTAAAATATACTTAAAATAAGATTATTCTTGACAGGTATTATCATCAGTTACGGTTTGATGGGTATTATGAGGAACAAGAAAAACAAACATCTTGGGATTGAAATCGATCCGCAATTACACTATAAATTGCATTATATCGCCAAATATGAAGGCAGATCTGCAAATGGCCAGATCTTATATCTTTTACGGCAGAATATCCGTGACTTTGAGCAACGGGAAGGTGAAATCCAGCTGCCGGAGGAATTGAAAAAACAGGATGACGCATTGCATTAGAAGAAGGGTAAATCCTACGCCGTTGTTCATGTGGCGGATCTGCATAAGCGGGCGGTGCGTAAAAACGGCAAAACAAAAAGGAGGGGGACTTTCGTCCTCCTCCTTTTGCAGTTGCGGTCTTGCGTTACAGTTGCGGGTTTGCGGCGGCCGGCCGTCGTACCGTCCGCAGGCGATCCGGCTTACAGGGTGTCTTCATACTGGCTGATAAACGCTACATTATACCGCTCGTAATCGTTGAGTACGCTGGAGTCAAAATTCGCCGGCTGGATATAACCGTTATACCAGGACTGCTCATTAAAATATTCCTGAATTTCTGTGGTTGTGAACAAGCGGCCATGCCGGGCAAAAATCTCATTGCGCGCCAGCGCCAACTGCTGCTTATCCAAACCTTCCAGGTCTTCCTGCGTCAGATACCGCGTGTTGCTTTCCGGCAGCAGGTAGGGATCTTCTTCCTCGTCAGGCTGCTGTGCATCCAGCTCGACTACAGAAACGGCGTTATCCGGAATTTCGCTGGTTTGGATGCGGAAGGCTTTTCCGGACCCGCAGGCAAAGGTGTCCTCGTCGAGCCAGGCAAGCCCCATGGCTGTATCCGCCAGGCCCAGAACATAGCTGTCTTTATCATATTCGTACTGTGTCGGCCAGGCATAGGAATATGCGTCGCCGACCAGATAAATATCCAGTTTTCCCGCCGAGGAAAAGACCCAGTATGTATTGCGGTAGCCGTCGGTTTCCGATTCCCAGCGCCAGGCGCCGCGGATATCATAAACCGGTTTCACTTCTTCCGGCTGCGTGACTTCCGGCGTCGGGTCAACGGTTTCATCCGGCTGGATGGTTTCGTTTCCCGCATCCGGATCCAGCTGGCCATTCCCGGCATCGGATGCATCCGGGACATCGTTTTCGGCATCAGCACGATGGGCGAAGAAGCTGCACACGCCGAAAACCGCCGTTGCCAGCACCGCCACGCCCAGAATCCAAAATGCTGCGGTTACGGCCGGCGCACGGCGGCGCACCGGCTTGTCAGGCTTATCTTCATCGATGCGCCGCACCGGACGTTCCGGGTCAATATCCGCCGCCTTGTATAACGGCTTTTTTTCTGTAGGGGCCGTATTGAACACCTGTGTATCCGAATTGATTTTTTTGGGTTCTGCAACTTTGACCGGACTGCCGCAATGCGGACACTGCTGCGCATCATCCGGTATGGTTTTTTTACAAGAAAGACAAATCATAGCGTTTCACACCTGAACTTGAATTGGATAAATCGATATCCATGCAATTTATCGGTTTGTTTTTCCCTGTTTTTTGTCAGTATAAACAAAACCGTACAATTTATGAAAAAAACAACCGCATTATAAACTTAATTATACCACAGATTCTTTTAAAATGGAATGTTTACATAATGTTTTCGTAAGATTTTACAATTTTTTGCGGTTTGTTTTCAATTTAGAAGGCAAATATTTGTTAAATCTGTTTAAATCTTTGGAAATATCCTTTGTACAACTTGTTGAACTTGTGCAGTTGTGTTATAATGGGGCATATAAACCCAAAATGGAGAGCGGCGATTGGACGGATATGCTGTTTTAGCGGTATTGCGGCAGCGCGGCAGCGCCGAAAAGTCCGGCGTCGTTGCCAAGCTGCGCACGGACCAGCCGGGTCCTATGGGGGACCAGGCGGGCATAATCTTCCCGGTCCAGGATTTCGCGTACCGGCGCAAGGAGGGTTTCCCCTTCATTGGAGATGCCGCCGCCGACGCACAGGACTTCCGGCTGGAAGATATTGACGATATTGACAAGCCCGCAGGCAAGGTAGCGGATGTAGGCATCCACTACGGCGCGTCCGGCTTCGTCCCCGGCGCGCATGGCATCGAAAGCGGTCCGGCCGCCGGCGTTTTCCAACGTTGGCGCAAGCGTCCACATCCGGCTTTCCGGTGCGGCGCACATTGCCTGGCGCGTTTGCTCGATCAGTGCGGTCACGGATGCATAAGCTTCAAAGCAGCCGAGCCGGCCGCAGGTGCAGCGCTTGCCGTCGGCTGCAATGCTCATGTGGCCCAGCTCCAAAGCGGCGTGATTGAAGCCGGAATAGAGCTTTCCGCCGATGATTGCCCCGCCGCCGATGCCGGTCCCGAGCGTGACCGCGACCATATCGCGGCTGCCTGCGCCGGCGCCGGCGACATATTCGCCCAACGCGGCGGCGTTGGCGTCGTTTTCCAGATAAACCGGTTTTCCCAGCCGGGCTTCGACAAGATCCGCCATGGCTACCCCCGTAAAATCATAACGGCTCCAATATTCAATAATCCCCTGTTCCGGATCGATTACCCCCGGGCTTCCGATTCCGATGGATTCGGCGTCGCCGGGTTGGATCGCGCAGTTTTGGCAGCATTCCCGGCATGCGGCGGCAATGCTGTCGGCCACCCCTTCCGGGCTTGGGTCGCGCCGCGTGGGGACGCTTGCCCGGGCAAGCAGCTGATACCGCTCGTCAAATACGGCGGCCGCAGTGTTGGTGCCGCCCAGATCCACTCCGATTCTATACATGGTTCCCTCCTGTGCGCCAGATGGCGGATTGTATGCGTTTTATACTGTATTTTAGAAAAACCCGTTTTTTTTAAGGATAGACAGCTTTCGTTTTCGTTTATTTTTGTGGTGGTTTTCTGTGAAAATATTCCATATAATATAATATCGGGATTTTGCGAAAACGCAAGCATCAAATTTAAATTTTAATGGAGCGATTAAACAGAATGGAAAGAAAAAGCGGAATTTTACTTGCCCTTTCCTCTTTGCCGGGCCCGTTTGGGATCGGTACGATGGGGAAGGGCGCATATACCTTTATTGATCAACTCAAGCAGGCGGGACAAAGCTTTTGGCAGATCCTGCCGTTGTCGCCGACCGGCGCCGGGGATTCGCCTTATCAGAGTGTCAGCGCTTTTGCGGGAAATGTGCATCTGATTGACTTTGACTTGCTGGTTGAGGATGGCCTTTTGGAGGCGGAAGAGGCGCAGCGCTACCGTACGCATTTTGTGCAGGATGCGCAGTATGCGGATTTTGAAGCGCAGCGCAAATACAAATTGGATTTTCTTTACCCGGCTTATCTGCGTGCCAAAGAAAAATATGCCCGTGCGATGCAGGACTTTGCGTGGGAGAACAACGACTGGATTCACGACTATGCGCTGTATATGGCTTTGTCCGAACGCTTCGGTTCCTGCGAATTGTCAACATGGCCGCAGGCGCTGCGGCAGCGGGAAACCGGCGCGCTGATGCAGGCGGCGCGGGAAAACCGTGAGCGCATCGGGTTCCATATTTTCTGCCAGTTTATTTTTTACCGGCAATGGGATGCGCTCAAACAGTACGCCAATGAAAACGGGATCCGGATCATCGGCGATATGCCCTTTTATGTGGCCGGGGACAGTGCGGACCGTTGGGCAAACGGGCGTTATTTTGATCAGGATGGGCTTGTAGCGGGATGCCCGCCGGATTATTTTGCACCGGAAGGGCAGCTGTGGGGAAATCCCATTTATGACTGGGCGCAGATGCGCGCCGACGGTTACCGCTGGTGGATGGGCCGGATCGCATTCCAGCTTGCGCATTTTGATCTGCTGCGTATCGACCATTTCCGCGGTTTTGAAGCTTATTATGCCATTCCTGCGGACGCCAAAACGGCTGCGCAGGGGTATTGGGTAGAAGGTCCGGGCGATCCTTTTATGGAAGCGCTGAAGCAGCGGTTTTCCCTGGACCGGTTTATTGCCGAGGATCTGGGCAGTTTGACCGGCTCTTTCTTCGAGTTTATGAACCGGCATGGTTTGCCGGGATTAAAGGTGCTGCAATTTGCGTTTTCCCCCGGGGAAGACAGCATCTATCTGCCGCACCGCCATATTCCCAATGCGGTGGTTTATACCGGGACGCATGACAACGATACCAGTTTGGGCTGGTATAAAAATGCGCCGGAAGAAGTGCGGGCGTTTGCGCGCGAATATCTGGGCGGCCTGACGGAAAAAACGGCGGCGCGTGCATTGATGCGCGCGGCCTATATGTCTGTGGCGAATCTCGCAATTGTCCCGATGCAGGATGTGCTGGGGCTGGACAGCGAGGCGCGGATGAATACGCCCTCTACCGTCGGCGGCACGAACTGGGCCTGGCGGCTGCGGGACGGACAATTTGATGAAAAGACCCGTCAAATGCTTTATAAACTGGCGAAACTGTACGGGCGGGCATAAAATAGAATTTTCAGAAGAAAAAGGAATGATCGTATGAAGGGGAATCTGACATTTGATTTCAGCAATATGTGCGCCCAGGCTGTCGGCGCACATGCCATCGATGAAAGCCGCTTTGAACGCGGGCAGGCTCTTGTTGGGGAAGTCCATAAAGCCATGTGTGAAAAGCGCGGCGCGATGGCCTGGCGAAACCTTCCGTATAATCAGGAAGAAGTTGTGGAAAAAATCGAACGGGCGGGAAAAGAAATTCGTAAAAAGTTTGAAAATTTTGTTGTTTTGGGGATCGGCGGTTCTGCGCTGGGTTCCAAAGCGCTGTTTTCTGCATGCTGCCATCCGTTTTACAACGAGCTTCCGGCAGCCCGCCGGGGCGGCCCGCGGTTTTATGTACTGGATAATGTTGATCCGGATCTTTTGAGCGGGCTGTTTGACGTGATTGATGTGGAAAAGACTGCTTTCCATGTGATTACAAAATCCGGAAATACGGTCGAGACCATGACGCAGTTCATGCTGATCAGCCGGATGCTTTCGGATCGCCTTGGCGAAAAATTTAAGGAGAACCTGTATATAACGACCGATAAGGCAACGGGGATTTTGAAAAAAATCGTCGATGCAAACGGCTGGGAGCACTTTATTGTGCCGGACGGCGTCGGCGGGCGTTTCAGCGTATTGTGCCCGGTCGGGCTGTTGTCCGCGGCGGTGCTGGGACTGGATGTGCGGGCGCTGCTGGCCGGTGCGGCGGCGATGGACGAAGTGTGCTGCCGTCCGGGGCTTGAAGAGAATCCCGCCTATCTGTATGCGCTGCTGTATACGCAGGCGATGGAAATGGGCGCCAACATCAGCGTCGTGATGCCGTATGCCAACGCGCTTGCGCCGACGGCAGAATGGTACTGCCAGCTTTGGGCGGAATCACTGGGCAAACGCACCGATAATGCCGGGAATGTCGTCCATGCCGGGCAGACGCCGGTACGGGCGCTGGGGGTAACGGACCAGCATTCCCAGATTCAGCTGTATAATGAAGGGCCGTTTGATAAAATTATCACATTCATCGAAGTCGGGCAGTTCAAAAATCAGCTGGGGATCCCAAGCGCTCCGTTTGACGTCTACGACAGCAGTTACCTGGCGGGGCAGAGCTTCAATAAGCTTATTGCATCGGAGGCGGCGGCAACGGTGCGCGCGGTATCCGATGCAGGCAAGATGAACAACCGGATTACAATTGATGAATTGAACGAATACAGTTTTGGAAAGCTTCTGTTCTTCTTTGAAATGGCGACCGCGGCGGCGGGCGAATTTTTGAAGATCAATGCGTTCGACCAGCCCGGCGTCGAAGCCGGAAAGATTGCGACGTATGCCCTGATGGGGCGTGCCGGCTATGAAGAGGAAGCCCGCAGGCTCAGTACTGCCAAACCTGCGCGTGAAGGTTTTGTTTTCACCGTTTAAGCAAATAGCGCGCAGAAAGACGAAAGGATCAATTGGGACGAAGAATGAACAAGAATTTTTTTGAAACCTATGCGGAGTATATCCCGCAGCAGGATCTATATCTGTTTAACAACGGCGCGGCGCGGCGGGCCCATTATCTTTTGGGCTGCCATTTTATCCCGCAATTGCAGGCGCACCGCTTTGCGGTTTATGCGCCGAACGCCAAAAGCGTCAGCGTAGTGGGCGACTTTAACGGCTGGACGCCGGGCGCTGCCCAAATGGAGCGCAGCGAAGGCGGCGTCTGGTTTGCCTTTGTTGAGGGGCTGGAAAACGGCGCGCTGTATAAATATTATATTGAAGGCTATAACGGGGAATCGTTATATAAATCCGATCCGTTTGCATTTTATGCGGAAGTCAGTCCGAATACCGCATCGCGCGTTTGGGATCTGGAGGGTTATACCTGGCATGACGAGCGCTTTTTAAAACGCCGCAGCAAAACGGACCCCTATGGAAGCCCGATGTCCATTTATGAAGTGCATATGGGTTCCTGGCGCGTGGAGGAAGGGGAAACCTTCCCTAGCTATCGTCGGGTTGCCGATGAACTGGCTGCATATTGTGTCGATATGGGTTATACCCATATCGAGCTGATGCCGATACTGGAATATCCGTTTGACGGTTCCTGGGGTTATCAGGTAACGGGCTATTACGCGCCGACGTCGCGCTATGGGACGCCGCAGGATTTCATGTATTTTGTAGATACGCTCCATGCGGCGGGAATCGGCGTGCTGATCGACTGGGTGCCGGCGCATTTCCCCAAAGACGCGCACGGGCTGGCGCGCTTCGACGGAACGGCAGTGTATGAACATCAAAACCCGCTGCAGGGCGAGCATCCGGAATGGGGTACGCTGATTTTCAACTACGGACGCCCTGAGGTGGTCAGCTTCCTGGTCAGCTCCGTACTCTTTTTCTGCGAATATTATCATATCGACGGGATCCGGGCCGATGCGGTCAGCTCCATGCTCTATCTCGACTATGGACGGCAAAACGGCGCTTACATCCCCAATGCGTATGGCAACAACATAAATCTTGAGGCGGTGGCGTTCCTGCGGACATTAAACACTGCTGTTTCGGAAGAATATCCCGGCGTGATCCGCATTGCGGAAGAGTCTACCGCATATGCCGATGTTTCCCATCCGGTTGCAGACGGCGGGCTGGGGTTTGACTTCAAATGGGACATGGGTTTTATGCACGACACGCTGCATTATATGTCCTTGGACCATCTGTTCCGCAGCAAAAACCATGACAAGCTTACCTTCTCCATGCTGTATGCTTATAATGAGCATTATATCCTGCCTTTTTCCCATGATGAAGTGGTGCATGGCAAAAAAAGCATGATTGAGAAGATGTTCGGCAGCTATGAAGAGAAATTCGCTTCGCTTCGCGCCTTATACGCCTATCAGTTTGCGCACCCGGGTAAAAAGCTGACCTTTATGGGTTCGGAATTTGCACAGTTTATTGAGTGGGATTATCAAAAGCAGCTGGACTGGCTTTTATTGAAATATCCGGCGCACGATAGTATGCGCGCATTTTCCAAAGCGCTCAATCATCTGTATACTAAATATCCCGCCCTGTGGCAGAACGATAACGATTGGACCGGGTTCAGCTGGCTGAATGTGGATGACTACAACGAAAGCAGCATTGCGTTTATGCGCATTCCTACGGATAAAAAGCACGACTGCATCATCTGTGCGCTCAACTTTACGCCCAATGCAGTGGAAGGTTTTACCATCGGCCTGCCCGCTGCCGGACGGCTTACGCGGCTGCTGTCTTCGGACGAACGCCGTTTTGGCGGAAGCGGCCTGTCTACCCGCCGTTTCGTGGATGCACAGGCTGAGCCGTTTTCCGATTTCCCTTACAGTGCAAAACTGACACTCGCGCCGCTTTCCGGCGTATTCTTTAAATATAAGCCTTTCGAGAAAGCCTAAACGGAGGTGTTTTTGTGTTAGTCAATAAGAAAAAATGCGTCGCCATGCTGCTTGCCGGCGGACAGGGCAGCCGACTTGGCGTTTTGACGCGTTTCCGTGCCAAACCTGCCGTACCCTTTGGCGGGAAATACCGCATCATCGACTTCCCTCTGTCCAATTGCACAAACTCCGGTATCGACACCGTCGGTGTTTTGACCCAATACCAGCCGCTTGAACTCAACTCCTATATCGGCACCGGCGTGCCGTGGGATCTCGACCGTTTAAACGGCGGCGCATTCGTCCTTCCGCCGTATCAGAACGGCAGTGAAGTCAGCGAATGGTACAAGGGGACGGCCAATGCGATTTATCAGAATATGCCGTTTTTGGATATGTATGATCCGGATTACATTCTGGTATTGTCCGGCGACCATATTTATAAAATGGATTATACGCAGCTGATCCGCTACCATCAGGAGAAAGAAGCGACTGCAACCATCGCCGTATTGCGCGTACCGATGAGCGAAGCGCACCGGTTCGGGATTTTAAATACGGATGAAACCATGCGGGTCGTGGAATTTGATGAAAAACCGGCGCAGCCCAAAAATGATTTGGCTTCGATGGGCATTTATGTATTCACCTGGAAAAAAGTACGCGAATACCTGGCGGCGGATGAAAACAACCCGGAAAGCTCCAACGATTTCGGCCATGATGTGTTGCCGGCCATGCTGGATAATGGGGAACCGATGTATGCTTATCCCTTCGCCGGATACTGGAAAGACGTCGGTACGGTTGACAGCCTTTGGGAAGCAAATATGGAGCTTTTGGATGACAGTCCGGCGGTTAAATTACGCGATCCGGATTGGAAAATTTACGCCCGGAGCCAGAACCAGCCGCCGCATTATGTGGGAAACCGTGCAGAAGTCCGGCGCAGCATGATCTGCGAAGGCTGCCATATTTATGGAACGGTGGAACACAGCGTCCTGTCGCCTTCGGTAGAAATCGGGGAAGGCGCAGTTGTGACGGACAGCGTTTTGATGTCGGGAACAAAAGTCGGCCGGGGCGCCGTTGTCCATCGGGCTATTCTCGATGAAAATGCGGCCGTTGGAGCCGGCGCCATCGTGGGAGGCGACGGCGCGATTACCGTCATTGGAAATTCTGCGACGGTCTGTGAAGGCGCAGTACTCCCCGCCGGCGCGCGTGTGAATCCTGAAACTGTCATTGGTAAAAACGGAGGTGCGCTATGAAAACCGATATTTTCGGATTGATTTACGCAAGTGAAGAAAACTATAACCTGCGCGATCTTGTGCTGCATCGGTCCGTCGCTGCGCTTCCGGTCGGCGGGCGCTACCGTGCGATTGATTTCCTGCTTTCCAATATGGTCAATACCGGTATTCGGCGCGTGGGGATCATTACGCAGAAGAACTACAATTCCCTGATGGACCACCTGGGTTCGGGAAAAGAATGGGATCTTGCGCGGAAAAACGACGGCCTGTACATTCTGCCGCCGTTTGACCTGGTCGCCAATACGGGGACAAGCGGTATTTATCGGGACATATGCGATGCGCTCAATTCCAAGCTCGATTACATACGCTCCGCACCCCAGCAGTATTGTCTGCTTTCCGGCTCTTATACGATTTATTCCACCACATACGACCGGATGTTTGAAGAACACATTGCCAAAGGTGCGGATGTCACGATGCTGTATTCTACCCGCCCCAATACCAGCCGGCAGGGTGATGAAAGTCATTTCAAAGATGTCCGTCTGTATATGGATGACGATGGCCGTGTGCGCGACATCGAATTTGATTCTCAGTTGTCTCAGACGGAAAATCTTGGGATGGATGTATATTTGATCCACAAATCGCTGCTGGAACAGTTGATTTCCAGTACGGTTGCGCGCAGGAAGTACAATTTTGTTGCGGATGTGCTGATCCCGAATTTGAAACACTTGAAAGTCTACGGCGTGCCGCATGAAAGCTATGTCGGGCGTTTGACTTCTTTAAATTCCTACTATGATATCAATATGGATATGTTGCGCGAAGATGTGCGGCATGATTTGTTTACAGCGGAGAACCCGATTTATACGAAGATCAAGGATGAACCGCCGGTACGGTTTATGGACAGTGCAAAAGTGCGTAATTCCGTAATGGGTGACGGCTGTGAAATTTACGGCGAGGTGGAAAACTCCATTCTGTTCCGCGGCGTTTCTGTTGCGCCGGGAGCACATGTACGCGGCTGCATTGTTATGCAGGACACGGAAATCCAGGAAAACTGCTATCTGGAAAATATGATTATCGATAAATCCTGCACAATCCGGCGCGGTGTGCGCCTGATGGGCGCGCCGGAATACCCGATCATTATTAAGAAAGGGGCCATTATCTGATGAGAAAGATCCTTATTGCGGCGGCGGAGTGCGTGCCTTTTGCCAAAACCGGCGGTTTGGCCGACGTCGCGGGAGCGCTTGCCAAGCATCTCCCGGCATTGGGCTACGACGCACGCCTGATTATGCCCTGCCACAGGGTCATCAAACAGCGCTGGGGCGCGCAGCTGGAGCATCTGTTCAGCTTTTCCGTCCAACTGGGCTGGCGTTCCCAATATGTCGGGATTGAGCGCTATTGCGCTGACGGCGCAACCTATTATTTCATCGATAACGAATTTTACTTCGGCGATATGATCTACCGGGGCGGACGCGGAGAAGTGGAACAGTATGCGTTTTTCTGCCGGGCGGTCCTGGAAGCGCTGCCGATGCTGGATTTTATTCCGGACGTCCTGCATTGCAACGACTGGCACACGGCGATTCTGCCGATGCTGATCAAGACCCAATATGGTTTTACAGCGCTCGGTGGTATCAAAACGCTGCTGACGATACATAATATAGCATATCAGGGAAAATATGACTTTGCGTTCATCCGCGATCTGCTCGGGATTGAGGAACGTTATAATACCCCTGAATTTATGGAAAGCTTCGGCAGCGCGAATTTCCTGAAAGCCGGATGCGTTTTTGCCGACCGGATTAATACGGTAAGTCCAAGTTATGCAGATGAAATCTGCCGGCCGGAGTATTCGGAAGGGCTTGACGGGATTTTAAATGCCCGCCGTCATCAGCTTTCAGGAATTCTGAATGGGATTGACGATGCGGTTTTTAATCCGGAATCCGATCCGGCGATCCCGCACCCGTTTTCACGGGAAGATTTGACCGGCAAGGGGCAGTGCAAGAAAGCGCTTTGCGGTGAGTTGGGGCTGGTTTATGATCCCGACCGTCCCATTATTGCTTCTATCAGCCGTCTGACAGAGCAGAAGGGGATTGATCTGATTAACGCCGCGCTGCCCGGCATGGTCGATCTTGGGGCAAATGTGATTATTCTCGGTTCCGGCGCCCGCGAATACGAAGACGCCATGCGCTATGCTGAGGCGCATCACCGCGGCCGTGTATGCGCATATATCGGCTACAATGAGGAACTGGCGCACCGCATTTATGCAGGTTCCGATTTCCTGGTGATGGCGTCGCGCTTCGAGCCCTGCGGCTTATCGCAGATGATCGCCATGCGCTATGGTACGCTGCCGATTGTGCGGGAAACCGGCGGGCTGCGCGACAGCGTAATCCCATATAACCGGTATACCGGAGAGGGCACCGGGTTTTCTTTCTCCCGGTACGACGCATCGGACCTGTATTTTGCCGTGGAACGTGCGGTAACCGTTTATCGCGACAAGCTGGCAATGGCGCAGCTGGTGGACGCGGCAATGGCGGCGGATTTCAGTTTCCCGCGCTGCGCACAGCAGTATGGGCAGCTGTATGAAACGCTGCTTTCCTGAAAAAGCAGTATGGGCAGCTGTTGAAACGCTGCTTTTCTGAAAAAGAGGACCATACCGGGCGCCTGCGGGCGCCCGGTATTCCGGACTGGCGGGAATGCGGAGGCAGTTTCCTCCGTCAGTATGAATGGAAGCCGAGCTTTTTCAAAAAGCCGGCGCCGATGTATAAAATCCAAACAAGATAGGACAAAAACATGGCTAAATCAAATGTAACTACGGTAAAGAACAACATTCTTGCAGCATTGAAGCATGATTTCGGAAGCACGATCGAAAATGCCACGCCGGATCAGGTCTATAAGGCCGTCGGGTTGTGCATTCGTGACGAAATCATGGAAAAATGGACCGAGGGCAATGCCCGGATTGAGCGGGAACAGAAGAAAAAACTGTATTATCTGTCCGCAGAATTTTTAATGGGCCGGGCGCTTGTCAACAACATGATCAGCCTCGGTGAATTCGACATCTATCAGCAGGCGCTGCGTGAGCTGGGCTATGATCTGAACGAGATTGAAGAACAGGAGTCGGACGCCGGGCTTGGCAACGGCGGTCTGGGCCGTCTTGCCGCATGTTTCCTCGACTCTCTTGCAACGCTCGAACTGCCGGCAATCGGCTGCGGAATCCGTTATGAATACGGCTTGTTCCGGCAGCGCATTCTCGACGGCGAACAGGTGGAAGTGCCGGACAACTGGACGGAGAAAGGTTATGTCTGGGAAGTGCCGCGCACCGACGAACGCTATGAAGTGCGTTTTGACGGAGAAATCGAAGAAATCTGGACAAATGAAGGCTTAAAAATCGTCCATAAGAATTACCATACGGTATATGCGGTACCCTATGATATGCCCATCATCGGTTACCAGTCGTCGCTGCCGTCAACGCTGCGGCTGTGGAGCGCGCGTGCTGCCAATCGGCTGGATCTGAAATATTTCAACCGCGGGGACTATATCCACGCCATGGCGGAACGGGAGCTGGCAGAAGTTATCTCCAAGGTCCTGTATCCGGAAAACAACCATGAACAGGGCAAGCAGCTGCGGCTGAAACAGTTCTATTTCCTGGCTTCGGCAACCATACAGTCCATTGTGCGCCAGCATAAGGCGCAGTATGGGGATCTGCGCACTTTGCCGGATAAAATTACCATCCAGCTTAATGATACGCATCCGACGATGGCGATTCCGGAACTGATCCGCATCCTGTTGGATGAAGAAGGATTCGGATGGGATGAAGCCTATGATATTGCTACGCGCGTATTCAATTATACCAACCATACCATTATGGTCGAGGCGCTGGAATGCTGGTCCGAACCCATGTTCAAGCAGCTTCTGCCGCGCATTTATAAAATTATAGAAACCATTAACGAGCGTTTCTGCAACAAATTGTGGGAAGTCTATCCGGGAGACTGGGATAAGATTTCGCAGATGTCAATCATCGCATATGGCGAAATCCGGATGACCAATTTGCTGATCTGCGTATGCGGAAAAGTCAACGGCGTATCCCAGCTGCATGGTGAAATTTTGAAAACCAAAGCGTTCCGCGATTTTTATGTTGCGATGCCGGATAAATTTTTGGGTATTACCAACGGCGTTACGCAGCGGCGTTGGCTTGCGGCGGCGAACCCCGGCCTGACAAAGCTGATTACACAGGCCATCGGGCCGGATTTCCTGGCAGACTGGCGCGAGTTTGATAAACTTCTGCCGTTTGCCGACGACGCTGCATTCTGCGAAGAATTTGATGCTGTAAAGCGGGAAAACAAAGAACGCTTCTGTTCGTTCATCAAACGGTCCCAAAACGTCGAGTTGGACCCGGACTGGATTTTTGACGTTCAGGCCAAGCGTCTGCACGAATACAAGCGCCAGCTGTTGAAAGTCCTGCATATTCTGCATTTATACAATCGCATCATCGCGGGCGAGCCGTTTACCACCCGGCCCTGCGCATTCCTGTTTGCCGCAAAGGCCGCGCCCGGTTATGCCAAGGCAAAGAACATTATCCGCCTCATTAACGCCGTCGCTGACCTTGTCAATAACGATCCGCGTACCAAAGATAAAATTCGTGTCGTCTTTTTGGAAAATTACAGTGTGTCCTCTGCGGAACTGCTGATCCCGGCAGCCAATATTTCGGAGCAGATTTCCACGGCGGGCCGCGAAGCTTCGGGAACCGGGAATATGAAATTTATGCTCAACGGCGCGGTTACCATCGGAACGATGGATGGCGCCAATGTCGAGATGTTCGAGCGGCTGGGTCCGGAAAATATCTTCATTTTCGGCGCGCGGGTAGAAGATATCAACTATATGGAGACCTACAATACCTACCACGCCGGGGAGTATTTTGAAAAGAATCCTGCGCTGCGCGATGCGGTAACGCGCCTGATCGACGGAACGCTTCCGGCGCCGGCAGGACAGTTTTCTGATATTTATCAGTCGCTGTTGTTCGGCGATTTTGACCGTGCAGATAAGTATTATCTGTTCTATGATTTCCCGTCCTATGGCGAGACGCTTTCTCAGGTGTTCCAGGCATATGAGGACCGTGCGGCCTGGAACCGCATGGCGGTCATCAATACGGCACGGGCCGGTTATTTCAGTTCGGATCGTACGATTGAAGAATACAACAGCCAGATCTGGCATCTGGACTCTTTGAAAAAACATGGCAATTCATGATACGCTCAATCAGGTGCTGATTCACGACTGCGCGCTTCCCGGCGACCGCGATCCCATTGGCGCAATCCGCGAAGGCGAGGCGGTAACGCTTCGCCTTCGCACCCGCGACGAGGGGATTGTTGCGGCGGAAGTGGTGCTTTTCAGCGACTACGGCTCCGATACGGTCAAAATGCGCCGGGACAACGATGCGTTTTTTGCGCAGGTTGGGCCATTTTCCCGCACAGGCGTCTATTTTTATTATTTTGTCCTGCATCATTACGGCGATACGTTTTATTACGGCGCTACGGCCGACCATTCCCGCAGCAGCGGGGAACGCTCCAGTACCGTACCCGCTGCCTTCCAGATTACGGTCTATTGCCGTGATTTTCAAACGCCGGCCTGGCTGCATAAAAGCGTGATGTATCAGATTTTTCCGGATCGTTATGCGCCGGAAAACTCGGAAGCGGTAAAAGAAGGCGTGGCATATCACCGGGCTTTGGGCAGAAAAATTTATTTCCATACCGATCCGAAAGAACCGGTGGAGTATCTGCCGCGTGCGGGCGAACCGTATTATACGCCAAATGACTTTTACGGCGGTACGCTGGACGCAATCCGCCGTTCGCTGCCGCGCCTGAAAGCGCTGGGCGTGGATGTGCTGTATTTAAATCCGATTTTTGAATCCGACTCCAATCATCGGTATAACACGTCTGATTACCACCGCGTAGACCCCATCTTGGGGAGCAATGACGATTTTCATGCGCTGTGTGCCGACGCTTCGGCCTTGGGCATTCGAATCCTGCTCGATGGTGTGTTTTCGCATACCGGCTCCGACAGCGTCTATTTTAACCGCGACGGCCGTTATCCCGGTCCGGGCGCCTGGCAGGGGGAACATTCGCCCTATTATGCCTGGTATGATTTTAAGAAGTTTCCGGAAGAGTATCGGTGCTGGTGGGGGTTTAAAAGCCTTCCGGAGGTTAATGAGCTTAACCCGTCCTGGCAGGATTTTGTGATTACCGGTCATGACAGCGTCGTGCGTACCTGGCTTCGCGCAGGTGCGTCCGGTTACCGGCTGGATGTGGCGGATGAGCTGCCCGATGCTGTGCTGGAAAAAATCCGGACGGCTGTGAAAGAAGAAAACCCGGACGGCGTCGTATTGGGAGAAATATGGGAGGACCCGACCACGAAGTTCAGCTATGGGGCAAGACGCAGCTATGCGCTGGGTAAATCGCTGGATTCCGTGATGAATTATCCATTGCGCAAGGTTATGCTGGAGTTTGCGCTGGGAAGCAGCAACGCGTATGTGTTGTGTACGGCGCTGCGCGCACAGCGGCTGAACTATCCGCTGCCGTTGTATTACAGCCTGATGAACCTGCTGTCTTCGCACGATGTGGAGCGGGTACGCAGTGTCCTGGCTTGCGAGATATACGGCAATGCGCTGACCCGCCAGCAGCAGGCAAGTTTCCGGATTCGGCCTCAGCAGGACCGGAAGGGTGCGCAACGGCAGGCTATGCTTGCTGCATTGCAGTTTTCCCTGCCCGGCGTACCCTGCATTTACTATGGGGATGAATACGGCATGCCCGGATTCCTTGATCCGTTTAACCGGACTGTTTTAGACGAGACGGCATCCCGGTATCCGCTTGATGCGCTGTATGCCCGGCTTGGCGCATTGCGGCATGCGCATCCGGTGTTGGCAACAGGCGCTGTTTCCATCGTTGCGCTTTCGGCAGACGTGCTGTGCGTCGTGCGCGCGAATACGCATTCGCAGGACGGCTTGGGCGATGCGGCGGAGGATGCATGTGTTGTTACGCTGATCAACCGGGCGGATACGTATAAATATTTAGTCGTGGATATCCTTCGGGAAGGCGGCGGCTTTGATGCCGGCGTGGTCGGCGCCCTGCGCGCCGCCGGCTACAGCCGCGCGAAACCATTGCTCGAGGGGACGGAAACGCGCGTGCTTGACGGACTGTTCACGGTGAATTTGCCGCCTTGCAGCGCACAAATTTATCAAATTCAATAACACAACAGGGAAAATCCGGATTTTGTCCGGCTTTTCCCTGTTTTTCCATAATTTCAGCCATGTAAAAAAAGTATACGCTCCGGGCATGGCTTTGGACTGGTTTTTGCTGTATTTTTATGCTATACTCTTTTCCTGTGAAAAATTATGGGGAAAGGAGCGGCTGATTCTGCGTTTTTTCGGGATCGTACGTATGATTTGCCTTCCGTGTTGGCATTCAGCGCAGGCCGTAGATTCCGATACGCTCTATTGCACAACAGTATGGCGCTTTTCAAATCCAAGGCAAAAAATACAGCGGTGGATTATACCGATTTGACGGAAGGTTCCATCGCACGGAAACTGATTTCCTATTCCTGGCCGATTATCGCCGGGAATGTAATGCTGCAACTTTATAATGTTGTCGATTCCATCGTGGTCGGTAATTTCGCGCAAAACCGGACCTATGCTCTGGCGGCGGTATCCGCATGCAGCTCGATTACGATGATTTTCAATTCTCTGTATACCGGTGTTTCCATGGGCGCGGGAATCATTATTTCCCAATATAAAGGTTCTAAGGACCCCGAACGCCTGGAAAAATCTCTAAATACGACTTTTTTACTCTCCGTTTTGATGAGCATCGCCATCACTTTCCTTGGGTTGCTCTTTGCCCGTCCCATGTTGGAACTGATCGGCACGCCGGAAGAGATCATCGGGGATGCGGCGTTATACCTTGATATCATTTTCATCGGTTCCATCGGTAATATTACCTACAATATCATGCAGGGGCTTGTCCGCGGGCTTGGCGATACGAAATGGCCGTTTTTTACGCTGTCTCTTGCAAGCGTTGTGAATATTGTGCTGGATTTGCTGTTTGTCTGCGTGTTCCATTGGGATGTTGCAGGTGTTGCCTGGGCAACGACGATTTCCCACATTATTTCTGCTGCGCTGACGCTGCTGAAACAGCGTACCGGCGTATATGGAGCCCGTATCACATGGAAAAAACTGCGGCTTGACCGTGAGCTGACCGGCCTGATTGTGAAACTGGGCATGCCTTCTGCTATTCAAAATGTTGCGGTTTCCGGTGCAGGTGTGATTACGCAGGCATTTTCCAACCAGTTTGGCGCAGATTTTATCGCGGCAAACTCGGTTGTCAATAAAATCGACGGGTTTGCTCTGCTGCCGATTATGGGTTTCGGTATGGCCGTTTCAGCCTTTGTCGGGCAGAATATTGGAGCGGGGAAAATCGACCGCGTCAACCATGGCGTACGGTTGTGCGGCTATCTGATTGTCGGCATGGGCGTGGTAATCGGTGTGGTGATCTGTGTGTTTGCCGGCCTCTTCATGAAACTGTTCGGAACCGAAGGCGTTGTATATGATATGGGTGTAACCGGTTTGTATATTGTTTCTTTCTTCTATATCCTGCAGGGCCTTTCCAATATCTATGGCAGTGCGATACGCGGTGCAGGCGCTGCGACCGCTGCAGCTGTCATTTCCATGGGCTCGACCTTTATCCGTATTCCAGTCTTTTACTTTATGGCGATTCTGCCGCTGAAGAATTTAATTCAGGCAGCTGTTGAGTCCGGCGCTTATGCAAATTATACGTTGGCGTCCGCCGCCGGGGTCGGCGTTGCCGAAACCTATTCGATGAACTTTTGGGCAATGAGTGTGTCCATTGTCATCGGCTTTATCCTTATGACGGCATATTATGTTTGGGGCAATTGGCGCAGCCGCGGGATTACCGCACAGGCCCGTGCCGCTGTGCAGGCGTCGACCCGGAAAGCATAAAATTCCTTTTGGCTTCGAAGCTTTGTTCCTGCATCAAAATTCTTATGAAGATCTTCCAAACCAGAAGCAAGATCTTTTCTGTTCGAATCTATACGAAAACAGCCGGGTTTATCCCGGCTGTTTCTGGTTTTGAAGAAGTGCTCGATTTTAAAAATTATACAGCTGAAGCGGCACGCAGGCGCTGACACGCCCGTTTACAGCAGCTTTTCGATCGCGGCAACCACCAGGTTCGCCGCAACTTCTACCCCGGCCTTGGTCAGATGAATATGGTCAGGCCCGATATAAGCGTCTTTGTCTGCGTCAATGGCGGTATAGAGGTCGTTAATGTATGCGCCGTTTTCCTGTGCGACCCGGCACAGAATCTCATTATAAAGCGGCGTATCCGAAGATTTTCTGTTATGAACCGGCGTTGTCGTTGCCGCAATAATGGGGAGGTCTGGATTTTTAGCAAGTTGACGCAGAATTTTGAACATACGGCGGCAGGTTTCTTCATAAAGTTCCGGCGGATAAAAATGCCGGCCTTCGTGATAATCGTCGCCCATATCCCACAGACCGTTGTTCCAGTGGACGATATCCGGCGTGGGAAGCTGCGGAAGCCAGAAACGCAGGGTGTTGAGCGTATATCCGCTCCACCGTCCATTTTCCGCCGGTCCGTAGACATTGGCGCGGCCCTCCAGTTTCTCCTTTACAACCGGCTGATACGACATGCGGATGGAATCGCCAAGAAAAAGTATGTTTTTCATGATGCTCCCTCATTTCATAAGCGTTTGTATACAGTTTACCGCAATGCATTCAAGATTGCAACTGGAATAGAAATACTATACGCCACTTTACATTATAGAACATTTGTTCTATAATAAAGCATATTACGACTTTGGAGGGACATACATGACCGTTAAGCAATACTTAAGCCAGGCGTTTCTTTTGGACCGCATGATCCAGGGGAAAATTGCGTTATCAGATACGCTGAATCAGCAGGCGCTGCAATGTGCCCGGGATGCACCGGGCAAAAGCGAAATTTATGCGCGCATCCGTGAATTGGAGGCAGACATTAATGCGGATATTGACCGGTTGGTTGATCTGAAGCGGGAACTTTATTTACTGATTGAAAAAGTCCGGGACCCGCGGGAGCGCACGATTTTACAGCTTCGGTATCTTTCCTCGGAAAATGGGAAACGCCTGACCTGGGCGCATATTGCGAAAATAATGTGTTATGACGAACGTTGGATTATGCGTCTGCATGTGCGTGCATTGGAGAGCGCGGAAAAAATTTGGCAAATGACCGAAAAAAGTATGTGCGTTTAAAAAACGGCATATGGTATATCCCGCCGGAATAAGCCATAGAAATTCACAGATGGATTCTGCTATACTGCCATCAAAGGTCAGCAAACCAGTTTGAGGAGGGGCAAGAGCAGATTGAGAAAAAGAAAGCAGAACATTTGTACGATTTCGGAGATGGCTTTACTTCTCCAAGAAAAGGCCGCCGCTCCGGATCCTGTGACAACGCAGTTTTTTCGGGACTTGTTTGGGGAAGTATTTGCAGCGTATTGGGAAGAACGCAGGCAGGAAGTCGGGCGGGGTTATGCGGCGATGTTGTGCCGGGTGTTGGAACACGATTGTATCCCGACGATGGCCGGGAGAAGGCCGGGATGAGCGAGGTTGTACTTGTGGCGCTGATCGGATTTGCCGGGACGCTTGCCGGAAGTTTTATGGGCGTCATTGCCAGCGCGAAGCTGACCAGCTACCGCATTGAGCAGCTGGAAAAAAAGGTGGACCGGCATAATCATTTTGCCCAGCGCATACCAGTCATGGAGGAGCAGATCAAGGTAGCAAACCATCGAATTGAAGATTTAGAACATAAAAATCTGTAAGTAGAGCAGTAATGAGGACGAAAACATGGAAATTAACTGGAAACAAAAACTAACCAGTCGGAAGTTCTGGGTGGCGGTTGCAAGTCTTATTACCAACATCATTCTTGCTTGCGGTGGTGCGGAAGGAACGGCTGCACAGGTTACGGCGATTATCATGGGCGGTGCGGCAGTTGTCGCATATATTATAGGGGAGGGCCTTGCAGACGCTTCCCATTCAGAATAAACCGGCCCGTCTCCCCTGCTGCGAAAGCGCAGGCAGAGAGTGGGGGCTTTGCCGTGGCAAATCGATTCTGAAGATACGCCCGGAAAAGAAATGCTGTGTTTTTAGGAGGAGGATCATGTCAAGAGACCTGTCATTGTTACACCCGCAGCTGCGCGCCATTGTTCCAGAGATACTTGCCGAATGTGCAGCGCAGGATTTGCCTGTATTGATTACGCAGACCTTTCGGACCCAGGCCGAACAGGACGCACTCTATGCCAAAGGCCGTACCGAGCCGGGGCAGATTGTAACCAATGTGCGCTACCCGAACAGTGCGCATTGTTGGGGTGTTGCAATGGATTTTTGCCGGAATGTACCCGGCCGGGAATACGATGATTCCGACGGGTTTTTTGAAAAGGTTGCAGATATAGCCCGGCCGTATGGGCTGACATGGGGCGGGGACTGGAAAAATTTTGCCGACAAACCGCATCTGGAGCTTAGCAGTTTTATGCCCGGCAGTTCCACGGCCTGGCTGATCCGCTGCTATGGCACACCACAAAATTTTATCGCAAGCTGGAAGGAAGAGGATATGATACGATATCAAAAAATAGAGGATGTACCGGCGGCTTTTTTGCCGACTGTACGCAAATTGATGGAACGGGGGATTTTACTGGGCGATGGGAACGAAAACCTTGCTGCACGGATTATCGATTTGAGTGAAGATATGGTACGCATTCTGGTTTATCTGGACCGTGCCGGTGTATTTGACGCGGGACAGGATACGCACAACTGAAACATTGTGGCCGAGGCAGTTGCCCCGGCCTTTTTTTAAAACGTTTAGCTAAAAATAAGTGTCAGGTTCTATGCAGCAGATCCTATATCGGGACAAATTAAAAGCATCAAAATTTCTCGATACTGCCGGATCATCTGCAATTGTAGCGGTTCGTTGCCTTCTAGATCTGGGCGTAAGTACCGGGTAATGAGACAGTTATCGACCCGTTGATCATCCAGCCTTCGGGCAAGATCCGATCTCGATTGGCAAGCGGCGGAGCGCGCTGCGAAAATGTCTTTCGGGTGTAGTCCCCAGACAAGCAAGACTGTTTGCAGACGCGCCTTTCCGTCAAATTTGGCATTTATGTCATCATCGAGGCAGCCCAACGGCGCCATGTTTGTAACAGCCTATCTGAGCTGTCGGGCGGGAAAACTTTTTGTCTCCTGTCCGACTTTGTGGTACAATAGGAAAAAAGAAAAATGGAGGCGGTTGGTATGTATATCTATAATTTGGGCCAGAGCCTGACGCTGCTGGAAGGGGCACCGTCGCCAGGGACGGCGGCGGTCTATCTGCTCTCTTCCAAGGAACTGGATCGAAATCCCCAACTGCCGGGACTGGAAGGGGTGCTCCACCACACCCCCAGCGCCCGGGACGCTCGGGTGTGTAAGGCGGAGGTGCGCCGGGACTGCCTCAGCGGTACGGTGGTAGTTCCACGCCGGGGACGGGAGGGAGACCGAGTGGCCTTCGGCTATCTGCTCACCAGAGACCGCGCTGTGCTGTGTGATGACACCGGAACAGCTCACGCTGTCCTTAAGCGTCTGGGAAAGGAGAAACGGTGGCGGGAAAACAGTCCGGGTCGGTTCTTCTGTGAGTTTCTGGAGCAGCTGCTGGTCCGGGACCTGCACCACCTGGAGGAGTTGGAGGACCAGCTGTCCCAGTTGGAGGATGGCGTGCTGGCGGGAAAACTGGAGGGTTTCAACGCCGCGCTCTCCCCTTTGCGCAAGCAGGCCTTGGGATGGCTTCGGTATTACACCCAGCTGGACGGAGTGGCCTGTGAACTGGAAGGCAATGAGATTGGCATCTTCTCCCCTGAGGAGCAGCGAATGTTCCATATGCTGGAGAAGCGATTGGCCCGCCTGCGAGACGAAGCCCAGTTGCTTCGGGAGTACTGCCTGCAGGTGCGAGAACTCTTTCAGGCCGAGCTGGACATCCGGCAGAACCGCATCATGAAGATCCTTACCATCGTTACCACTGTCTTTCTGCCCCTGTCCCTGGTGGCTGGGTGGTACGGCATGAACTTCACCAATATGCCCGAGCTTAGCTGGGACTACGGCTATCCGGTGGTGATTGCGGGCAGTATAGTCATTGTGCTGCTCACCCTCTGGATTATGAAAAAGAAAAAGTTCTGGTAAAGCAGGTGGAACACAAACTGTGTCCGGGACCCATTTCAGGTTGTCGAAAAAGGTCCAGCTTCTCCGGACTTTTTCTTTTGTATGGAAGCAAATAAAGGGATGAAAATAAATCGTCTGACGCCCGGGGAATAGCTCCTGCGGGAAATAGAAAAAGCAGTCGATTTTAGTCTGCTGTACGAAATAATGGAGCGGTGTATTGCGAAGACAATGGCAGACCGAGCACAGGCTTTGTGGCGTTGTTCAAAGCGAAAAATCCTGGAAAGAATCGTATCGCTGACCCAATTACTCAGAAGAAGAAAGAACAGGCGAACCCTTACTCAACTGGTTTTGGAGACATCGCGGCATCCTGTTCCCGGCATGAAGGCGGTTTGCCTTTTCTTAACCAGTTCTGCGAGGGGGATAACAACAAGCCTCAATACCGGGAGCGGATGGTGGAGATGTATGTCAACAAATTCCACTTCTATGGCGACAAAATGCCCAATACACAAGGCGGTCATTTTGATGTTGACCTTAAGGATATGCGTTCACTTAAGGGTCAGTTGGCAAATAACCCTAATTGCGATACAAATGACCTTCCCTTTTGGGTCAGAGGGTTCGCTTTATGCCAGGAGGCTCAGAAGATTAACGAAAAAGATACCTTTTAGAAATAAGTGCTCTCTATAACACATTTCATTCCTTCTGTTTCGTTCGTCCCGTCCCATAACGTTGCGAACAAAAAACCATTATTCAAAAATATGGAGAAAAATAGAGTCATCTTGTTGTGAATTTCTGTGTCACCGAGCTTTGGCAAACCAATAAGCCGTCCTTAAACGGATGAGCAATCTTCCCCTCAATGGGGGTCCGCCATTTGTTATAGTCGTCGCAGGCTATTCTCATCAGACAATTTCTATACAGTAGAACGATAGGCGGTCCGGATCTTTGTTATTTCAATTTTCCGTATGGTTTATTTTCTTTATGTCGGCAATGGTCAAATCGTCTATGGGAACGGTCTTTCTGTGAATGTAAGGTCTATCGTCATATTCCCAATACCCGAACAGCCATACATTCCAAAGCTCTACGCTTTCCGTTTGCCGGAACATGGTTTTATATAGGCAAGGATCTGTTTCTCCCTTCCATCGGTGTATAGGGGGAGTTCAAATATACCCCATATTTTTTCACAGTATACACTATGAAACGGAAGAAGAGGAAAACTATCGTCTGCTCCGTCGTCATAGACTGTGTTATTATCCGGGTTAATGTAAAGGGGATCGTGCCGTGACGGCTTTATTTCGGGCAAAGGACAATTTGCGGCAATGAAAACACAAACACGCACAGCAAACTTCCCTGTTGTTTTTAAGGATAATTTTCAAATTGTTAAATCTCGCCTTTGTAGTACCTGGTAATAAATTCCTCCATGCTTCCGGCAACCTTTTTCCAGCATTTCTCTCCAAGAGATTCATGTTCCCAAATGTAAACAGCGGTTTCATCGGGAAGACCATCTTCATTGACACGGTAGCAATAATAGTCTCCGCAACCGTTGGTCGCGAAGAAAATAAATCTGTCTACCAATTCGATATATTTTTCTTTACTGTAATCTTCTTCGAAAAGAGGAAGCCAAATTTCCCGGTTCCGTTCGACATTTTCGATTATTTGCTGGATGGATAATAAACAATAATGATCGCCATTTGTTTCCTGAAGTAATTCACACAGCTCTTTTGGAAAAGGATAACCTACAACCTGTTGCGCACGCCTGATTTCCTCAGCAGGACATGGAGGCTGTATTTTTACCCAGTTATTTCCCTTTGATAAATTCAAAATCAGTTCTCGATACATATTGCTGTCCCCCATAAATACCGCTATGTTTTCGGGGAGATTATAGCACATGTATATAAACAAATCTACACTATCCAGCCCATAAGCGGTATCGCCCTCTCCGGCGCTCCATCACGACGCCTTCCGCCGTTCCTCGCTCTATGGGGCGGGCGAAGGTTATGAGAATTGGCTCTTTGCACTGACAAATGCAGCCCGTTTCCAGGTCTGTGTACGCCGCAGTATGCGCCTGGGTGCAGGAGCGAATGATATTATGGGTGCGGATATGGGACAGGCATCAAAGGAAAAACGATAACCGCAGATTAAACGAGAACCCATAAATCAAACATTAGCTGCCGCCCCCGACCCTCATGAGAGCGGAACCAGCGGCGAACTATCGATCTATCCGCCAATAACCGGCATAATAAAAGCTGGAAATGCGTTGACATCAGGGCTTTCCGGCAAAAAAAGCCGCAATTTTGATACAATGCGTATCAAAATTGCGGCGCTTCATTGGCAAATGACCCGAATTGTGTTACAAATGAACCTCCCTTTTGCGTTAGGGGCTTCATTAATCAAATTGGCGGATAAGGTACAATAAGTTGCACATAACGCATGCCGCGACCTAAGATCGTGCAGGGTAGACATAGTTTGTTTGCTCCTTCCTGAATGGTGTGTCGCAACCTCATTCTACCAGAGTCTGCAAGCTATGTCTCTCTTTTTTTATTTTGAATTTGCGCAACTTATTGCTATTGTACCTTATCGGCATCTCCACCGACAAAACCGGTGGTTTCCGTACCCAGCAGTAAAAAAGCGGGACGGTCTCTGCTCAGACCTTATATAGGCACTCAA
>CALWJF010000045.1 GCA_944380935.1 uncultured Clostridia bacterium
ATACCCTGCAAGGCTTCAAAAGCTTGAGAAAAAACTAAACGGCTAAAATCATATAGGAACCAAAATAAAAAGAGAGCTAACTGACTAATCAAAATCAGTTAGCTCTCTTTTTATGAATAATGAAAAAATGTTGCCAAATCGTTGCCACAGAGGGCTTTAAACCTTCAAAAAGCTAGTTATATCAGGCTTTTCCGGGCCTCTGAAATCATTCCCACTCGATGGTCCCCGTGGGCTTCGGGGTCAGGTCGTAGAGGACGCGGTTGACGCCGGGAACTTCTGCGGTAATCCTCGCAGTAATCTTGTGCAGTACCGGCCACGGAATTTCTTCAATCGTTGCGGTCATCGCATCACGCGTATTGACCGCACGCAGGATAACCGGCCATTCAAAAGCACGGACGTTATTTTTGACACCGGTAGATTTTATATCCGGAACGATGGTAAAATATTGCCAAACATGCTGGTTTAGCCCGGCCAGCGCGAATTCTTCGCGCAGGATGGCGTCGCTGTGACGTACGGCTTCCAAGCGGTCGCGCGTGATTGCTCCGATGCAGCGCACGCCTAAACCCGGGCCGGGGAAAGGCTGACGATAGACCATATCATGGGGCAGACCAAGTGCGTCACCGACAACGCGTACTTCGTCTTTAAACAGGAATTTTAACGGCTCTACCAGCTCAAATTGCATGTCCTCCGGCAGGCCGCCGACATTATGGTGCGCTTTAACCGGACCGGATTCCAGAATATCGGGATAAATTGTACCCTGGGCAAGGAATCGGATTCCCTCCAGTTTGCGGGCTTCCTCTTCAAATACGCGGATAAACTCCGCGCCGATAATTTTACGCTTTTGTTCCGGTTCTGCTACGCCGGCCAGTTTGTCCAGGAAGCGGTCAACCGCATCGACATAAACCAGATTGGCATTCATCTGATTTTGGAACACTTCAATGACCTGTTCCGGTTCTCCCTGACGCAAAAGGCCGTGATTGACGTGTACGCAGGTCAGCTGACTGCCTACAGCCCGGATCAGCAGGGCTGCAACAACCGAAGAATCGACACCGCCGGATAGTGCAAGCAGAACTTTCCCATCTCCGATTTGGGCACGCAGAGCGGAAAGCTGTTGTTCGATGAAAGCTTCGGCCAACGCCGGCGTTGTAATACGCTGCATGGTTTCAGGACGCTTTTCAGACATGGACTTTTCCTCCAAATATTGAAAATATATAGGTTTGCAAAGACTTAGCGCAATATATAACTGCTGTCGCAGGCAGTCTGGATGCCGGTTTCATAGAATTCGCGCAATGCGCGTACCAAATATGCAGTATCGTCGGCGCCTGCCGTTTCAAAGGGGGAATGCATGGCAAACTGCGCCAGTCCGATATCAATTGTATTTAACGAAACCTGCGTATTTGCAATATTGCCAAGCGTGGAGCCTCCGGGCATGTCAGCGCGGTTGGCATAACGCTGGAACGGCACACCGGCGCGTGTACAAATCAGTTGAAAAAGGGCGGCGGAAACAGCATCTGACGTATAACGCTGATTTGCGTTGTATTTGATTACCACACCGCCGTTTGGGTAAACAGCATGATTTTGATCCTTATATTCCGGATGGTTCGGATGTACGCCATGTGCATTATCGCAGGAGACGAAAAAACTTGCGGCCAGCTTACGCTGATAGGTATCCGTATCCAAAGTTAAAGCATGACAAATTCGCGCAAGGGTATCGGATAAAAACGTGCCTGCGGCGCCCTGCTTGGTCTGACTGCCTACTTCTTCGTTGTCAAATAGACAGAAAAACGGGAAATTTCGGCTGGGCTTTGCCTGTAAAAAGGCAGTAAGCGCCGCAAAAGCACATTGCAGGTCATCCAGACGCGGCGCGGAGATCAGGTTGTTCCATTCTATGCCCGGCTGCGGATTGTAAACGAAAAGATCCGTAGCTAAAATGTCCGTTTCCTCTGCAAAGGCAGCTTCGGCAATCCGACGGCGCAGGCTGCCTTTTTCAGATACCATACCGTAAAGCGGAAGCATATCTACAGCAGGGTTATATGCCATGCCGTCGTTGGCAGTCCGATTGAAGTGAATGGCAACATTGGGAATCAAGGCGCAGGGCTGGCGCAGGTCGATGAGGCGGGATTCAATCCCTTCGCTACAACGTACCAGCACACGGCCTGCGATCGAGAGCGGGCGGTCCATCCACGGTGCACAGAGCATCCCGCCGTATTTTTCTACAGACAGGCGAATGTAGTGCGGATCTGACAGTTCGGCATTTTCTTTAATCTTAAAAGCGGGACTATCTGCATGCGCCGCTGCAAACAGAAAGCTGTAAAAATCCCCGTCCGGTACGCGGAAGGCGATCAGGGAAGATTGGTTCCGGGTTACAAAATAAGCTTTTCCGGGCTTGATCTGCCAAGTCTGCCCTTCATAAAGCGGCTCGTAACCGGCTTGTATGAGTTGCCGCTTTGTCTGTGCAATAGCGTGATAAGCAGTAACGGACGCGGCAATATAGGAAAATAAAGCCTGATTCATGGTTGGCTCCTTTGTATTCAAATTTTGACACCGCGTATTCCGGTACTGCAACGGACAGCAAGGCAAGAACCGGAACAAAAGCGTCCAATTTTAAACGTCAAGACAGGCTGCGCGTAATGTTCTGCAGCCAGGCGCCTTTTTTATAGTGGCGGATAATGAACGGCATTTTTACAAATTCATCCAGACAAAGGACAAAATACACCCACATTTCCGGGATTTTTAAAACAAATGCGCATAGAAGCCCAACCGGTACCGCATAAATCCACATGGCAATCATATCGCAGATCAGACCGAATCGGACATCCCCTCCGGCACGGAAGATGCCGCAAATGAGCATGGTATTGACGGAAGAACCCAGAATATAATAGGCGTTGATATAGAGCATAAGGTTGAGTTCTGTGCGGACGGTATCGGTAACAGTAACATAAAGATGCATAAACTGCAACACCAGCGGCCGGCACGCCAAGATCAGTACGCCGCCTGCCAGTGCGGTCCAGATACTCAGCCGCGCGAACCGGGAAGCATGCACCCGGGCCTGCCGCAGGCGGTTGTCGCCCATTTCCTTGCCAAGGATAATCGCAGCGCTGGAAGCGGTGCCGAAGCAGACGACGGTACCCAGATTTCGTACGACGGAAGCCACGGAATTCGCCGCAACAATATCACTGGACAGATGACCAAGGATGATGGAATAAACGCTGAAAGCCAGCCCCCAAATGATATCATTTGCAGCTGCGGGGACGGCGAAGCGGATAAAATCACGTAGAAGGGCTGCACTTCGTGTAAATAAATCGCGCAGACGCAGGTGAATAACGGGATTAAGGCGGCTGTCGATCAGGCATACGGCGACTTCAATTGCGCGGGTGATGGAGGTGGCCAGCGCGACGCCGGTAATGCCGAGTTTAGGAAAGGGTCCAATACCGAAAATAAAGCAGGAATTCAGTACGACATTCATAACAACAGCGCTGCAATGCAGAAAGGCACTGATTTTTACACGTTCGACGCTGCGCATAATGCTCAAATAAACAGTAACGAAACCGCCGAGCACATAAGCAGGGCTGACAGCACGTAAATAGCGTATGCCTTCATCAATCAGGCTGCGGTCATCTGTAAAGATTCGCATGATGAAGCCGGGAAACAACAAGGCGGCAAGCGTAAAGAGTGCGCCGATCAATACAGAAAAACGCAGGGCAAGCCCCATGACCCGTTCTACCGTGCGGCAGTCTTTGCGCCCCCAATATTGTGCAGAAAGCACAGAGGCGCCGGAAGATACGCCGTAGAGCAGCATTTGGAATACGAACATGACCTGTCCGGCCAATGAGGATGCAGCAAGCGCAGACTGGCTGACAAAAGACAGCATCAGAATATCGGCGGAACTTACTGCGGCATCCATAAAATTTTGCAGGGCAATTGGGGCGGTAATCGCGAAAGCGCGTTTATAAAACGCACGTTTTTCTGCACGGGAACCAAGCTGATCCGGCGCCTGGTTCAGAACCGGGGAAATTTTTCTAAACATATTCTAAACTATCACCGTATAAAGCAGGGAGAACTGTTCCCATCGGGATATCCTTTGTTTTTGTAGTTGACCGCGGCGAACCCTAAGCAGGATGGGCATTAAGGAGACGAAATATGTGGCGGCCGGGTTTGCACGGGGCCGGCGGGATTGGTTGCAGGGTTGTTGTGGCAGGTTCCCCCACAAAAGATTCAAAATAAACCAAGGCTATTATAGCATATTGCATGGCGTTTATCAAACTATCTTATCTGCCGGAAGCCGTATATTTTTAAGCAAGATGCACAGTATTGTGCAGAGGTTTTCCATTGCAGACGTTCGAGAGCGTGAGAAAAACGGATGCAACGGTGGCAGAAGTTTTCTTGCTGCTTAAAGGAAATGCAAAATGCGGAAAATCTGCATATAGGAAAGATCACCTTTGAGGAAGCATTTCAATACTCCCGCGAGGGGAGCGACAGTTAAAGCTTGTGCAAGCGTGGGCAGCGATCCATATTTTAATCCACGCTCCCCGTGAAGGAAGCGACCACACGGTGCACCGCTTTGCGCTGTCCCCGGGCATTGCGCAGAAAAGCCCCGAAACGGTTGTGCAGGAAAAAACGCACGACAGGCGGGCGGCATTGGGGAAAGCCCCAGGATATAAAAATCCATATGAGGATCAAGCCGCGTGTCTTCCAGCTCTACGGCAATGCCGCTGCACAGGTTTTTCAGCTTCCCCTGCAGCTGCGGCAGCGTGTAGGCAGGCGTCTGCCCGAAAAGAGCCCAGCCCATCAGATCCTGATAGGGATCGCCGCTGCATTTTGCCCGGAGTACAACTGCGGCGTCCCCGATGCGGTAGATGTGCTCCCGGTCGGAAAGCAGGCGATTGAGGGCGGTGGTTTAGCGAAAGCGGCATATTTGCTGGTGGGTGCATTATAAAATTCTGCTCTTTTCCATAAGAGCAGAAAGCCGGTGCGTTAAAGGAAACCAGAGCCGCACCGCTGGGCTGTGCGCCATATACATTTTTAATAGAAGGATGTATGTTTACGACCGGACCGCGTTCTCCGGTGATCAGGCAGACCATATGCGGGGCATCGTCTGCTGCTGTATTGTAGTACTGTTCCCATGTCTGACGGATTGCCGGGTCCTGATGAGCATATGCCCCGTCGTACAGAAACACCAAATTTCCGCCGGAAATAAGCGCTTCCCAAAGTTCGGATAGGGCGGGATGTTCCTGTGCCCGTTCCGGCTTCCAAGAGCGAAAAAATGCCAGTACGGCCCGGGCAATGAGAGATTCTACACCCTTCAAAAGGCGCTCATGCAGGGCACGGCAGGCGGCAAAGCATTGCAGCGCCCGTTGGGGATTGCCTTTGTTGTCTGCTCCGAGAAGGTATCCGGAGTTGTCGCACAGGAAATTGGCAATGATACTGCTTGCCCGTTTTACCGGGGCCGGCACTGTCATTTGCTGCGGCGCCAAAACCATCTTATTTCCGCATCCTGAAATTTTCCCGGATTATCGCCGGCCGCTGCCTTTTCAGTCATCTCAAAATGGGCTTCAATTACATACCGCACATCTTGCAGCAGCATAGCGGCCCGCTGCTGGATCTGCTCCGGGGTGGCCAGATACAGCATTCCGCGTCCCCGTTGCATCACCGTGTGTGCGGTTCTGGCAGAAATGGTGGCTTTGACTTCGTTGCGGCGCAGGTTGGTAAAGCGGATGGGCGCGCAGACATGAATGCGGCCGATTTGCCAGCGCAGCCCGGAATGCCAATAAATCGCTTTAATCAGTCCGCGTGCTGCGGATGGGGTGATGATATCATAGCTGACCCGCTCCGATTTCAGCTCCGGACGGGTAAAAAGTGCATAAGGCCCCCAGACTTCCAGTTTGATGGGCATTTCTCCTTTCAATGGCCTTTGAATCCGCGTATTTAATTAGTTAGTGAGTCGAAAAAAAGAAGCAATTACATTTCCAACAGGCGTACTTTTGATCGTGCCGTTTGGCATTTCAAAATAATAACAAACCCATATCTTATTTACTTGAAAAAAGCACAATATATCTCATGAATTTTACAAGTTAATGACGATCTATAAAAACATATGGCTTTATCAAGAATGTTACATAAGGAAACCCCAAGGATCCTCCGTCGGTATATTGCGGTTCCCGTTGTTTCCTCAGTCTGACTTTGGCAGGAGGATTTTTACAAATGTGGGCGATTTTGCCTCAATTTTGTGTTCCGGACAGGATAAGAAAATTTGCTTTACGGGGAATCGTAATGCTGCTTTATTGGTGTACATAGAAATTTGGTTTGTCACGGCAATAGCTGCATTCTTTTGCTGGTAACTGCGGCGTGCAAAGGGTGTGTTTCATAAATGTTCCTGCTTATACATGCTGCTGTTTCTGGTTCCCAATCAGGAATGAGATAGATTATTCCAATGGCAAGATTATGCAAACCCGCCTGTTTAATGTCTTGCGTTTAATTTAAGATATAAATTTAATTAAAACTTTTCATGGAGAATATTATTGAACAAAACGGATTGGGGTGCCTTGACAAAACCAGGCAAATATGCAATGATGTCTATAAAAACGACCGAGGATTAAGGTTAAATGCATGGTGAATGGTGAAAAAACCATTTATTCATATGGCTGCGTGGAATGACAAAAAAGTATTTTGGAACAATTGGCTGCTTCCCCGAATGAAACGCTGATTTGCGTTTGGCGCAATATGAAGCTGGTTTCTGCAAATCAAAGGCGGATTTGAGGGCTGCGCTGACACAGGTGTTGCATGCATCGTCCATATGCAGACTTCTATGCGTGGTTTATGCACACCCTGTTTGCGCTGGAGCAGAATTACAGACGTAAGGTCACAGGACGGTGAGCTTGCCTTGCAGGTGGATTTCCGCAAAAACAAGGATGCTGCCCGACTGCATGAGATGCTCTGGGCCTGGCAACAGGCCGCTGCCATGTTGGAGGCGGGCGAGATTTCCAAAGAGGACTATGACCGCTGGCGCTACCACTACCCGGAGTACGACAGCAGCCAGATCCGCGCCAAGGTGCCGCCGGAGAGCCTGAACTGACCCACTCACTAGTAAGCCACGGGAGGGGTGAGTTATTGCACAGAATAATAATAAAAAGAAAAAGAGAGCTAATTGACGAATCAAAATCAGTTAGCTCTCTTTTTATGAATCATAAAAAAGTGTTGCCAAATCGTTTCCACGCAAAGGGCTGCTATCAGAAGTCCGCATTTTTACGGAAAATAGAACGTGTTTTTCTCCGTTTTTCAAGTAAATACAGACTTTTTGATGCTGATTTAGCCCTCTGGTTTTATTCCCATTCGCCGAGTTAAATCCGTTTCTAAACTTTTTTGTATAGCGGATTTGGCTCGGTGTTATTTGTTTTGATACAGATTATCCTTATCCTATGGTCTATCCGAAATTCTGCTATCAAAAAGCTATCAGCCCCGTGCTATCAGAGGTTATTCTTGATAGGGCTGTGCGGGTGGCTTGGATGTATTATAGCATGCTTTCACTGGATTTGCCAGACAGTGACTGGTGTTTTCACTTACGAAGTACAAACCGCTAAAAAGCGAATTTCTCTTCTCGTGCAAAGCCCACAAAGTCAATGCATTCAATTTGATATGCATCACACACATCTGGTATTTTGGGCGATTTGACATTTCTTGTCCGGGATTCTTCTGTGACCACCTTGCAATGTTCCTGTTTTGCCAACGCAATTACGAATGGGTCGGCCGAGTTCTTTTTACTTCCGCCCTCAACTAATCCACGGTGGGAGACCAAAATTGCTCGAACTTCTTGTTGCACAGGCACGCTGGATGGGAGGAAGCATTCTTTCCGAGCTTTCGCCCATTTTTCTAAGTCGTCCCCGCCTATCATAATCTCGTCATAAACTTCTTGACTGGATATGATTGTACCATTCTCCATCAAATCTCCAATTTTGTTCCACAGGGATGGGTAAATATCAATAGGTTGGCGCCGTTGCAAGTTAATAAAGATATTGCTATCGAACACATATTTAGCCATCAATAGCACCACCTTTCGATAGCTCCGAAGTGCTTAACACGCAGTCCCAAAAGATAGTTACTTGCTTCTCTCGGACTGAGTTTTTCTGCGTGATAAGCTGTTATAACAGCTTTAGTATATAGCTTGCCTACCTGTGTTCCCTTATCCAGTGCAGGAGGCAGAAAACCGTCTTTCTTTTTCCGGTTTTTGTAAGCCATATACTCTTCGGAATACCTGCCAAAGGTATCAAAATATGTTGTTCGATCGATAATACCAATGTCCCACAGCCGGCGAAGAACCACTTCTTTGCTTACTGCAAAATCTCTCGCAATAGCATTTACATAGGCATCGTCAGGGCCATACCGTTGAATTAAAGATATATTTTTGTTTTTCTTTAATTGAGGGGTCGGGACTAATGCCAACCCTGCAATTTTATTGCAAAACAATTCCATTTTGCTAATCTGAGCCTTGTCTTGACTCATATCATTGCAGATGCCGGAGGTTCTGGATAAAATATGTACCAATTCGTGTATCAGCGTAAACAGCCTTGCGCTTGGCTCGTCTTTTCGGTTTAGTGCGATAATTGGAAATACATCATAAGCTATCGACAAGCCGCGCATTTCCTCTGTTTGGATTTTTGCTGCTTGGAAAACAAGAAAGTCCTGTTCCTCCAGTTTGGAAATACAGAACGATAGTGCAGCTTCTGGTTTTCGAAATTTTGTCTGCACTTGGTCAGTTAAGGACAAAAAGTTTCGGATTTGAGTTGCAAACACAGCCTCCGCAGTGTCGACCGAGATGTTCAAGGTAAATGGAACGGGATCCATTTCTGCTTCTTTATATAGCTCAATCATGGTATCTCTGCGATCTTCGATGTCTCTTAGAAACCATCTCAGCTCACGAGACATCTCGTCCACGCCCCAGTTGCCAAAAGTTCTGTAATCGACCTTTTCCAAGCGTTTTGTTTTTTGCGGAGTATCAGGCAAATAAAAATAAGCAAAGGGCACACGATATTGCTTAGCAAGACTCTTTGCTTGTGTTAGAGTGGGATGCTCACTACCGTTTTCCCATGCCTCTACTTTGGCGACTTCAACTTTCAATTTCAGTGCAATCTCTTC
>CALWJF010000046.1 GCA_944380935.1 uncultured Clostridia bacterium
GACGAATACGGCAGCGGGCTCACATTAGACCGCCCGGCGCTCCAAAAAGTGACCGAGGCCGTTGTCGCTGGCAGGGTGGATGTAGTATTAGTCCATAACCTTACCCGGATAGGCCGGGAGTGGGAGATGACCCAACGCTACATTGACCTGCTCACCCGGCACAAGGTAAAGCTCCTGTGCATCCGGGATCGGCTGCTGTTCGATGAAAACGGCGCTGCCCCAATTTTGGCAATAAAAAATGCGGAGTGTCCTTAGTCGGATACTCAGATCCTATAAGGACACTCCGCATGGTCGGAGTGAGAGGACTTGAACCTCCGGCCTCTTGGTCCCGAACCAAGCGCTCTACCAAACTGAGCCACACCCCGATTGCTTTTGTATTATAATAGAAACATCGTTATTTGTCAACCATAATTTTCATAAAATTATAAAAATCAGCAGCACAGAAAATTTCTATGCTGCTGTTAAACAAATCTTATAAATCGTCAAAAAACATGTTATTCATAGCTTTTAAATGTTCTTTTTCTTCTTTCTCTTTACTATCATGGAAGGAAATAAAATCTCCATCAACAACAATCAAATGATCCAGCAAAACTACATTCATGGCTTCCAATATCGCTGCAAGGTTTTTCGTTAAAAGAATGTCTTGCTGTGAGGGACGAGCAATACCATCCGGATGATTATGACATAATACTACAGCAGTCGCATTTGTCTCGATTACCACCTGTACAATTTTGCGTATATTGATACTTGTGGCGTTTACACTACCCTCCGATATGTATACGCAGTCAATCGGTTCGCCCAGGCCATTCAAACACAATAAATACAACATTTCTACTGTTCGGCCAATAAAATACGGCGCTAAAATCTCATGCGCATGATCGCTACTTATTACAGAAAATTTCAACCGATCTTTGGAACGGGACAGCATATATCGACGGCATATCTGTGGTATCACATTTAGAAAAAAGGAAATGTTTTCTCCAACTCCATCTACTTCTTCCAGCTTAGCCCGATTTGCATCCAGAACTTTGGCAAAAGATCCAAATTTGTTAATTAAATTATGCGCTAAAGCATTCGTATCACCCTGCCGAACTACATAATAAAGCAGCAATTCTAATACTTCATGCGGCTCAAAATAATCTAAACTCTCATTCATAACCCGCCTGCGCAGACGCTCGCGGTGTCCTTCATGTACATTCCCTGCCATTAGCTTATGAAGTCCTTCAGCTTCTTTGAACGAGAGGGATGGCGCAACTTTCTAAGTGCCTTCGCCTCAATTTGACGAATACGTTCACGTGTAACATTAAATTCACGACCAACTTCTTCCAATGTACGGGTACGGCCATCCTCAATTCCAAAACGAAGGCGCAAGACCTTCTCTTCCCTGGGCGTAAGCGTTTTTAAAACTTCCACCAGTTGTTCTTTTAAAAGTGTAAACGATGCGGCATCGGAAGGTTCCGGAACATCATCGTCCGAGATAAAATCCCCCAAATGGCTATCCTCTTCTTCACCGATTGGCGTTTCAAGAGAAACCGGCTCCTGCGCAATTTTCATAATTTCCCGAACCTTGTCCACAGGCATTCCAATTTCAGCAGCAATCTCCTCTGGCTGCGGATCATGTCCCAATTCCTGTAAAAGCTGACGAGAAACACGCATCACCTTATTAATTGTCTCCACCATATGCACAGGAATTCGAATCGTTCTCGCCTGGTCTGCAATTGCACGCGTTATAGCTTGACGGATCCACCAAGTTGCGTAAGTTGAAAACTTATATCCTTTTGTATAATCAAATTTTTCGACTGCTTTGAGGAGTCCGAAATTCCCCTCCTGAATCAAATCAAGAAACTGCATACCACGGCCTACATAGCGCTTTGCTATCGATACCACCAATCGTAAATTTGCCTCTGCAAGGCGACGCCGGGCTGCTTCATCACCCTCACTCATACGTTTTGCAAGTTCTATTTCTTCCGTTGGATCCAAAAGATTCACTTTCCCAATTTCTTTCAGATACATGCGAACAGGGTCATCCAGCGCATAATTATCCGCAAGCGTGGCGGTCTCATCTAATTCTTCTTGCGTTACTTCTTCAACATTTTCGTAATTTTCCGGAAGATCCTCTACAACCGGCTCAAAATTCACATCTTCCGTGATAATTTCGATACCCAGACTTTCAAAAGTATCATAAAGCTTTTCAATCTGATTGGGGTCTAATTCCAATTCTTCAAGAACATCCATCAGTTCTTTATAATTGATTTTTTCCTTCTTTTTTCCATATTCAATAAGATCCTTAATCCCTTGCTTTTTTTCCTCAATCGTCATTTTAGATTCCCTCCGTATGATTTCTTTGCCTTATGAAGATCCCGCAACGCAAGCATTGGGTCTATCTGTGAAACTGCGCCGCGTCTCGCACGTCCTTCCTTTAGGATAAATATATAATCCTCTAATGCCATACTTTCATCCCCTCCACTTGGTGCAGACAAAATACGGCCGAGTTCAGACATCTCAGATTCTGTCAGCCCTTGAGATAAGGCTGCCGCTGTAACCGGTTGTCCAGCATTCACAAGCGCACACATTCGCGTATATATATTTCCTAAAAAAGGTGCGCTGAAATCCGCTTGCGTAATCTGTTCTTTTTCCAACTGTCGAATACAAGTAGCATCTAATGCCAGCATAGACAAAATTCCTTCTTCCGCACGTGCCGATTTAAGATCTGTATAATGCAGCGCTCGATCTTTTGGCTGTGCATTACGTTCCGGATGCATTGTTTTTTTTATCTCTTCTTTTTTCTGTTCTTTAAAATATGCATGCCTTTTTCGATCAATTTCTGATAATAGAACATCCTTTCCGACAAATGCCATCTGTGCAGCTTTTGAGGCATAAATTTCCCGTTCAATGGGGCTTGGCAACTTGGCAAGTATGGATGCCGCCTCTTTTAAAAATGTAATACGACCTTCGTTATCATTCAAATCATATTGGTTACGAATTCGTTCCAGCGTAAACATCATGTGTTCCTCGCTGGATTCTAAAAGGGTGGCAAATGCTTCTGCACCATTTGCCTTAATAAACTCATCCGGATCTTTTGCACCCGGAATTTTCAAAATTTTGATAGATAACTCAACATTTTTTAAAATCTCAGCCGCACGTGTCGCTGCTGTTTGGCCAGCATTATCCGCATCATAGGAAATAATAATTTCGTCAGCAAAACGCTTCATCAGTTTTGCCTGATCTGTCGTAAGCGAAGTTCCTAACGAGGCAACAGCCTGCGTAAATCCTGCCTGATGCAGCGCAATAACATCCATATACCCTTCTGCAAGAATCAACGATCTTCCCTGGGATTTTTTTGCATAATTGAGTGCAAACAAATGATGACTTTTGGAAAAAATGGGAGATTCTGGGGAATTAAGATACTTCGGCTTTCCATCATCCATAAGCCTCCCGCCAAAAGCTACAACGTTCCCACGAATATCAATTATCGGAAAAATAACACGATTTCGAAATTGATCATATATACGACCATTTTTATTACGCTTTGCAAGTCCCAATGTAAGCAATTCTTCTTTGGTATAACCTTTGGCTGTCATCGCTTCAATTAAAACGCTCCATGCATCCGGGGCAAAACCCAACCCAAAACGGCGAATGGTCCGAAGGTTCAAACCTCTGCCTGTTAAATATGCAAGGCCTTCTTTCCCCTGTTCGGAAAAAAGATAATCTCGAAAAAATTTGGCCGCTTCTAAATTTAGATTATATAACCGCTTACGATTATCATGAAAATCCTCTTTCGGAAGGCTTACTCCCGCCATATTTGCCAAAAATTCAACCGACTCCGGAAAAGTTAAATTTTCGATTTTCATAATAAAATTGTAAACACTTCCACCAACACCGCATCCAAAACAGTGAAAAATCTGTTTTTCTGTATTTACCGAAAAGGAGGGGGTTTTTTCTCCATGAAACGGGCAAAGTCCAAACCAGTTAGACCCAGACTTTTTCAATGTTACATAACGTGAAACAACGTCGTAAATATCGCAACGAGAAGACAAATCTTCCAGAAAGCTCTCTGAAAAAGCCATAAGTACCTCCTTTCCCGCCGTTTTTAAACAAATTCTGTATATTTATTCCCCGTTCAATCCATATAATACGTTTTTTATATTCTCTCCCAGCCTTTTGGGATAAAAATATCACGGTATACCGCTAGTGCAAAACGATCGCTCATTCCGGCAATATAATCACATACCGCCCGGTCAATATCCTCCCGATAAATCGTTTCTATATATTGGACGGGCATAGTATCCGGATTTTGGCGAAAATGCTCATATAGACTGGCAAGCAAAGTATCCGCTTTTGTTTCTTCACCTTTTACAACCGGATTCGTATAAACAAATTCAAACAAAAAATCACGCAATGCATCCATTGCTGCTGAAATTTCTTCTTCCATGAGGATATCCGTCTGATCCTGGGAAGCGGAAACAATGGAAAAAACCAGAGTATTAATTCGTTCTCCATAGGTCTGGCCAAGCGTTTCCCGAATCAGCGCCGGAATATCAGAGTTTTTCAACACACCTGCATGAACCGCATCATCAATATCGCTGTTGATATAGGCAATACGATCTGACAAACGCACAACACGCCCCTCCAGTGTCTCACCCGGCATGCCTGTATGATGCAAAATGCCATCGCGTACTTCATAACACAGGTTCAGCCCTTCCCCATCCCGTTCCAGCTTATCCACAACACGAAGACTCTGCTCATTATGTGCAAAACCATACGGGCAAAGCCGATTCAGCGTCCGTTCCCCAGCATGGCCAAACGGCGGATGACCAAGATCATGTCCCATTGCAACGGCTTCTGTCAAATCTTCATTCAAGCCAAGTGCACGGGATATGGTTCGTGCAATTTGAGAAACCTCCAGCGTATGCGTCAGGCGCGTTCGGTAATGGTCGCCATCTGGAGAAAGGAATACCTGTGTTTTATGTTTTAAACGCCGAAAGCTGCTGCAGTGCACAATACGGCCTACGTCACGCTGGAATACCGTTCGGATCTCGCACTGCGGTTCAGGTCTTTCCCTTCCCTTTGAAAACGCTGCTTTGGATGCAAATGCAGAAAGAGTCTTGGATTCCTGTTGTTCATAACGTTCCCGTATTGTCATGCTTCTCACCTACTTCTAGTAAATATATTCGATAAAAAAAATAAAAATCCTTCTTTTATCAAAAGATTTTTTAATTCCTTCCCAATTTTTTTCTCTCGTTTTTTAAAAAATACTTGCATTTCTTAAAAAGATGTGCTATTATAATCAGGTCTGTTAAAGTACCCGTGGAAAGAGGTGTTAAGAATGAAGGAAGGTATCCATCCGAAATATCAGCAGACCACGATACGTTGCGCTTGCGGCGAAGTGATCGAGACCGGTTCGACCAAAAGCGATATTCGCGTTGAAATTTGTTCCAAGTGCCATCCGTTTTTCACGGGCAAGCAGAAGCTCGTGGATTCCGGCGGACGCGTAGACCGCTTCAAGAAGAAATTTGGTCTTTAAAAGACGTGCCGTTTGATATGCACATGCGTATCAAGCGGCATTTTTTCTTATTCTGATTTTGGAGTGGGAGAAGAAGCATGAATTGTGAATTTACACAGGCAAAGCTTTCTTTTGCAATGGATCTCGGACAGCGTATGCTGCAATACGGCGCAGAAATAAGCCGTGTAGAAGACAGCATCAGCCGTATTTGCCGCGCCTATGGCGCGGTACGCGTAGATGTATTTACAATTACTTCCAGTATTGTTGTCACTGCTTTTGATGCGAAAGGACAGCCGTTTACACAAACACGGCGTGTCGGGGCGTTGGTATACGATTTATCAAAGTTATGCGAACTCAATGCGCTATCCCGACACATCTGCCTTACACGGCCACAGGATGCGCAGGTTCGGCGGGCTCTTGTTCGGATTGATGCACTGCCGCGTTATTCCTTTTGGCAAAACGTATCGCTTTATATCATAATCTCTGCTGCTTTTTCCATCTTTTTCGGTGGGTCGATTGCTGATGCATTGGGTTCGGCTCTAATTGGCGCTGTTTTATGCTTTTTACAAGCCGGATTAAAAAAGCTGAATGTCAATTCCTTGCTTTCCATTCTTACATGCAGCATGATCGGTGGTTTTGGTGCACATCTGCTCGTTACACTTTCCCTCGCTGACAGCGCGGCCAATGTCAGCATTGGTAATGTCATGCTATTGATTCCCGGTATTGCGCTGACCAACGCCATCCGCGATTTGTTCAGCGGAGATACCATATCTGCACTGCTGCGTTTTGCTGAAGCATTCGTTTCCAGTATTGCTATTGCCTGGGGATTTGCCCTCCCTGCGGCGCTGTTCTGAAAGGGGCGGACTATGCAAAGTTTGATTCAGCTGCTCGCAGCAGGTGTCGGCTCTTTTTGCTATGCGTTATATTTTAATGTTCGCGGACGCGACGTTGTATGGGCAACGCTTGGCGGCCTAATTAGTTGGGGAACCTATTTGCTTTCTTTTTTTCTTTCTCCCAACGACATGCTTCGTTATTTTATCTCGGCCTTCCTTTTAACTGTCTATGCGGAAATTATGGCCAGACTGCGCAAATCACCAACTACCGTATTTCTGGTAGCAGGCGCGATCCCGCTCATTCCAGGAGCAAGTCTATACCGAGCTATGAGCGCTGCCGTTTCCGGCGCTTGGAAGCTTGCCATAGAAGGTGGAAAAACAACCTTATTGCTTGCAGTCGCAATTTCAGGTGGAATTCTATCCTGTACTGCAATTTGGCATGTTGCCACCCGTTTTGTATTCTTTTGGCAACGCAGAATGCGGCAGTGACCATTTTCAAAGAGGACTTATATGAAACAGGAAATTAACGGCATTCCTTTCTCTTTGGCAGAAGCTTTCGATTTTTCCTTTCTTTCTGACTTTGGCCAGGTCTTTCAGGTTTTTGATCAGCAGGACTCCGGTAACATCTGTTTCGGCTGTACATCATCAAAAGGTTCGTATTTTATTAAATTTGCCGGTGCGCCTACGCTGCGCGCAGTATGGACGCCACAGCAGGCGATCGAACGTGCCAGACAGTCAGAAACGGTATACCGTGCCCTCGCTCATGACAGCCTCATTAATTGCCTGTATGCAGGAGAAATCGGCGGCGGCTATATCCAGGTTTTTCCCTGGGTAGAGGGACTGTGCTGGGGGAAACTGTATCCCGATCAGCGTAAGCGCTTTCTTGCGCTTTCTGATCCCGTCAAGCTCAAGATTTATGATACTATTCTGCATTTCCATCAGTATGTGCTTGCCTGCGGATGGGTTTGCCTTGATTTTTATGATGGAAGCGTACTTTATCAACCAGAAACAAATAAAACTTATATTTGTGATATAGAATTTTACCAAAGACAACCCTTTTGGAATCTGACAGGCCATCTTCCGGGTTCCTCCCGTTTTATGTCCCCGGAAGAGCGGACAGCCGGTATGCCAATTGATGAGCGCAGCTGTATTTTCGTTATGGGGGCTACTGCATTTGAGCTTTTCGGGGGCGGGATGGACCGTACTCCCTCTCTCTGGAGACTCAATACAAAAAGTTGGCAGGCAGCGTTGCAAGCCGTCCAGTTGGATAGGAAGGCTCGATATTCCTCTTTGGAAGCTTATATAGCTGCCTGGAAAGCTGCGTTGGATTCAACACAACCGTAAACTTACGATGAATGAAAAGGATGAGATGTATCTTGCAAAATACCGATCAATTTTCCAAACAAGATATCGCCATTTTGGCAGGTCTTGCGTCTGCAGTACTTCCAGCAGACGATAATGCATCCGATGAAACGCTGGATGAGTTGGAAGAACTGCTCAAAACTGCAGGAGGCCGATGTGTGGCAAAAGTATTGCAAAAACGCAATATGGTGGAACCACGTACCCTTTTGGGAGAGGGCAAACTTTTAGAAATCGCAGAGTTGGCAAAACAAACGGAAGCCAATCTTTTAGTTATTGACAATGAGCTTTCCCCCGCACAGTCTACTGCAATTGAAAAATTGACGGGGCTGCGTGTTATGGACCGGGCGGCTTTAATTTTGGACATTTTTGCGCATCGCGCCCGTTCCGCTGAGGGTAAGCTGCAGGTGGAGCTTGCACAGTACCGCTATCTGTTACCCCGGTTGACCGGTATGTGGACCCATCTGGTAAGGCAGACCGCTTCCGGCGGCGCCAGCCCGATTGGTACGCGCGGGCCGGGCGAAACACAGTTGGAGACGGACCGCCGGCATATTCGCCGACGTATTCAGAAGTTGGAAAAAGAGTTGGAAAATGTACGGCGGGAACGCACCGTACGCCGGCACCGGCGAGAAAATACTGAAATTCCGGTTGTCTCCCTTGTCGGATATACCAATGCAGGAAAATCCACGCTTTTAAATTGTCTGACAAACGCCGGTATCCCGGCAAATAACCGTCTTTTTGATACGCTCGACCCGACCATACGCAAATTGAAAGTCAGCGATACGTTGGAAGTGCTGGTTTCGGATACCGTCGGCTTTATTCATAAACTTCCCCATAATCTGATTGACGCTTTTCGCGCAACTTTAGAAGAGCTTGCGTTTGCTGATTTGCTGTTACATGTTATTGACCTTTCCAACCCTTTCTGGATGCAACAGGCAGAAGTAGTACAACGTCAGCTTCACGCGCTGGGGCTGGATCAAACGCCGGTAATTGAAGTGTTTAACAAAGCGGACCTCGTTGATGCAGAATTAATGCCGCATGGCCGGGACATCGCGGTGATTTCAGCTCGCACGGGCGCAGGTATTGATTCGCTGCTTTCTCTGATTTCCGGGCATCTGGGCAGTACGCTGCATCGCGTATGCATTGCCCTCCCATACGATCAAGCCGGACGTATTGATATTTTATACCGCGATGCCAAGGTGGAAAAAGTGGAATATCAACCGGAATATATTGAAATACACGCTATCTGCGAGCCGCGTACCTTAGGTTGGATTCGTAATTATATTAAAGAAGACTGGGGCGTAACGTCATGACAAAAGTTCCGTTTTGCGATGCAGAAGTTGAATTTGTCGAACGCAAATCCCGCTTTATCGGCAATGTATTCCTGATTTCTTCCGAATCAGAAGCCAAAGAAAAAATCGATGAAGTCCGGCTATTGCAGGAGGGGGCAAGCCATGTGGTTTATGCCTATGACATTCATGCAGAAAATGCAACGCGTTTTTCCGACGACGGCGAACCCAAAGGAACAGCAGGCCCACCAGTTTATGAAATTTTCCGGCGCGAGGGTCTTACCAATTACTGCTGCACCGTCACGCGCTATTTCGGCGGCATCCTGCTGGGAGCAGGCGGATTAATTCGCGCTTATGCCAACACGGCAAAGCTCGCGCTCGAAGCAGCCGGCATTGCGCAGCTTTCTCCCTATTATTCCTATCGTATTTGCTGTGAATATACACACTATGATCTGATTCGCGCGTTTTTAAAAAATATCGAGCATCAGCAGAGTGCGCCGGAATTTGGTACGCAGGTTTCTTTTGAAATCCTTCTTCCGCAAAGCGAATGCGAAAAAATGCAGACCGGAATCCGGGATCGTACTGCCGGTCGCGCAAAGATCATGGAACTCGGAATCCGTCAGCTCCCCGAACGCATTCGCTAAAATGCAGCTTACTTTGCTTATTTTCCCCTGACTCATAGAAGTTTTTTCGCAAAAAAGACCTGCAGGTAAAGCATCTTTCCTCCTGCAGGTCTTTTTTATTTCAAATTAAACCATTGGCTTTTTTGGTTTTTTCATTCCGATTTAACCAAAGTACAGTGTCTTTTAGGGTCTGGAACAGATCGCGAGGCCGATAACCCAGTTCAGCTGTTGCTTTATCATGCGAGAATTTTGCATTGCTTGTCAGCGTGTACAGGGAATACCGGGTATAAAGCGGACGTCTCTGTTTCAGCTTTGCATAAATCTGCATGATAGGCGCAGCCGCTTCTGCCAGACGAATCGGCAAAATAGGAAGTCGGCGTCCCCCATTGATCGCACGCAACATAATCAACAGTTCCCGGATGTCATAACGCCGGTTCGACAGAATGTAGCATTCTCCCCGCTTCCCTTTGCACGCAGCTTCATAACATCCCTGCGCCACATCCCGGACATCAACAAAATCATAACCGCCTTTCACTCCGGCAGGCAAACGGCCATGCATATAATCGCTGATCATCTGTACCATATGGTTATGTGCATGATCATAGGGTCCGATAATTCCAGATGGTTGCACAACAACCGCATCCAGACCCTGTGCAGCGGCATCCAGTACCGCCTGCGTTGCTTCTGCTTTTGTCTTTGCATAGGCGCCAACAACAAGATCCGGTGAAAAATGATGGATCTCCGTTAAAACCGTGTTATGGTCGCCTTCCGGTATTGCATGAACCGAACTTACATAGACAAGGCGATGAACCGCATACTTTTGACACATTTCAATAATATTTCTAGTCCCGCCTACGTTCACTTCCTGCAAAAGAGGCGTTATTACACCGGAAATATCGACAATCCCGGCTGCATGAATTACATAAACCCGGTCATATCCCTGCGCACCGGAGAAAAAACGATCCAGGCTTTTTTTGTCTCGTACGTCGCCTTCAACATACCGAACATTCCCACAGTCTTTCAATTCTGCTTTTTCAGCCGGTAGTACTAAACCATGTATCGCATCCACTTTATTCCGCAGCAGCCGCACCAACGTGCTCCCCAAATGTCCAGCCGCCCCTGTAACCAAATAAATAGTCTTCATATCACACACCCCTTTCATTTACCCATCAGTGTGTTGATTTTCTTTCTCACTTGTATTATAGTATATACATAAGTGGTTTACAATAAACAGAATTTAAACTTTTTACGGCTTCATCAACACAGTTTGTAATTTGTGTCGGTTATTCAAAATATTTACAATTCCTGCAGAGGTGTCTCTTATGAAAGAAGATCATCGAAAGCGTGTAACCCGCATGCTGATTCGCCATGCGTTTACCGAACTGCTGCGCGTCAAGCCAATCCAAAGCATATCCATAAAGGAACTCTGTACGCAGGCCGGGATCAATCGCGGCACATTTTATGCGCATTATACAGATATCTACGATTTGTTGCATAAAATTGAAGAGGAAATGCTGGAAGATTTTACAAAAACTCTGTCTCCGCTCTTTGGAGCAGATCCCTATATTCTGACTTTAAAAAAAGTTATTACTGAAATTTTTCAATGTTTAAAAAATAATGCCGATATTTGCACGGTCACGCTCGGTCCATATGGCGATAAAGACTTCGCTGCAAGACTCTTAACGATCGGACAGGAATTGTGCATAGAAACTTATACCCGTATGTTCGCGAATGCAACGCGCAAGCAGATTGAATTTTGTTATGCTTTTATCAGCTCCGGGTGCATTGGTTTATTGGAAAAATGGCTTGCCGAAGGAATGTTGAGCAGCGCAGAAGAAATGGCGGAAATGGCAGACGGTCTAATCCGATATGGGGTTGACTTTTTACAGAATCAGAATGCGCATAGACATGCGTAGCTTTTTATGATTTGCACGTCCGCTCAATTGAATAAGTCCAATTGGTTTCACATCTTTTGTCAAATTGGACAAAAATAAAATTTGCCTGGCAGCGTACCGGTTGCCGGGCAAATTTTATTTTAAGATTATCAGTATCTCATCCATATGTATATAAATTATTTCCATAAGCATCTGCTGCAACAATCAGCGGCATATCCTCAACCAGCAGCCTTCGAAGCGCTTCTGTACCTAGATCTTCAAAGGCCACCGTCTCACAGTTGCGCACATGGGAAGCCATTAAAATTCCTGCTCCGCCCGGGGCAGCAAAATAAACGCAGCGGCCACGCATGGCTGCATATACCTGTTCGCTACGTTTCCCTTTTCCAATCATCGCCGTCATTCCCGCTTCGATCAAAGCGGGTGTAAACCGGTCCATCCGACTTGAACTGGTGGGGCCACAGGGCCCGATGACTTCTCCTGGCGCGCTCGGGCAGGGACCGGCATAATAAATACACAGCCCTTCCAATGGAATAGGGGGTTTCTCTCCGCACGACAGCATTGCAAGCAGACGCGCATGGCCGGCATCTCGCAAAGTATAAATCACGCCGCTGAGCCGCACAAAATCTCCTGCCCGCAACAGCATAACAGCTTCGCGATCCAGAGGGGCATTCAAAGTATACAGACTCATATAATCACCTCCATATGCCTGGCCGCATGGCATTGCAGATTCACGGCAACCGGCAGGGCGCCAATATGGGTAGGCGCAGCAGCCGCATGAACAGCAAGCGCTGTTGTCACGCCGCCAAGTCCGCCTGGCCCGATACCAAGTGTATTTATTTCTGCAAGCAGGCGCTTCTCCATATCCGCAAGCACCGGATTGTGCGAAGGCATACGCAAAGGCCGCAAAAATTGACGCTTGGCAAGCATCGCGCAACTTTCCAGATCCCCTCCAATTCCTATACCGACAAGCACAGGCGGACAAGCTGATGCTACACCCATACGTAACGTTTCAAGAACAAACGCTTCCACTCCGGCAAGTCCGTCGGCAGGCACAAGCATTGCCGTACGGCTCTGATTCTCCGCGCCAAAACCTTTTGGTAAAATATGCAGCACAATGCGATCCCCGGCTGTCAACCGAATATGAACAATACCCGGCGTATTATCGCCTGTATTTTCTCCTGTTATCGGATCCCGCACGGATTTACGCAAATTACCTTCGATATATGCCGTACGAATTGCTGTATTGACAGCTTCATAAAAATCAAAATCCATATGGACGTCTCTGCCAATATCCGCGAAAACCAGCACCATTCCTGTATCCTGGCAGCAGGGCCTCCCCGTCTTCTGTCCAAGCCGATGGTTTTCTGCTAATTGCCGCAAGACTTCTGCTCCGACGCCTTGCTCTTTATAAACGGCCTCTTCCAGGGCGATGATAACATCTTCCGGTGGAGCGGCACAGGCGGTAAGTATCGTTTTACGCAACGCTTCGATCAATTCGATTCGCTTGATGATACGCATGATTTTTTCTCCTTTTTAGCTACCCGCATTTTCCGTTTTGCCCTGATGCAACGCACAGCAAAGAAAACGCCGCGCCAATTGCAAAAATCGGAAATCCATGTTATAATAGGATTGCTTTTTGTATTCATTGGATCCGGTATTTCCGGAGGTGATTGGTTTTGGAGTATAAAATAAAAGAGTTTATTTATTCTTTTTTCCGCAGCGTCCCGGACTGCGCACAGATGCGCGCGCTCCGTATGGAGATAACCCGGAATATGATCCAGCGCTATTATAATTATATTAATTCCGGGAAAACGCCCGGCGAAGCTTATGATGCAATTCTCGGATGTGCACAGGAAATGAAAGATCGCATTGCTGAAGCCCTGCGAAATGTGCATGTGGAACACACAGCTCCGCCATTTGGCTCATCACGACATACCACCCGTACCTATACGGCCTATAACCAAAGCACGCAGACAAAAACCAAACAAAACGGTGCTGCCAATGCCAAGCGTAATCCCAGCAATTCTCAGGCCAAAAAGCACAATACTTCTCACATATACCATCAAGATTCGCACACAAGCAAGCCTTCCAAAAAGCCCATATCTCCTTTAACTGCTGTTTTTTGCGTATTATTGGGTGTTTTTCTGCTTGCAGCAGTTGCCTACACAATGTTTTGGGTCACGCAGGCAGCATTCTCCAGCTTACAAGATAATTCACAAGTAGAAAATCCAATTCCGGTCCCTGACAGTGCACAGTTCAGCGAAGATGAAGCTGACGGCTCCTTATGGGAAACAGATGCCGTTTCGACGCTGACCCTTGGTGATCTAGCGCAAACGTATCGGGATGTGACGCAAAGCTTCAGTGAAGACGGCGCTTATGCCATTGACGCGGAACATCTGGGATCCGTAGCCATGTTAGAAGTACATTGGCCAGCCGGGAACATTGAAATCGATATCTATGACGGCGAAGACTTCCTTGCCGTAGAAAGTTGCGACAACGGAACGATCACGCAAACACAAGCGCTGTGCTGCGGATTGGAAGGCAATGTTCTTTTTATTCAATATTGCACGCCACAGGCTGCAGATTCAACACTTCCCATTAAAAATTTGCAGATTTATATTCCGGAAACTCTGGCCAACACCGCAATAACCGGCAGTTTTTCCATTTACCAGGCAAATTTATCACTTAACGGTTTGACTTTTACTTCCGCGCAAATTGCTGCAACCGATGGTTCCATTACCACACAAAATCTTAACGTATCTGAATTGTTATCCGTAGAGACCTCATCCTCAAACGCGGCATTATCCGGAGTTTTGAAGACTGTACAATTTTCCTCACAGGAAGGCAGTCTTGAATTGGATAGCAGTGCCTCACTTTGCAGCGTGGAAGCACAGACGCAGTCCGGAAATGTGGATATCTATGCAAATCTGCATCGGTTACGGACTTCCACATACGGCGGAGATCTGCACATCCATACACCGATTTGCCCTTATGAATTGGATCTAGCCAGTCGCTCCGGCAATATTTTTCTCAATCTTCCTGCACAGTCTGACTTTACGCTTAATTTTCAATCAGACTCCGGACATTTCCTCTCTGGCCTTTCAGTCGTGCAAGCGCGGGGCAATTATATTCGAGGAGATGGGATCGCCAATTTTTCGGTTGAAACGCTAAGCGGCGATTTGAAAATATACACTTATACTGCAAATTCGGAATCTTGATCTTTAAAGCATCCTATGCGTATCCTTTTATACTAAGAACAGCTCAAAAATCCCGCTGCTGTGGAAAATAAAATCCCCCAGCAGCGGGATTTTTCTAATCTATAGCATAACTGAAATCCTTAACGAATCCTTTTGCATGCTGCAAGCAGAGAAAACACCTGTCTTGCTGTTTTCTCCATATTCTGCTTCGCATGCGCCGGATCCATAGCAGATTCCAGGGTCTGTGGAGCGCGCAAAATCGGGAAAAACGCATCGATGCCCTGCGCATTACAGGCCTCCGCTTCTTCCCCCGCGCTACCGCACAGACCGATCACCAACGCGCCGCAGCGTTTCCCGATCGCCGCTATCCCGCAGGGAGCTTTTCCCATTGCCGTTTGAAAATCCATACGGCCTTCCCCTGTCACAACCACATCGGCATCCTGCGCATATCGGGCCAATTCTACGGCATCCAGGACAATTTCTATGCCCGGACGCAACTGCGCGCCAAGATAACTGCGCAAAGCAAAACCAAGTCCGCCTGCTGCGCCGGCACCAGGAAGCCGGCTATAATCTTCTCCTAAAGTTTGCTGCGTACAACGCGCAAAGTTCGACAACGCCGCATCCAGTCGCGCCACGATTTCGGGGGTCGCACCCTTTTGCGGACCAAACACCGCAGAGGCGCCTTGCGGACCGCAAAGGGGATTATTAACGTCGCAGGCAATATGGAATACGCATTTAGACAAAACTTCGGGCATTCCGGACAGATCTACTTTGGCAATCTGTTCCACGTCACGCCCATAAATCCCGATACTTTTTCCTGCGGCATCATAGAAACGCACGCCAAGGGCCTGCAGCATCCCGATGCCTGCGTCATTGGTAGCGCTGCCTCCGATCCCGATAATAAACTCCCGGCATCCACGCCCGACAGCATCCTGGATCATCTCGCCAAGACCAAAGGTTGTCGTATGCAACGGATTGCGTTTTTCTTCCGGAACCAAAGTCAAACCACTGGATTGCGCCATTTCCATTACAGCAAGCCTACGCGCCGGAATCACGCCATATTTTGCTTGCACCGCCGTTCCAAGTGGTCCGGTTACCGTCAACTCCACTGTATCACCACCCAGACCACAAATCAATGCTTCGACGGTACCTTCGCCACCATCCGCCACCGGAAGCACTTGAACCTGTGCGTCCGGGTATACCGCCAGAATTCCCTGTTTTGCAGCATATCCAGCCTCAAGAGACGTAAGCGAACCTTTAAACGAATCTATGGCAACAACAACTTTCATAATTTCCTCCACATCCCAAATTCTAACTTTTATTATAACTTTTTTCCCCGTCATCGGCAAGACAAAATCCTGGCGTCCAATCATTTTTTATGCTATACTGTTGTTAGATACAAAAAATCAGAAAGGATCCGATACGATGTGCAATCAAAATTGCCCCTGTAAAAACACAAGCTGCCCGCGTCATGGCGATTGCAGTGCTTGTCAAAACTTCCATCATAGTAAGCAGCCCCCCTCTTTAACTTCCTGTGAACGCCTTAAAGAAGATTCTGAAAAACAAAACGCTAAATCATAAAACATTTTTCTATTCGGTTATTGAAGATGGATCGAATCGTGGAATACAATACTGCAAACGTTGCATCCGGAACACGTATTGACGCATTTTTGCGTGCGCAGGGCGTCTCCGGTTCTGTACTCAATATTCTTCGCAAAAGCACGCAGCTTGTCCAGCTCAACGGATTTCCTTCCCGGGTTGTGGACCGCATCGTGCCAGGCATGACACTAACTATCCGGATTCCGGAAGTTCAGCAAAACTGTACGATCCTCCCGGAAGCGATTGCGCTTGATATCTGTTATGAGGACGAGGATATCTTGCTTATCAATAAACCGGCCGGAATGGCTGTATACCCTTCGCCTTCCAATCCATCTGGAACGCTAGCCAATGCTTGCCGCGCGCGGTATGGCAAAAATTTTATACTGCGTTGTCTTGGACGCTTAGACCGGCATACATCCGGACTTATTTTGATTGCAAAAAACCGCTTATCCGCCTGTATCCTTACCGACGCACTCCACACTGCCAATCTCAATCGTATCTATCTTGCCGCGGTCGAAGGAGTTTGTCCGGCTCAGGGTACGATTGATGCGCCCATTGCACGCGATCCCAGTTCCATCCTCGCCCGGCGTGTCAGTTTTGACGGCGATGGTGTACGGGCGGTTACGCATTTTACCCGGCTGGATTGCCGGAACGGATACAGTTTGGTTCGAATCCGGCTGGAAACCGGCCGCACCCATCAGATCCGAGTTCACATGCGCTATATCGGGCATCCCCTGCCTGGCGATTTCCTTTATAATCCGGATTATTCCCGCATTAGCCGGCCAGCTCTGCATGCATGGCAGCTTAATTTCCAGCATCCGCTGACGCATGTTCCTGTACAGTTCGTCGCACCTGTGCCCGGGGATTTAATGAAATTATTTGATTAAACCAAAAGCGTTTCATCCAATACAATTCTATTTTTGTTTAAAATTGATTTTGAAACCGGCTGATATTTTCCGTTGTACAAAAAATTGTAAAAAGTGCTTGACAAACTTCATATAGAATGGTATACTGCCTACAATCATTTGAAAAGCTGCGACGAGGAAGAGTAGTCGGTGAGCAAAGCAAAGAGAGAAACCGGTCGCTGGAAGGTTTCGTGCGTTTACCGTTGAAGCCCCCTTTGAGCTTTGGAGCGAAAGGTGGAAACCGAGTAGTATCCAACGGGTGCGCCCGTTATTGCGTAGCGATATGCGTCTTTGACAAGTATCGGTAGAGTGCGGCGTAATTGCGCCGAATTTCGGTGGTAACACGGACTAAGATTAAGGTTCGCCCGAAGCATAGTATGCTTCGGGCGCTTTTTGTTTTCGAAAGGAGATTCCCCTGTATGCTTAGAATTAAAAAATCCTCCAAGCTTAACGGCGTTGCTTACGAGGTCCGCGGCCGCGTAGTCGCACAGGCTGGTGAAATGGAAGCGGCTGGTGAGAAAATTGTAAAGTTGAATATTGGTAATCCTGCTCCTTTTGGTTTTGAAACTCCTGCTCCTGTATTAGAGGCTATGAAACGCCGTCTTGAACTAAGTGAAGGATATTCAGAATCACGCGGCGTCTTGGAAGCGCGGGAAGCCATCGCTGCGTATCATCGTAACAAAGGAATCGAGGGGGTCCATACAGATTGCATTTATACAGGGAATGGCTGCAGCGAATTAATCAATATGTGTATGCAGGCGCTGCTGGATGACGGCGATGAAGTTCTCATTCCAAGCCCGGATTATCCGCTATGGACGGCAAGTGTTACGCTCGCCGGCGGGAAAGCAGTACATTATGTCTGCGATGAGCAAAGCGACTGGATGCCGGATCTGGCCGATATGCGCCGCAAAATTACAAGCCGTACCCGCGCCATTGTCATTATTAATCCAAATAATCCGACAGGGGCAAATTACGGCGTGGAAATTCTCAATCAGATTGCAGACCTTGCCCGTGAATTTGGTTTGATGATTTTCAGCGACGAGATTTATGACCGTCTGCTCATGGATAATCTGGAACATATTTCTATTGCCTCTCTGTGTCCCGATGTACTCTGTGTGACCTTTAACGGCCTTTCCAAAAGCCATCTGATGGCTGGGTTCCGCTGCGGATGGATCGTATTATCCGGGCCACTCGATCTTGCAAAGGACTATCGGGAAGGGCTTGATATGCTGGCTTCCATGCGTCTATGTGCAAACGTACCAGCGCAAAGCATTATTCCGGTGGCGCTGGATCATCTTGAAGAAACCCGGCCGCTTTTCCAGCCTGGCGGACGCATCTATCAGCAGCGCGAAGCAATCTGCGAAACGATCAATTCTATCGATGGGCTTTCCGTAATACGGCCCCGCGCCGCATTCTATTGCTTCCCGCGTATTGATACGCAGCGTTTCCACATTACCGATGATGAACGCTTTGCCATAGATTTTTTGAAAGCGGAAAATATCTTGCTTGTACAGGGAACAGGCTTCAATTGGCCTTCCCCGGATCATTTCCGTATTGTCTTCCTGCCTACAGAAGCAGAACTCCGCGAGGCAATGGAAAAGCTTCGTCGGTTCCTGGCTTCCTATCAGCAGAATTGATTGTCAAATCCTCAGGTGAAGTGCTCCCCAAAAGTTGGACAAAAGTTATGCGGCAAAGCCATTTTGAATTCTGTATTGGACAGGACTTAACCCATTCAATTTTTCTTTGATTCGGTTATGGTTATAGTATTCAAGATAAGC
>CALWJF010000047.1 GCA_944380935.1 uncultured Clostridia bacterium
GCGCTGATACCATGCCGCAACTGCATCCAAAAGCTGGGGATGATCCTGGATTGCATATACATAATTTTCAGATTTTGCCGACTCGGATAGTATTACATCAACAATTTCCTTAGAAGGCGGGATATTCGGCGCGCCAACCGAAAAATCGATAACCTCAAGGCCTTTTTTTACACGCTCCGCTTTTATCGCCGCCAGTTGTACAAAGATTCCCGTGTCAAAACGGTCCATTCTTTTCGCGAATTTCACGCAAAATTCCTCCATTTATCCTATGAAAAGGCAATTGTTCGCAAATTGCCTTACATAATTTCCTAACTTATAGTATATGATAGTTTTACGCTTTTGTAAAGGCCGGACAACGAATTACGGCGATTGCACATTTGCACTCAAGGTTAGAAGGTGATTTTCCTGTCGAAATGCAATTTAACGTATTCAGCCCGAATCTGGGTTGTTTTATTCCTGCTTTCCATTCTCCTGCCTGCTGCATCATCTGCCCAGGCATCTTATATCCGTTATGTTGAATTTAACCCTACGTTACCGGTTTTAGAACAGGCGATGGAATACGATATTATTTCCCATACCGAGAAAAATACTGTGGAGATCAGCTGGATTGACCTGTTGGCCTATGCAGCAGCAAAAAGCGGCGGACATTTTGAAAAAAAACGTTGTGCTGCCATTGATGAAGTATACCAACGCTTATGCAGCGGAGAACCGCTTGCAGAGATTACTGCCGATATGGAATATTTTTCCTATTATCAAAAAGCTTACGGGGCCGTCTTAAAATCGTTTCTCGGTTGGCACGATATCGAAGTCTGGGACGATTCGCCACAAGGCAAGCATATTGAGCGCCGTTACGGCCTTCAGGCTTTTTGCCCTATTGCCTACGGGTACGACTTTTCCCATTATGAAGATTTCGGCGCTTCCCGCAGTTATGGTTACCGTCGTCCGCATCTGGGAAATGATCTGCTCGGTGCAATTGGAACACCGGTCATTGCCGTTGAAGGCGGCATTGTGGAAGCGCTGGGGTGGAACCGATATGGCGGATGGCGGATCGGGATTCGCAGCTTTGACGGACAACGGTACTACTACTATGCGCATCTGCGTTCGAGCCATCCATACCATCTGGGGCTGGACGAAGGCAGTATTGTATCTGCCGGCGATGTAATCGGCTATCTGGGTATGACAGGCTACAGTACGCAGGAAGGTGCAAACAACATTCAGACTCCCCATCTGCACTTCGGCTTACAGCTGATTTTTAACGAAGTCCAAAAAGATGGGGTTAACCAGATCTGGATTGACGTTTATGCGCTCACAGAGCTGCTAAGAAAAAACCGTTGTGCCGTTGAAAAAACAGAAGCCGGCGATTACCAACGTATCTACAATTTTGCCGACCGCTCTTATACGCAGTCTGCCGATGCAGTTTTCGCGCCTACCTCCGATGCGGTGTCCTGCATCAACGAACAAATTGCTCCATCCGGGGCCGGTGAAGAAGCTCCGGACGGGTACGATCTACCGGTTATCATGTATCATTCCCTCATTCCGGACCCGAAGTATTATGGCAAATACGTCATACCTCCTTCTCTTCTGGAACAGGATCTTGCTTATCTGCAAGCACATGGGTATACAGCGGTCAGTTCACGTGAATTGCTTGCCTATACAGACCACGGCACTGCGCTTCCGGAAAAACCGGTACTTTTAAGTTTTGACGACGGCTATTATAACAATTATCAATATCTTCCGCCTTTGTTGGAAAAATACCAGATGTCCGCTGTTATTGCGCCGGTTGGCTATTTTACAGATTTATATACAGATACAAACGAAAAAAGTATTTATTACGGCGTTGCAAACTGGCAAGAACTTGCTGAATTGCTGAAATGTCCCTATATTGAGCTTGCCAACCATTCTTATGATCAGCATGCCGACGGTAAACTGCTGCAAGGCGACGCTTTCGTCGAGGATGTCGGAAAAATGCAGCGGTTGATGCTTGAAAATCTCGGACAGGCCGGTATTATCTACGCTTATCCCTATGGCCGTGTACCGAAAAATGGGGATGAACTTGTCCGCAAAAACGGAATCCGCATCACTTTATCTTGTATTGAAAAACACAACTGGATTACACGGGACCCCGAAACTTTATTCAATCTCGGACGTTATAACCGGCCTTACGGCATATCCACAGAAGAATTTATGGCCCGTACCCTGCCGTAAACGCTTGGATTTCCTTCAGGACTTGACAAACCTATCTAAGTATGATAGGATATCGCAAATTTCTATCCGGTCAGGTGATTTTTATCCAACATAAAGGAACACAACAACTGGAAACTGCACGATTAATTTTGCGCCGTTTTCAACTGGAAGATGCCCAAGATGTCTTTACAAACTGGATGGGGCAATTTACGGTTGCACGTTATACTGGATGGCTTATGCTTGGAAGCCCATATGAAGCGGAAAACCTGGTTAGCGTATGGTCTGCAGCCTATGAAGACCCGCATATTTACAATTGGGCAATTACGTATAAAGGGGACGGACATGCAATCGGGGCAATTCGCGCGGTGAACATCTCCGACCGGCACGCTCGTTGCGAACTGGACTATGCACTGGCACCCCGATATTGGAACAACGGTATTATGACGGAAGCGCTTGGCATCGTTCTTGATTATTTACTCGGTACGGTCGGATTTCATAAAGTTTGCGGTTGCTGTGCTGCGCAAAATCCGGCTTCCGGACGCGTTATGGAAAAATGCGGCATGATTCAGGAAGGCTATCAGCACGAACAGTATAAAAACCACGAAGGCATCTATGTGGATCTGGTCCTATACGGTATCTTACAGAAAGACCGCCCTAGAGGCGAGCAATAGATTCGTAGTCTTATCTGCCGCCCGAGCCAAAAGCCGGGCGGCTTTTTCAGAAGTTTTACAAGTTTTCTTCCGTTTTATTGTAACCCGGCATATTTCGTGATATAATACGTTCAACTTCCCGAATAAGGAGCTGCATCTTATGGATAACCTCAATCCCGGCAAGACAGACAGCCGGTTTATTTCCGATTCGGTCGACGTTTGGCTGGCTTTACCCATCGCCATACTTTCGCTATTGGCACTTGTTCTATTTATTCCCCTTGAGCTTGGCGTTAATGTCCCGGCTTTTATTTTTGCCATTTATATCGTCGTCTTTTGCTATCAGGGGCGTGCCAGAAGTGAATCCGACCGCGGTTCCATTTATCTTTTACTGATTGTTCTCGTAGCTTCCCTGCCTTTTCTGTTATACGACACTTCCGCATTCCGAATCTTACAGTTTATCCTTTTGGGATTTTTTGTTCTATTCCAGGTCTTTACCATGTATGGCCGCCGGTATTATAAGCGGTTGTTTTCTGAAAACTGGCTGTTTGACGCAGGCAACGCAGTTATTTTTATGCCGCTTGCCAATTTTGATGCGCTGATCCGCGTACTTAACGGTTTGCCAAAACCAAAGCGTGCGCTCTATTTTACGCTTTTTGCTATCTTCAGCATTCTAATTGCGCCTGCTCTGACCATTTCTCTTTCCAATACCTGGCAAAAAGGTTTGGCGGACGTTGTGCTGGCAGGATTCGGCGGGTTTTTGTTTTTTTCTCTCTTTTCTGCCTATCTCTATGGGTTCTTGTACGGTTGCCGGCATGCACGACATACGCATATTCTAAAAAAGCCGGACGGAAACCGTTTGAAATGCATACCTTCTATTCTGGTCGCTGCTGTCCTTGCCCTGATTTGTATTGGGTGCCTTGTATATATCATTGCGCAGGCTCTTTATCTGGCGGCAGCTCTATCCGAACAGTTTGAAGACATAAGCCTTGCGCAGTATGCACGGCGCGGGTTTTTGGAATTATGCGGTGTTGTGCTGTTCAATTTGGCAGCGATTGCCTCTGCGGCACTCTTTACACGTACGCAAAAAAAGAATGCGGCTCCGGATAACCTGCCTCCTCATCGTATGCCAAGCGCCTCTCCTGCCGTGCTGACCTGCATTGTGATATTGTGTATCCTTTCTATTTTATTAATCGCAACAGCATTTTTGAAAATGCTGCTTTACATGCGTGCATACGGCCTGACAACCAACCGCATAATCACATCCTGGTTTATGCTTGGGCTTGCGCTGGTCTGCATGATTGTGATTGCGCGCGCGTTCTCTCCCCGTGTACGGCTCATCCGTTCGATCAGTATGGCGGCCGTTATTATGTTTCTGCTTCTATGTTTTGCTGACTGCGATTACCTTGCCCTGTCATACAATCGTACGGCATATGTAAATGGGCGCCTTCCAGGTTTTGATATCGAGATGCTCTATGACTGCGGGGATTCTATTGTTCCTGTTATGATTGAAGTTTATGAAAATTCCTCCGGCCAGGTGCAGCAGGATGCATATCAATATTTAGAACATTATCGTTTATCTTATGATGCTTCCCTTGGTGCAATTCGCAGTTTCAATATTTCAAGCTACAACGCGCACAACAAATACTTGGAATGGATTGGTGAACAACCATAAAAACATGAATGCCCGGTACAGTGGCCTTGCCTGTACCGGGCATTTTTTATACAAACAAACCTGTATGTTTTTCCTGTAGCGTTCCCTAAACCAACCTCTGCAAAAGCGCCTGTTTTGTATTGGGACATTCCCCATCGATGACCAGCATCAAAAGTTCCTCAAGCTTAGCGCCCAGCTCCGGGCCTGCATAACCCAATTGTTTCAAATCGTCCCCATTGACTGCAAGCGTCGAAAGCATATAGCAGTCCCCGCGTTCCAAAATCCTGCGGGTTAGCTCATGCGCTTTATTCACCTTTTCCAACTCCTGCTTTTCCTCCAGGTCCAAATGAGAACCTCGATCACATCGACGCAAATGATACAGATCAAACAAGGTCCCTGCTCCCAGTCGATGCAAAGCGCGCCGGATTTGACGTTCCTCCGGCTCCGGAACTGCCGAATGATTGGCAATCAACGCTACCGTTTCCTGAAGCGCAGCATGGTCCAGCTTCATGCGCCGCAGCATATGTTCTGCCATACGTGCGCCGATCTCCGCATGTCCGGGATAGCTTTCCCCTACTTTTCGGCAATATGGTTTCCCAATATCCCGTAACAGAGCAGCCAAACGCACGTTGAATTTTTTGGGCGCAAGATCGACCGAATTGGCACAATGCGTCCAAATATCCTCCGTACTGGCAGCCCGATGCGGAAACCCGATCAATGCCCGGCATTCCGGCATTATCTGCACCAGTATTTCCCGGTAACAAATCAAAACCTTTCCTGCATCCTGGCCGAGTAACAGGCGCCGCAATTCAGACAGCTTGCGTTCCTGGGAAACCGCATCCAGATTTTCCTTAAGCGCCTGGGCGGCAGCAGCGGTATCCGGATCTATTGAAAAGCCCAATTCGGATGCAAAACGCAGCGCGCGCATAATCCGCAACGCATCCTCAGAAAAACGTCGGGTTGGTTCACCTACACAGCGGATTAAGCCTCTGCGTAAATCTGCACGGCCTCCATATAAATCAAGCAAACCATCTTTTTGAGAATAGGCCATTGCATTAATCGTAAAATCCCGACGGGACAAGTCGCTTTCAATGGAGCGGGTAAAAGAAACGCTCTCCGGGCGGCGCATATCCTTGTATTCCCCATCACAGCGGCAGGCTGTAACTTCAAAACAGTCATCCTGCGCTACAACCGTTACTGTGCCATGCCGGATTCCCGTTTGAATTATACAAAATCCATCTAATGCGCCAACAATTTCTTGCGGGTCTGCACCTGCCGCAATATCCCAGTCATTTGGAATACGGTGACGCAGCATATCACGCACACACCCGCCTACCAACCAGGAACGAATCCCTGCACTTGAAAGCTTATCCATTATCATACGGGCGCCTTCCGGCATCCGTATATTCAACATAGAAAAATCCCCTCTCAGGCTCATATATAACGTTGTTATCATAACAAACAGACTGCTTTTTGTCAATAAAATCCAATGTCCAGTATATTTTTTTCTCTTTACCCCGGATTTTGGAATGGAAACGTGAATTTTTTTGTGTAAAAACACCGGTTTTCCGACAGAATAAAAAAACGTGCGCAGCATAAACAAGCTGCGCACGATAAAATTTGACTTTTTATTTGATCTGTGGCTTTAAAACAACTTTTAATGCGCCATCCAGTCGCTTTGTAAAGGTTTCATATGCTTGCGCATATTGCGAAAGCGGAAAACAATGCGTTATCATTCGGGCAAGAGCATCCGGATAACGCGAAGCCAGCACAATTGCCTTTTCCAGCGTACCGGGATTGGCACGGCTGCCATGAAAGCTGATCTCATTCATAACCAAACGCTTCACCGGTATCGCAACTTCCTGTGAAGGAAACCCCACCGCCGCTATTGCGCCGCCAGGCGCCGCTGCATAGCAGGCAGTACGAACGCCGCCAGGGGTCCCGGTACATTCCATAACACGTTTCACGCCTTTTCCGTCTGTACGCTGCATAATCTCATCCGCTACGTCCCGGCTTCGATAATCTATCGGAACCGCACCAAGAGAAGCGGCAAAGTCCAGCCTTGCTCCTGAGCCTGAACAAAAAATCTTACCTGCGCCCATCGCCTGCGCGCACAGAATCGACATCCAACCCTGCGCACCTGCACCGTTAACCAGCACATCATCTCCCGGTTCCAGCCCTGAACGCATAACCATATGCAGCGCAATGCTCATGGCATCCATCAATGTTGCGGTTTCATGAGACATACTGTCTGGAATCTTGGCGATGGATTTTATATTGACTGCTATAAACTCCGCATAGGCACCGGGACTTATATGACCATACATGCTGTGGATACCTTCGCGTCCGTAATTCTCACACAGCGTGAACCGCCCTTCGCGGCACATCCTGCAATAGCCGCATCCGGAGTTTGCAATCCCGCAGACCCGGTCTCCGATATGAAACCCAAACTGCGCGCTTTCACTCCCAAGTCCCACCACAACGCCCGACCATTCATGGCCGGGAATGAGCGGAAACTTCTTCGGCCATACGCCGGGGAAATCTCCGTTTATAATATGGGGATCGGTACCGCAGATGGATACCGCTTCCACACGGCAAAGTACCTCATGATCGCGGGGAACCGGGCATGGCACCTCAACGTAGGCAAAATCATTCGGCGCATTCAGCCGGATAGCATGCATCCATTCCGCCATAATTAATACTTATCGTACCAGTGGACCATCGGCAAGCCCTGAACCGGCACCTTGAAGCTGGGAATATTTGTTGCACGCAGGGAACCAACATATACGATATCTCGATTCGGTCCACCGAAACAGACGGAAGCAATCCACGGCGCGATACCCTGGCCCGTTTGGAACAGGATCTCATTGGTCACACGGGAAGCATAAAATGCATCGTCCAAAGCCTTGACTTTAGCCGGATCACCGCCGTCATAGAGAATCTTATAATCGCCATCCGGATCAATGACCCAGATTTTATCCGAATATACCATGGTGCCCCAGAGGTTTCCATACGCATCAAAAGCGATACCGTCCGGGAACGCACCGGTGCCCATTTGATTCGGGCTATACGTTTCACGGTTATGCAAATCGCCATTTTCATCTACACGCCAGCGTAAAATATGACCGCCGTTGATTCCGGTCGTTTCGACAGCATACAAATATTCTTCTTTTGCATCGAAGCGTACTTCATTCGTAAAATGCAGGCCGTCGGCCACAATATGTACGCCGCGATGGTCATAACGGATAATATAACCATCCGCCAAGTCTGGAACAAGCGCCGGCAGCCAGCTTTTCAGCATAGTGGTGACGGTAATCCAAATGCGGTCTTTGGAGTCGCGTAAAACAAAATTAACCTTTCCAATTGGCTTACCGTCGACCGTATCGAAAAGCACTTTGGTCTCACCTGTATGACGATCCATGATTTCGAGGCAGTCCGTCCCAAAATTGGAAATGAGAATATCACCGTTACGAGCAAACGCCAGCCCATTGGGCAGCGTACCCTCAAAGAAACGGTTGACGTCTCCCTTGTTGATATCTTCCTCCTTGCCGGAATAACTCTGCGTTATCAGTTTCTGGCTGCCATCCGGCAGGATATGCGTAACGCCGCCGCGGGCATCTGCCGCCCACAAGCTGCCGTCCCGTTCCGCAAGGATGCATTCCGGACGCTGCAAACCTTCACCGACGAACGTTATTTCTTCGGGATTAATTTCAAAACCATACAGCGGGTTTGTGGTTTTCATGGTTTTTTCCTCCATTATATAGTAAGTTAAATTTTAAAATTGCCAGAATTTTCCCCCGGAATTATGCCTTTCGATAAAATCCATTCATTTAATATGCAGATACATATACAATTGCAATCCAAACCAACAGCACAGCACAAATACACAGCAGCAGCGCCCGACGGCGGGCAAAACGCTTCAGACATATCATTACTACACAAGCTACAAGCAGTAGCACAGGCAGGATATATCCCAGAAATGCCAATACAAACGATGCTACAAGCGCACCCGTCAGCTGCCAAACCTCACGAGAAAAAAGCATGCATTACCTCTTGTCCATTTCAACAAAAAAGCTAACGGATTGTTAGATGAATTTATTATAATGCCATAGCTTATTTCTTGTCAAGCACAGGCAGAGCCGTCATACCAAAGCCAAATATCCCAAAGCCTAAAAAGCATAGCGCAAACCTTAAAAATATATCTGCTTCCTGTAAGCACTTTGTAATTCCGGACAAAAATCTAAAAAACTTGAAAAATCACTGCCAAATATGATAAAATAAATAAAAAACGAGGGAGGTGGAGAAATTGCATATCTATGAATCTGCTGAAAATTATTTGGAAACGATTTTAATCCTCAGCATTCGGTTGGGACAAGTTCGTTCCATTGATATTGCAAACGAACTCTCGTTTTCCAAACCCAGTGTCAGTGTTGCAATGAAAAATCTCCGTAACGGCGGGTATATCATTACCAATCGCGAAGGTTTGATTTCCCTTACGGATACAGGAAGGGCAATTGCAGAACGTATCTATGAACGGCATACCGTATTGACACAATGGCTTATTTCTCTCGGCGTCAATCCGGAAACCGCAGCGGCAGACGCATGCCGCATTGAGCACGTCATCAGTGCCGATACCTTTGCCGCTATTAAAGCGCATGTTAATCAAAATCCGGAAAAAGAATAAAAAATCCTTCTGTTCATACCAGTTTTGTATGTTCAGAAGGGTTTTTTTATTTTTGAGAAGCGCTTTTCCTGAAAAATGCAGTTCCAAAAAAAGCTTTGCGGATGGAAATTTTTGTTGTATACTAATATAAAATTTGCGCAAAATCTATAATTTCGATAAAGGCAGAAATCAATTATGAATACTCGATACAAATCGTTCCTTTTTCTTGTCGCCGTGGCTCTGTTTTGGTTTTCGCAGTATGTTTATACCTCCTATTTTACCCCCTACATGAGTTCGTTAGGCATTGTATCTTCTTTAGCAGGTACGATCGTCGGCGCATATGGATTTACACAATTGATTCTCCGTATCCCTTTTGGTATAATCGCCGACTATTTTAAAAATCATCGTATGTTCCTATTCCTGGGGTATTTTCTGATCCTCATTTCCAGCGCCGTATTGGCTTTCTTTTCAAACGCAATCGTCTTTCTTTTCGCGCGCTTGTTATCCGGCGCCGCATCTGCAACCTGGGTCAGTTTTACGGTCTACTATTCCGCTTTTTCTGTAAATAAAAACACTTCAAAAGATATGGGAAAGCTTATGGCAGCAAATAATTTCGGGATCTTCGCTGCTTATATTACCGGCGGTCTTCTTTATGAATCCGTCGGAATACAAACTTTATTTATTCTCAGCGGCGTAGTCGCGTTAGTCTCTATGCTTTTATTATGTTTTTTACAACCGGGAAATACCCGGGTATCGCACGAACCTCTAAAATTTCAAGATCTGCATCTGGTTACGGCCAATGGCAGACTCTGGAATCTATCTATGATGGCTGCAGCGATTCAATTTGTTTCCTGTGCCACTGCCAGTTCCTTTACATCCAATTATGCAAAATCCCTTGGTGCAGATGGTCTGCAGCTTGGCATTGTAAGCGCATTATATACGCTTTCCGGAATTATTGGCGCTTCTTTGATCGGCACACGCGCTTCAAGCCGTTTTTCCGACCGCATCATCGTTGTCTTTGGTTTTCTGCTTACACTCGTCTACTGCTTTGCAGTCCCGCTGTGTTCACAAATATGGGGGCTTTATATTATGCAATTTATCGGCGGATTTGGGAAAAACATCATTTTGACACTGCTTATGGCGGACGCCGTAAAAAATGTATCACCTGCCGTGCGTTCAACCGCTATGGGCGTCTATCAGAGCATCTATAGTCTGGGAATGACGCTTGGTCCCGTTGTCATGGGAACCATCCTCGAACGTACACAGGGGTTTCGGCCCGCATTTTTCTTTATGGCAGCAGCAAGCCTTCTTTGCACAGGCTGGGCGTTTTTCTCTCACTACGAACAGGAATCGCTTCAACAATGAACGAATCCTGAAATGAAAAATTGTTACAATTCCGCCAAAAAATCTTCATTTCGATTTCATGGCAATGGTATACTATTACGAGAGCATTCTTTTGATTCAGATACGGGTTTTACATGAATCACACCAGGATTATTGATTTGTATAGGGAAAGGGTGTGTTGTCTTTGATTGAAATACAGGAACTAACCAAACGTTACGGAACATTAACCGCCGTAGAAAACCTCAGCCTTACGATTCAGGATGGTTTAATTTATGGCTTTCTGGGCGTAAACGGTGCCGGAAAAAGTACGACATTGGGAATGATTACCGGTTGTCTTGCTCCTTCCTCAGGAAATATCCGGATTAATGGCCACGATCTTTTTACGGAACCAATTGAAGCGAAACGCTGTATCGGATACCTGCCGGAAACGCCCCCGCTTTATTCAGAAATGTGTGTAACGGAGTATCTCCGCTTTATCGCACGCGCCCGCAAAATCCCAAAATCCGGGCAAAATGCTGCAATTGAAGCAGCCATCCGGAAAACTGGCCTTATAGACGCCCGTAATCTTTTAATCAGCCATCTTTCCAAAGGATACCGGCAGCGCGTAGGGCTTGCGCAGGCAATTGTCGGAGAACCGGACGTTATCATTTTAGATGAACCTACGGTAGGATTGGACCCATGGCAGGTTGTAGAGATCCGGGAACTCATTCGTTCCTTAAAAGGGAGTCACACGGTTATTTTTTCCAGCCATATTCTTTCGGAAGTCAGCCTGTTGTGCGACCGCGTATTCATTTTGGATCACGGACATTTACTTTGTGAAGATACGCCGCAGAATCTTGAACATATGCTGGATCACGGAGAAGTGCTGGAAATCAACGTATTAGATCCGCAGGCTCAATCCGTTATAGAAATCGTACCCGGCGTTGCAAAGGTAGAAACCGAGGCCAATCCTGAAGGCAAGGGCATCTTACTGGCCGTCCATATCGATTCCGGTTCCAAAGCACGCGAAGCCATTGCCATTGCACTTGCGGATGCCGGTATTGCCGTTATGGGCATGCAGGTCCGGCAGCACAGCCTCGAAGATGCCTTTATCCATTTAACGCAGGATATAGAACCTACACCCAATAAGGAGGAGGACAGGCAATGAAAGCCATTTATTTGCGCGAGCTGCGTTCTTACTTCACGACGATTATCGGCTATCTTTTCATTGCCGCAATGACTTTGCTGATCGGCATATATGCTTATGTGCTGAATTTTATCCAACGATATCCGACGTTTCAAGCCACACTTTATAATGCAAGCTTTGTTTATTTGCTGGTTATTCCTATATTGGCCATGAGAAGTTTCGCGGGCGAGCGCCATGGGCATACAAGCAATCTTTTATATACTTTACCTTTCCGATTGTCTGGCGTCGTTATAGGAAAATATTTGGCGCTGCTGTCCGTACTTGCAATCCCATGCCTGCTATTGTGTTTGTACCCGGCAGTATTGTCCCGCTTTGGAGCTGTGGAAATCCATACGGCGTTGAGTTCAATCTTTGCCTTTTTCCTGCTCGGCGCTGCGTTGGCCGCTATCGGCCTATTTTTAAGCTCTCTGACTTCCAATCAAATTGTCGCTGCAATTTTGATTTTTGTCGTCTCTTTTTTATGTTACCTGATGCAGGATATTCTTTACTACTTACCTACGAGCGCCTATGCTTCTTTCCTCTGTTTTCTAATTGTAATCCTTGCTGCGGCATTTATTTTCTATATCCTGACGAAAAACAGCATTGCCGCCGCAGGATTTGCTGTTGCCGGAGAGGTTTGCCTCACGCTGTTCTATTTTTTTAAACCTGCTTTGTTTGAAAACGCTTTTCCAAATATGCTGGAAGGTTTGGCCCTTTTTGCTAAATTTGATGCTTTTGTTTCCGGTCTGTTTGATCTACAAGCCGTCGTTTACTATTTAACCGTAATCCTCCTGTTTTTATTCTTCAGCGTATTGTCCCTTGAAAAAAGGAGGTGGAGCTGATGCGCAAATTTAAAATATCCAAAGCCGCGTTCCAAAGCCGTGCTTTTCGCTCCGGTTCTTATACGCTGGCTGTAGCGGCATTAGCATTAGCAGCCGTATGCGTCATAAACCTGTTTATCGGCGCATTACCGGAAAATCTGGTACGCATAGACACAACCTCCAATTCCGTCTATGCGTTTTCCCAGGAAACTCAGTCGCTTTTGGACGGCTTAGAGGAAGACGTTACACTCTACTGCGTTGTACAATCCGGTGCGGAAGATCCGACAATTGCCGAATTCCTTTCGCGCTATGCGGCAAGCTCCGAATATATTCATGTTTCCTATATCGATCCTGTCCTTTATCCAACTTTTTCCTCTGCCTACTCCTCTACAACACTGACAGAGGGAAGCGTCATCGTGGAAAGCGCGCGCCGTTATACGATCGTCGATTACAACGATATGTATACCTATGAGCTGAATTATACTACATATGTCTATGATACTTATCTCGCTGCGGAAAGCGTATTAACCAGCGCAATCGACTATGTCACGAGTCCGACTCTACCGAAGGTTTATACGCTCTCCGGACACGGGGAATTGAGTCTGGACACAAATTTATCCTCCGCAATCGCCAGACAAAACATTTCCGTGGAAACGCTTTCGCTGTTGACAACACAACAAATCCCAGAAGACTGCCAATGCTTGTTGATTTTGTCCCCGACCGATGACCTAAGCGAAACGGAAGCGGATATGATTCTATCCTATCTTGAGGCAGGCGGCAACCTGTTGCTGTTTACTGATTATACAGAAGAAAGCTTACCAAATTTTTCAAAAATCCTGGAATTTTATGGCCTGACGCGGGGAAACGGCATCGTTATCGAAGGGGATGATGGGCATTATCTATCACAATATCCGCACTATCTGCTTCCGGATTTGCAGAGCCATTCCATCACCGATCCCCTGGCAAACGGCGGTTACTATGTCCTCGCGCCCATTGCAGAACCCATCCTTCTGCCTGAGGAAGCGCCCCGGGACAGTATTACATACACACCTTTATTGCAAACTTCCAGTTCGTCTTTTTTGAAAAGACCAACCGATTATCAGATTTCCAGCTACACTTATGAAGAAGGGGACGAGTACGGACCATTTATCGTCGGGCTTGCAGTCACAGAAGACTTAAACGCAGGCGATATTCTCGATGAAGAAGAACATGCGCACGAGGAAACCGATGACGCGCAACAAGCCCGGATCGTATATTTTTCCACCTCTTACCTGCTCGATTCCAATCTTTCCAGCTATGTTTCCGGTGCCAATGAAGATTTGATCCTCAACTCGCTGGACTGGATGACCTCACGTGAAGGTTCCATTTCCATATCTGCCAAGCAAATTTCTATGGATTATCTGAGTATGTCCGCTTCAGACAGCCGCATCGGAGCCGTGATGATGGCAGTATTTCCACTTTCCGCACTGGCTGTAGGCACCGTTGTCATTGTGCGGCGCAGGAGGCGTCAAGCATGAACCGAAAACGCAGCGTTTTGATCTTATGCGTGTTGATCCTGCTCTTTGGCGCCGCATATGTTATCGTAAACCATCATTCTACAACTGCACAATCTACGCAGGATACGATGTCTTTTGCCATTCCGACACCGGCAGAGATTCAATCCGTGGAAATTTCCTATGCACAGGATGATGCTTTTTGCATTCTTCGGGACGGCAGCGGATGGCTGCTGGAATCGGATGCCAATTTCCCGCTCGACGATTCCCTGTGCAGCGAACTATGTGCAGCTGTGAGCGCATTACAAGCCGTGCGTGAAGTCGAGGGCGGAGACCGTGACGCATTTGGTTTTGATACCCCGGTATGCCAAATCCTGGCCATAGATGCAGACGGTACACAATACAGTTATCTGTTGGGTAATTACAACGATTACAATGGCCTATATTATTTATCCTGCGGCGAAGATTCTGTTTATATGCTGGATGCCGAAACCGCAGAAAGATTTTTTATCGGCGCTTATGATCTGATCGAGGCAGACGAAGCTCCAAATATTGATGCACAAGACGTACGTAGTCTTTCCGTTCAGTCTGCCTCCGGCACGTGGCAGTATACGCTGGAACGTTTGGATACAGATGACGATACTACAACTTATCAGGTAAGCGGCTCACTGCTTGATCCTGATATGCCTGATTTTTGGTATGCAGCGGACCCGGATGAAGCACTGTCGATTTTTAAAGACGCAACACTGCTGTATTTATACTCCTGCGTAGAATATTGTGCAGATGACGACCAGACCCTGGCTTCCTATGGGCTTTTGGAGCCTACTGCTCAGGCAACCATTTCATACGAACAGGAAGCGGAAGACGGACAGATCCGGCAATATGAATTTTGTTACGATTTCGGCTCGCAAACACAGGACGGTTATATTTATGTGCGGATGCAAGATTCCGATATGGTCTTCCTGGCTTACTATAATGAAGCTGCACAATTCCTTTCTCCTGATTTCCAAACGCTTACAGATGTAGATGACGAATAAATATCAGAAAAAGTATAAAAAAATCCGGAAGGTTTTGATTACCTTCCGGATTTTTTACTTAACTTCTTCTGTTACTTCTTGCTGTGCAAGCTTGGTTACAAGAGTGGTTTCGATCCGATGGTCTTCAACCAATGTCACTTTTATATGTAGACCTGCCGTCTCCAATTCAAAAACAGAACCGTCTTCCGGTACCTCTCCCAAAACTCCACAGATGAATCCACCAAACGTATCATAATCATCTACCGGAAGTTCTACATCCAATTCACGTGCTACATCGGTAAGATCCGTAATTCCCTGAATCTCCCATGTCCCGTCACGAGCCACAATATCGTCAGGTTCTTCTTCGTCGGTCGTGTCGTACAACTCTCCGACCAGGATCTCCAACAAATCACGCACTGTAACAATACCGCTCATCCCGCCATACTCTTCTATTGCGATCGCAAAATAGTTGCCGGTCTTTTTCATGTTCTGGAAAAGAACATTCGCTTTCATGCTCTCAGGCACCAAATATGGCTTTTCTACGGCCTTCTCCATTACATTTTCTCGAGAAAAATCATCCAGCCGGAAATAATCTTTTGTATTCAAAACGCCGATAATATCATCCGCGGATTCTTTATATACCGGATAAAAACTATGCCGGTTTTCACGGATAATCTGATCCCATTGTGCCTCATCGTCTTCAACGTCCAAACCAATTACATCAACGCGATGCGTACAAATCTCATCTATGGAAATGTCGTTGAATTCAAACACATTCTGAATCATTTCATTTTCGCCTTCGTCAATTGCACCGTTTTCTCTTCCGGCATTAACCATCAGACGAATATCTTCCTCTGTGACCTTCTCATCCTCCTGCGGATCTATATGCAACAGCCGAAGCATCCCGTTTGTCGATATGGTTAAAAGCCATACAATCGGTGCAAAAAACTTCGATACAATATACAGCGTCCGGGCAAGCCCAAGCGAAACCTGTTCGCTATTTCGCATCGCCAGTCGTTTTGGAATCAATTCGCCGAATACGATGCTAAAATAAGCGATAACCAGCGTAATAATAAATACGCAGATGGAATTCAGCACCGACGCCTTGATTCCCAAGCCCAGGCCCAACAGCCAATCGACCAATGGCTCGGCAAAATTATCCGCTGCATATGCACTTCCCAAGAAGCCGGCCAAAGTAATGGCAACTTGGATGGTCGCCAAAAATTTTGCCGGGACTTCCTTCATTGCTACCAGTAACTTCGCGCGACGATCCCCAGCTTCTGCCATGGCCTTAAGCTTCGTCGCATTCAAGGATACTACCGCGATTTCCGCACAGGCAAAAACCGCATTCAAAAAAATTAATACAACTTGTAAGATAATAGGACCAACCATTTTTATTCTGTTCTCCATTCTTGGCACAATAAACACGTCGCCATTTATTCCGATTTTATTTTCTGTGTTTAAAAACAGTCTTTACCTGAGTCCTTTTGAAAACCCGGATACAACTACAATCACAAAAAGGTATAGCCAAAATCACCGCAACACAAAACGGCAATCGACTATACCTACCTATCAAATCGGAATCTGTTTATCAGAACAATTTCCCGCGTCAGCCCCAGAACTGTCTTCCACGAAAAGGTACTCCTCCTTCATCGAAAATTGATGCAAGTGCTCATCAGAAAAAACGGATAGATACACTCCATCGCTACTATATTACCGTATCCGGTTCACTTAGTCAAGATCCTTTTTGAATTTTTTTATAATCAGTTACATCAAAGTCTGATTTTTAGGTCATTTTTGGCTTTTTTTGCAAAAATCTGTTTTTAATCCGACTCTTATTCTTCTGCTTACGAAAGCATAATACATCAAATTTTCAATCTTCAAATCCATACAATTTTTCAAGGATTGAATAGCAAATCCATATCGTTAACATCTTCGTCCAACCTAACGGTTTCCATGCTGTATACCAGCTCCCCTTCCCGCCGCGTTTCCATTTTAACCAGCAGCCCGGTCTGGACATCAATATAATATTCCTTTATATAGGATAGTAGCTTATCCTCTGTACACACATAAATGCACGCACGATCTCCTTCGATTACATATTTGGCCGCCAGAATTTCATCGCCCGTTGTCAGGACATCTTCATAGCTTGGAATGCCGACAATATCATCACTTGAATAGTTGGACAGTGCACCTATATACGCATCTTGTGAATCTTCAAACCAGATTTTTATATTTTCCTTCGTCCGCAAAACATACACAGCAGCAGCATCCCCTTCTTTATACCGGCGAGTTACACTCTGCTCCTCGCTTACCCATTGCCGTATCTGGGTTTTTACAGACGACTGCGCAGCGTAAATTGTTGTTTCCATCTCCTGATAATAGTACTTCGGCCGTGCCATTGCACGAATGACGGATAGCACATTCCCCGTATTAAGCACTACCTTTTCCATAGCGTCCGATTCCTCATAGGGAAGTTCCACTACCATATCTGAACCGTCATTATCGCTATACTCAGGCAGGACAATATTCGCCTCCCGCCGATTTCGGTTGACGTCCGTTAAAAAGATAACTAAGATAACTGCTGCTAAAATCAAAATGATCAAGACCGCAATATATCCCGGTTTTAATTCAGATTTTTTCATCATATATGCTTCCGTTAGTTGGATGCAGAGGGAAGATCCTCATCAGAACCGGGATCTCCAGTCTGGTTTGTCGGACTTTTTAGATTTTGCATGCCGGAATCTTCCGAATCCGTTTCTGACATATGCTCCGGATCCTCCGGACACTGTTCCCGCTTAGCAATCAGGATTATCCCGAACACCGTAGCTATGATAACAGCAAAGAGAAGCAAAATTGCCTTAATTTCTCCGCTTACCGTCATTACAACCGCAGAAATTCCCAGAACCCCTGAAATACAATACAAGATCGCAACGGTCTGACGTTGTGTAAAACCCATATCGATAAGACGATGATGGACATGTGCACGATCGCCGGCCATTGGACTCATTCCGTGGCGCAGGCGGCGGAAAATTGTAACGGCCATATCGAGAATCGGAATCCCCACCACCAGAAACGGAACGATAAAGCTGACAACAACATAAAATTTAAACAATCCCTGGATGGACATCACGCCCAATATATATCCCAAAAACATAGCGCCGGTATCCCCCATAAAAATCTTCGCAGGATGAAGATTATAGGGGATAAAACCGATCACTGCGCCCGACAATGCCGCCATAATCAAAGCTACATAAAAATCGCCCAACAGGCAGCAAATTACCAGCATTGACAATGCCGCTATCCCGGATACTCCCGCTGCAAGTCCATCCAGGCCGTCAATCCAATTAACCGCATTGGTCACGCCGACAATCCAAAGTACAGTGACCGGTATCGATGCTACACCCAGGGAAAATTCTGCATCCAACCCAAATCCCAATGCTGAAAACTGTTCAATCCGAATCCCGCCGAATATAACTGGAAAAAGCGCAGCAAGTACATGTATTCCCAAACGAAGCCAAGCCGGAAGATCGAAAATATCATCAAATGCTGAAACTGTCACAATGATCAACGCGCCGATCATGATCGCGGCCATTTGCCGATCCATGCGCCCGAAAACCAGCAGCGCTACCACAAAGCCAAGGAAAATTGCCAGTCCGCCCATCAAAGCCGTCGGTTTTTTATGGATATGCCTCCCGCCCGGCTTATCAACCGCTCCCACAGCATAGGCAAACCGCTTCGCAAGCGGCGTCGCCGCAAATGCCACAATTGCTGCGCAGGCAAAGGCAAGGATGAGATTCATATATACGCCCTGATTCATGATAACCTCCAGCTTCCGGCCATTCGTAATACTTGCTGCCGCAACCGTTACAGGCCTACAAAGCCAACTTTTCGATATACCTTAGACAACGTACGCCGTGCTATATACGATGCACGCTGCGCACCGTCACGATAGACGCTTTCCAGATAGGCTTTATCCCGGATCAGTTTTGCGCTCTCTTCCCGGATTGGACGCAACAGTTCCACCACTGCTTCACCGACCTTCCTCTTAAAGTCTCCATAGCCGCAGCCGGCAAACTCCGCTTCAATCTGTGCAAAGCTGCTTCCTGTAGCCGCAGCATAGATTGTCATTAAATTGGAAATACCCGGTTTGGTCTCCGGATCAAAACGAACCTGCGCTTCACTATCTGTAACGGCACGTTTAAACCGGCGCAGAATATCCTCCGGCTTATCCATCAAAATAATCCGGCCCGGGTCCTCATCTTCCGATTTGGACATTTTTTTGCTCGGGTCCACAAGGCTCATCACCCTTGCGCCGATTTTCGGTATAAAAGGCTGCGGAATTTTAAATGTTTCCCCATAAACGCCATTAAACCGATTGGCTATATCACGAGTCAGTTCGACATGCTGCTTCTGATCTTCTCCTACCGGAACAAAATCCGGCTGGTAAAGCAAGATATCCGCCGCCATTAAGGATGGATACGTAAATAAGCCGCCATTGATATTCTCCGCGTTTTTTGCTGCTTTATCCTTAAACTGGGTCATACGCGACAATTCACCGAACATGGCGTAGCAGTTAAGCACCCATCCGAGCTCAGCATGCTCATGCACATGGCTCTGAATAAACAATGTATTTTTCTGGGGGTCCAGACCACAGGCAATGTATTGGGCAAGCTGCTCCAGCGTACGGCGGCGCAAGTCCGCCGGATTCTGCCGCACCGTTATAGCATGTAAATCCGCCATAAAATAATAGCAGTCGTAATCATTTGCCCGTTCCGCCCAATTACGAATCGCGCCAAGATAGGAACCGAGCGTCAGCTCCCCGCTGGGTTTAATACCGGAAAGCATAACCGGTTTTTTTGATTGCTTCTCATCCATCTTTCTTTCCTCTTTTTATATTGAAATCTCCATTATGCAAGTTTTATTGAATCCCAAACCCACGGGCCACGCCGCCCATGATTTCAATTCCCTTTTCAATTTGCGCTATGCTGGGTGTTGAGAAATTTAACCGCACATAGGGGCACGGTGCAAGTTCATCCGTCAGGAATGTGGCGCCTGGAACACACATGACGCCCTTTTCCGCACAGGCACGTGCAAATTCCGCGCCTGCAATACGATCCGGAAGTTTCAGCCACAAAAACAGGCCGCCTTCCGGTTCAACAAAACTGGTCCCTGGAAGCGCCGCGCCAATTGCGCGGGTCATCGCATCGCGTTTTCCCCGATACAAATCGCATAACCAGGTGATATGGGCATCCAGATCAAATTCGGTCATCATCTTATATGCTACCATCTGAAAAACCAGATTCGTATGCACATCCGATACCTGTTTGGCAACCGTCATTTTAGTGATCAATTCCCGCCCGGCAATAACATAACCGATTCGGATTCCCGGGGAAAGGATTTTAGAAAAGCTCCCGCAATAAACCACGCGTCCCTTTGTATCCAGGCTCTTAATGGTCGGAACTGCTTCGCCGCTATAGCGCAGTTCAAAATAAGGGTTGTCCTCCAAAATCAGCACATCATATCGCTCTGCCAAATCCAGAATCGCGCGGCGCTTGGCAAGGGATGTTACACGGCCGGACGGATTCTGGAAAGTTGGGATAACATAAATAAACTTCGTATTGGGGTTCTCCGACAAAGCGCACTCCAGCGCATCCAGATCCATACCGTCGTCTTCTACAGGGACACCAACTATATTAGCAGCATAAGAACGGAATGCATTGAGTGCGCCGATAAAGCTCGGTGCTTCGGAAATTACCGTGTCCCCCTCATTGAGTACACATTTCGAAAGCAGCTCTATCCCCTGCTGCCCACCGGTAACGATCAGAATATCATCATCCGCACTTCCTGTCGCATATTTCTCCTGCATACGGCGCATGACCGCTTCGCGCAGCGGCGTATATCCTTCCGTGACACCGTAAGTAAGCGCCGCAGCCGGCATATCCCGCAGGATTTCATCTGCAAAACCACGCATTGCATCGGCCGGGAACGCCTCCGATGCCGGGCTTCCCGCCGCAAATGAAATGGCATTTGGGTCCTGCGTCGCTTTTAAAATTTCACGAATCGCCGAAGGTTTCAATGCACGAATTCTATCCGAAAATGCATACTGCACAAACCACACTTCCTTTTTCAACAAAATATACTTTCGTTTTATTTTACCACACCTTATACTTCTACTCAATGCTACCTGCAACAAAAGCACAACCTTTTACAGCACTTCTCCAGGCCTCTGCCAAACT
>CALWJF010000048.1 GCA_944380935.1 uncultured Clostridia bacterium
AACAGCACCAGCAGCAAGTGCATTCAACGCAAACCCACCAGCATTACAGAAACAATCTAATACCCTGGCATTTTTCGCCAATGGACGAATCGCCATTCGATTAAAGCGTTGGTCAAGAAAATATCCAGTTTTTTGCCCGTTCGATACGTCAATATCATAAAACAGGCCGTTTTCACAAATCCGAACGCAAGGATCAAATGTTTCCTTCCAAAAGCCGTTACAACGTTCTAACCCTTCCAGGAGTCGAGATCGTGCATCGTTACGTTCATAAATACCACGAATCTGTTGTCCACGTTCTTGCAAGGCGGAAAGAAGACATGTAAATATTTCATCCTTCCTGCGCTCTATTCCAAGGGAAAGCGTTTGTGTTACCAGAACATCAGCAAATTTATCAACAACCAAGCCAGGAAGACGGTCTGCTTCACCAAAAATTAAGCGACAATTTTCCAATCCGGTTACTTTTTCGCGATAGGCAATGGCATTTTCAATACGCATTTGAAAAAATCTTTGGTTTATTTCTACATTTGCATCTCGTGTTAACATGCGCACTGCAATTTTCGATGCAGGATTATAATATCCGATACCTAATGTATATCCATTTGCAGCGACAACATGAACGAAATCACCTGGTTCTATTAGACCTTCTATATGGTCGATTTCATTGTCATAAATCCAGAATCCGCCAGCAGAAAGCCCACGGCCCTCATGCTCTTTTAAATAAACGGTCATACTCTTTTTTTACCCCTCATTAATTCATTTATTGTATCATAAGGGAAGATAATGTGTCAAGACGCTCATAAATTTATCATCTCGATTACTGCAAAATAAAGTGCTATTCCCCAAATACTAAAAAACTTGGCCGTTTACATATGCCACCAGGTGTGTTACAATGACAATAGAATCATACAAAGGAGAAGTTTATGGACGTAAATGAAATTCGTGCCAAAAGCGGATTCCTCTGCGATATGGACGGTGTAATTTACCAGGGCAACCGTCTGATCGACGGAGTTGCCGATTTTGTAAAATGGCTCAATGAAAATGAAAAAAGTTATCTTTTTTTAACGAATGCAAGTTCCAAAAGTCCAAGAGAACTGCATATGAAACTGGCTCGTCTGGGGCTTGAAGTAGGGGAGGAGCACTTTTATACCAGTGCTTTGGCAACTGCTAAATTCCTTGCTAGCCAAGATAGTGGCTGTAGCGCGTATGTAATCGGGGAACCGGGGCTTGTTGGAGCGCTGTATGACGAAGGAATTGCTATGAATGATGTAGACCCAGACTATGTAGTGGTCGGGGAAAGCCGAAACTATAACTATGTCTGTATTCTGCGTGCGGTACGCCTGGTACAAAAAGGTGCACGTCTGATTGGTACAAATCCCGATCTTACCGGACCAGATGAGAGCGGCATTATACCTGCATGTCGTGCATTTGTCGCACCAATTGAAATGACCACCGGTAAACATGCCTATTTTATCGGCAAACCAAATGCATTGATGATGCGTACGGGATTAGATTTGCTGGGAGAGCATTCCAAGAATTCTGTAATGATTGGGGATCGAATGGATACAGATATCATTGCCGGAATTGAAACTGGTCTTTCAACTGTATTGGTTATGACCGGGGTCAGCACCCGTGAAACCATTGAAGAATATCCTTACCGTCCAAGTCTGGTTTTAGATCGTGTAGCAGACATAGTCGGATAAAAAATAAGGAGGCAAAATTGTGATTAAACATATTGTCTGCTTTATGTTGAAAGATAAAAGCGAAGAAAACTGCCGGGCAGCAGCTGATATGCTTGAGTCTATGCGCGGGCATGTTCCGGAGATTGTAGAAATGCATGTTGGTATCGATTTTTTACATTCTGATCGTTCTTGTGACATTGTGTTAGAAGTGGTTGTACAGGATCGTACTGCATTAGAGGCATACCAGAACGATTCTTATCACTGTCAAACAGTAAAACCATATATGCACCGTGTACGCATAAGCAGTGTTTCTGCAGATTATGAGTTTTAAATTAAAAACCACCTGGAAGATAGAATTTGTCTTCCGGGTGGTTTTGACTTAGATTATAACGCTAAAGTTTTATATTGTGTTCCGTCTATATCTTTCCATTGAAAAACATTGTTTTCATATAGCATATAACTATGAGCACTTTCTTCTTTGGGAATGGATACGGAACCGGGATTCAAACAAATTACGCCATTGGATGTTGCTGCTTCCGGAACATGCGTATGTCCGCTCAGAAGGATATCACCACAGGTCAAAGGCGGGAGTTTTGCTTTATGATAAATATGTCCATGCGTGGCAAACATAGTTCTACCGTCAACAAAAATAAGGCAGGAATCTGAAAGTACTGGGAATTCCAACAGCATTTGGTCTACTTCTGCTTCACAGTTGCCACGAACACACAGAACCTTTCCAGCACAATCGTTGAGCATGGCTGCCACAGATTTTGGTGCATAATCACGCGGTAAATCATTGCGTGGGCCGTGATAAAGCAAATCGCCAAGAAGCAGCAGACGATCAGGGCTTTCAAAATCAAATGCATCCATTAGTTTTTTACAATAATATGCACTTCCATGAATATCAGAAGCAATCATTAATTTCATAAAAGATCCTTTCAAAGAGCCGGACGGGTCAAGCAACCCGTCCGGCCTTAATTTTACATTATTTTAGAATACTAATCGCATCGGTAATTGTTTTTTCCATTGCTTCGCGTCCGTATTTATCCACTTCAGCTTTATTCTTTTCTCCATGTGTCAGACACCCTGCACCGCCAATGCAACCACCTACACACGCCATTCCTTCAATAAAGTTAGCATCCAATACGCGCTTCGAAGCTTTCATCAGTGCAATTCGGCAAGCTTCAATTCCATCGCAGGATACCGATTTAAGATCAAAGTTCTCGATTCCTTGTTCTTTCAACGCTTCAGCTACTGCATCAGAAAGCCCGCCGCACCGCGCAAAAATACGACCATAATAAGAAGCGTTATCGAGGACCCCTTCTTCCATTGTGGTAATGTCAAGATCCAGACTATCAAACAAAGCCTGTAATTCTTCAAACGTAATTACACAGTCAATATATGGGCGAACCTCTTCTCGTTGAAATTCCATTTTTTTCGCTGTACATGGCCCGATAAAAACCGTTTTTGCACCAGGGGTCGTCTCTTTTATGTATTTAGCAATTGTTGCCATTGGGGAAAGATTGTGTGAAATATAAGGAGCAAGATCAGGGAATTGCTTGCGAATATAATCGACAAAAGCAGGGCAGCACGAGCTGGTTAGAAATCCTTTTTCCGCAAGCTCGGCAGCTTCCGAATATGCTACCATATCTGCACCCAATGCTGCTTCAACTACAGAATGGAAACCAAGCGCTTTAATTCCAGAAATAACCTGTCCCAATTTAGCATAAGTAAACTGGCTGGAAATCGAGGGGGCAACAACAGCATAAACCTTAAATTTTGTACCATTTTGGCTCTTTTTCAAAATGTCAATCACATTTAGAATAAAGGATTTGTCCATGATCGCCCCCCATGGACACTGATAGACACAAGCGCCACAGGATATGCATTTATTGTTGTCAATCTGTGCAGCTTTCGAGGGACTCATGGAAATTGCCTTAACTTTACAGGAACGCTCACAGGGACGTTTATATTCTACAATTGCGCTATATGGACAGACCTTTGCACACTGTCCGCATTCAACGCACTTGCTTTTATCAATATGAGCAATATGGTTTGCGTCAATTGTAATCGCTCCCCGACGGCAGACATCTTCACAGCGGTGGGCAAGACAACCGCGACAGGCGCCGGTAATCTCGTAACCACCCATCGGGCATTCATCACATGCGATATCAATAACCTCAATGGCATTCGGATTGGATTTATCACCGCCCATGGCCAGTTTCATACGTTCAGAAATAATAGCGCGTTCTTTATATACACAGCAACGCATGGTAGGTTCTTTACCTGGGATGATCTGTTTAGGAAGATCAACCATATTGTCAAAAAGCTCGTCAGTCCAGGCAAGCCGTGCCACTTCACGAAGCACTTTATATTTTAAATGCTGTACTTTGGTATCGAACTTTCTCATATTTGCTCCTTTAAAAATAACTGACTTTTATCCGTTTTCCCATTTTTTGAAGACAATCGGAGAGTTCCGAAACAAGATTCATTTTAATACTGAAATTAATCGGAAGATCCGGATTTTGATGCGCAGGATTTATAGCACGGCCAACAAAAAAATTTATATCAGTCGCATCCTCGAACAGGATTCTGCTGATCAGAGATGCACCATCCCGTTTATAACTCCATTGTTGATAGGACTCGTTATCCTTAAGATAATCTTTTGCATAGGTGAGCACTCTGTTCACTGTAATAACGCCTTCAGTAACAAGATCCACCCCTTCAATTTTAGCGATGGGAGGGATTTCTTTGTCAACAAAATCCAGACAGGGCACCAATGGTTTTCCAAGATACTTGGCTGCAATGGATGAAGTCGTACCACCGCAAACGATATGTTTTCCCTCTTTGGAAAAGAAAAGCGCCATCATTTTATTACAATCGTCTCGATTCGAAGGCGGGCCAAAGAGGAGGTTAACCGGCGAACGCCGACGAATACGCAACGTACAAACAGTTGCATCATCACCCGGTTTATGGTCATACAATCGATTGACTTCATCCAGCAAAATTGTGGATAATGTCTTTGCCGTATACCCGGCAATCGAAATCGGCTCCATAAAATCAATGATATCTTCCCGTTTCCAACCAAAGTTATAAAAATTGCCAACACCCGCATGGGTGCAACCATCACTCATCGCGATAAATAAATCGTCTTCTCGTAGTTTGACACGGGAACGGTAAATCCGTTTGCCGTCGATATTCATTTCGGTTTTTGGATAATCATAGTTTTTTCCATCCCGAATCATAATAACCTGTGGGTTATCATACTGTATGAGTTCTGCATCCTCATTGTTTAAAATACAAAGAATGGTAAATGTGGAATAGGCGACACCGCGAACAGAACACACAGGTAATGTCGCAGCAATGGTCTGTACACAGTCCTCGATGGATAATCCTTCCGCAATCATCGTAGAAATAATTTTAGATGTCAAAGTCGAAAGAATGCTGGCCTTTACGCCACTGCCCAAACCATCCGCCAGTACGACTACAGTAGACGATTCATTTTGTTCAATTATATCTACATGATCGCCGCACAACTCTTCTCCATAATGGTTAATACTTCGATACCCAATATCTGCACACAAATTATTCATTTGCAATCGACTCCTTAAGCTTTGTCAATGCAATCTTTGTTTCTGCTGCCGTTTCGCCCAAGAGGGAAGCAATCTCCTGGACAATACGCATCTGTTTATCAACAACACGATCGGCAATTTCAACAGTCTGACGGCTGATATCCTCTTTTTTCTCCTTCTGTACTTCTTCTTCGGTTACATCACGCATAATACAGATTAAAATATGGTAATCGCGATCCAATAAAATTGTCTGCTCAACATAACGATCGTACTCGGCAAGATAGACGCGCTGGTTATGCTGGCTGCGTTTGGAGTTTTGAACATCTAAAAATACCTTCGGATCCAGAATTCGAATGACTGGTTCCCCCATAACATCGGAAATTCGCGGAATATTCATGATTTTCAATGCAGCACGGTTAATCTGCTGAACTTCCAGGTTTTCATTCAAGACAATAATCCCATTAGGGGTATTATTGATAATATTATCGGAGAAGTTCTCAGCACGCTCTTTAAGGAAGGGGAGACACATGGAAATGTCTGCCTTTCCTTGGAAAATGGCAGCTGCCTTTTCACGGCATGTATTATAACCGCAGCATCCGCAATTAAGTTCATCTTCTGGTTTGGTCTTACCCATCTGCCGCAGGATCGCTGTGATTTCGGCTTCGGATGGCTGGCTTACACGATGTTCAAGATAAGCAAAATGTTTGATTTTTTGTAATTCTGGAAGATCCGGTATATCAAAATCTTCTTTTCCTGCATATTTGGATACAGCAACATAATCATGAACCGGAGAACGATGGTATTTTTCCATTACAGGACCGCCAATACAGCTCCCCACACAGGCGGACATCTCAATGAAGCATTTATGGAGCTTCCCTTCTTCAATATCCCGTAGTGCTGCCATACAGTTATCAACACCGTCGATAGCAAGATATGTATAATCGGGTTCTGCTAATGCCATGGTTTTTAAAATACCGCCGGTAGTAGGGAAAAGACGCGCAAGACTTTTTTCCTGTGCATCCATGCTAACCTCCGGTTCTACGCCTTCTGCTTTCATCCAGGCAGTCAGTTCTTCATAAGTCAATACCCCATCCACAATTCCCGGATAGCTGTCAGCCTCATCTTTTTTAGAAACACAAGGTCCGATAAAAACAGTCTTAGCGTTAGGATAACGTTTTTTAATATCTAAACAATGCGCCTGCATAGGCGATACTACATCAGCAAGATACGGCAGACAATTTGGAAAATGTTTCTGGATCAGAAGATTGACAGAATGACAGCAAGAAGAGATCAGGATATCCCGGTTCCCTTGCGCAAGCAAAGCATCATATTGATTTTTTACAATAGTTGCTCCGAGCGCAGTTTCCTCCACGTCGTAAAACCCCAATTTTTTCAGCGCTCTACGCATGGATTCAATGCCAATACCATCATAATTGGCAATAAAAGAAGGCGCAAGACTAACAAAAACAGGATCTCCAGACTGGATCAGTACTTTAACTGCTTCCGTGCTGTCTGCAATTTGTTTAGCATTCTGCGGACAAACAACAAAACAATGGCCACACAAAATACATTCATCCGTTACAATATGGGCCTGATTTCCAGAAAAGCGAATCGCCTTTACTGGGCAGTTACGCAAGCATTTATAACAGTTTTTACAGTTGGATTTCTTCAGTTTCAGAAATTCAGCCATTTTTATGCCCCCTGTTCAAGCTTTGACAATATATTTTTCTGGAAAAAATCGCGGAACCCTTCACGGGTAACACCCGTAAATACCTCTCCATCTACCTGAATGGTAACTCCGGTCCGGTTGCAGCGTCCAATACAAAAGCTTCCCGTCAGCGTCACCTCATCTTTCAACTTATATGTCTCTAACGCTTCTTCAAACATTTGAACAATATCCTGGGAGCCTTTTAAATAACAAGAACTCCCGACACATATTTCAACAATCATAATTTACACCTTTGCCCGTACTTCTTCATTAAAAAATTTTTCCACTGTTTCTGGAGAAACGGAATGTACGACTCCGTCCAAATCTACACAAACTCCCTTTTGGCATTGCCCCATGCAAAACGTACCTGACAATTCAACCTGATCCTTTAGCGCATGATCAAAAATTAATTTCTGAAGTTTTTCAACAACTTGGCGCGAGCCTTTAAGATGGCAAGAACTACCGATACAAACGGTTATCTTCATACGCAACCTTCCTTTATTCATAGTCCATCGCACTAGCCCAGGATAACAGTCGTTCTTTTTCCTGCGCATGAGCGCGAACAGATAAGGCAGCGGCGGTAATCGGTAACCACTTCTTTATATTGACCGGGTCTATGCCGCCAATATAGACCGGATTTGTACTGCTCTTTTTACAAAAAAGGTCGAGATATTTCTGCGCATGCTCCAATTCATTGCAAAGCCAGAATTCTAAGTACGTAATCGCAACATCTGCCGATGCATTTCCTTGTGTTGCATGGGACCAATCCAAAATATAGGGTCCATTGTCAGAAAGGATAATATTCGAAATGTTAAAATCTCCATGGCATAACTTGCTATGACGAGGCATTTCTTCCAACCGCGTGTGCAAGTCATAACGAAGGGTCGCGTCAAGGTCAGCATCTAAAATTTTCCGGTTCAGTTTATCGCGTAATTTTCCTAAAAGCGGCGCTCTTTTGGAATGCACTTGCATCTGGAGATCTACAAAAAGAGCAAGATATTCATCATACTTTTCCGGTTGCTCTTGCATCAGCCGTGCTAAAGTTTTTCCTTTTATAAACTCCGTACAAATTGCCCATTTTCCCTCCAGCAGATGAACCCCCAAAACTTTAGGAACTGGAAGCCCAGTTTCTTCTACTCTGGACTGATTCAACGCCTCATTCAGGACATCCGCTTTGGAATAATCCTCGTTAAACACTTTGATTGCCATATTACCATCCCGGTAAACTGTTTTGGAGGTCCGCACCGCCAGGATTTTTTCCAGATTCACGATCTTTCACTCCTTCTGCATTATGTTACCGTTATACCAACTCACTATCTAAATCTGTCTAGAATAGAGTTTATCAAAAGAATAGCAAGCTGTAAAATACCGAAAGTTTATATTGATATATTTCTATCGATATATGTGAGCGTTAAATATAAATTATAGATATTTACGTTTTGCTTCACATAATTCCGTAATAAAAATATTATCCAAATCACTGAGTTGATAATTTTTGCGAAAAATCAGCATATCTTTATAATCTTTAATATAATCTTGACAAGGCCTCAGAACAAGCCCATACATTTTCAAAATTTCATCCGGGATAGCAGCAGCCCACATAAAAGTTACAGGCACCGCATGTAAAAGCAGGAATTTACTGGCGCGTTCAAAAACAAAAATGCGTTTATCAACTGATTCAAGAAATGTTTCTTTTTTGATATCTGCTAACGGAAGAGAAGGTACATACGTATCCGCATGCGCAATTTCTACATAGGGAGCCAAGTCTGTCAAAACAATATTAGATTTTTTAGCTAGAGGATGATCTGCAGACATCAGAAGATTATATCGAACATCTGCAACGGACTCAAAAATCAATTTTTTATCATTAAATAAGTCTTTATAATAACGGTCGAAATTCTCCTGATAGCGTACAATGCCAAGATTACAATCTTCTTTGGCAACTGCGCTGATCGTTTCTGCAGCATTTGTTTCTTTATAAAAAATTTCGGCTGGACAGCTCAGATCCAGGCGTTGAGCAAATGCAACAAGTGCATAAGAAATATAAGTGGAACGCGGGACATAAACCGATAGACGCTGGCGGCGTTCCCGGTCGTTGATATATTTTTGTTCCACTTCTTCAAGCTGTGAAATAATGCTTCTGCCGTACTGAAGGAATTCCTCGCCTTCCTCTGTTGTGATGATACCGCTGGGAGTACGTTTGAAGATAATAATTCCCAGAGTTTCCTCGAGTTCTTTAATTGCCCGGCTTAAATTAGGCTGCGTCGTGTACAATGCTTCAGCAGCTTTGCTGATAGATTTGGTTTTTGATATTTCAACAGCATATTTTACATGCAATATATTCATAGCTTTTCTCCATATTCCACCGGAGAAAAAATATACAAACATCTATCCGTGCAAGCTTCCCCGGCGCAATCCTTATATAATACTAGTATAACGCAATTACAAATTTTCTACAAGACCTGCGCAAAAAATGTTAAAACAAAAATTCTTCATTTATGGTGAAAATTACAATAGAGCCCTTTATTCAGAAAGAAAAATAAAGAAATCCATTTTTATTTTTTAAAATCAATCGATTGATACTCGCTTTACAGCGAATTTGGAAAATGGTATAATAAAAAAGTATTTTTGATACGGACTTTAAAAATAAATCTCAGCGCACAGAAATGTTATCAAACAATGCGGATTCCAGATTGTTGATAGCATAAAACAAAAAATGAGCGATTGATACCATAGTTATACGTTATGTAAATCATCCGATTAAAACTACTTTAAAACATTTTGTATAAACTCTTGCGACCGTTTATAAGACAATTTTTGTCTATAAATTAATAAATATAAAAAAGGAGCGCTTTATTATGCAGCAGCTTGCTTTTCCGCTGGATGGCATTCCATCTCTGGCCATGCCTTATATAAACCAAAAAGTAAATCCTATGGCAATTTCCCGCCTTTTTGAAAAGGCAAAAGCACGTAATGTAGATTTGCATGCGTTTGAAGTATATAAAGACAATGAACTGCTTATTCGAATGTCTTTGCCGCCTTATGACTGCACCGATAAAACGCATTATTATTCTTTGTCAAAAAGCTTTGTTTCCACCGCCGTCGGGCTTGCCTGTGACGAAGGGCTTGTATCGGTTGATGATCGCATTGTCGATCTGTTTCCGGATAAATGTCCGAAAAACATCAATGAAAATATGGCAAAATGTACAGTCGGCCATGTGTTGGCCATGGACTCCGGCCTGCATCGGGAAAGTTTTTCCAAGGTCAGTCCGGCTGAGGATGTTGTGTCGGCGTTTTTGGATGGCGATTTCGAATACGAGCCGGGCACGCATTTTCATTATGATACCGGCGCCACCACTTTCCTTGCTGCGCTTGTAAAAAAAGTGACCGGTTATTCTGTTTTTGATTATCTGGATATGAAAATGTTCCGTTATATGAATATACGGGATGTTTATTGGTTCACAACCCATGACGGTACGATTCAGGGAGGCGTCGGCTTCCACGCCTCCTGTGATGACGCAGCAAAACTTGGTCTTTTATATTTAAATCGTGGCCTGTGGAATGGCCGGCGAATTCTTTCGGAAGAATGGGTTGACGCAGCATCTTCCGTACATTCGGATAACCGCGGTTTCAACAGTTGGATTGACTGGAATAGCGGCTATGGGTATCAGTTCTGGCGGAATTCACGCGGCGGTTATCGCGGAGATGGTGCAAGCGGACAGTATTCTATTATCATGCCGGATAAAAACATGGTAGTAGCAGGGCTCAATGAATCCGGAAATCTTCAGAACGTAGTTGATATTTTGACCGAACTGTCCGACGAAGTACTGGGTGATTTTCCCGGAAGCTGTGATCCGGTTGCCCTGGCACGGGATTTTTATTCGCTTGAGAAAACACAGGCGCCGAAATTTGAGGAAGACAATTACTATCTGCTGGAGGAAAATCGATTCAATCTGCATTCTGTACGGTTTATTAATGAACCGGAAAATCTATGCATACAGTTTTCCAATGGCAATACACACTTTGGTATCCGCGCTGGTGCAGGACGATGGCTGCGTAACCAGTTTACAATTGGTGCTATGACCAACACGATTCCATATAATTCCCCAATCAGCGAACAGACAAGGGGCGTTGCAGCGGCATTTACCAACCGTGACGGCGTCCTTACCGTAACATTACGCAGCCTCAGTCAGCCGCTGCATCAGGATTTGAAATTCATTTTTGACGGACAAGCACTGACCATTGAGGTTGGAAAGCTTCCGCCATTACCGCCAAAAGCGATGCAGGATCCGTTCATGGTTAAAAAATTCAATAACATTGTGAAGGGAAAAAAGCTGTAATGCAGGAAATTCTTTTTGGTGCATTGCGCGCGGACGCACGCATTCCGCATAAACGTGCAGAAGACGCAGGATATGATATTTACGCCTGCTTTGATGAGCCATACCGCATTCTGATGCCGCATCAGACGGATTTGATCCCTTCGGGAATTGTCAGCGCGTTTCCCGAAGCCTATGTTGCGATTCTGAAAGAACGCGGCAGCACCGGTATCCGGGGAATTGGCCAACGTGCAGGCGTAATCGACAGCGGCTATCGGGGAGAATGGATGATTGCATTGACAAATTTAAACGATCGGCCGCTTGCAATTGTAAAAGCAGAATATGACCAAGACCCGGCTCTTCAGACTTTTATTCGTTATCCGTATGAAAAAGCAATTTGTCAGGCCGTTTTTGTACCACTTGCAACACTATGTGCACGTGCAGCAACTGTAGACGAAATTCTGGCCATCGACTCTGCACGCGGTGCAGGACGCCTGGGCAGTTCTGGAAAGTAGGGCAAATGAAGATGCATGTACAAATCCGTTTGGCACGGGACGAAGACGCAGACGCAATTCATGTTATCAATCGAGATGCGCTTGGTTACCAATATTCGTTGGATAAGACACGCATACATCTGAACATATTACTGCGTAGCGATCAGGATCGTCTGTTTGTAGCCTGTTTGGATAATACAGTGGTCGGTTATATTTACGGTGCACATTATGAATGTACTTACGATGACCCAATGAAAAATATTATGGCTCTGGCGGTATTGCCGCAATATCAAGGACTTGGAATTGGACGTATGCTGCTGGAAGCGTTGGAAAATTGGGCAAAACAGGAACATTGTGCAGGCGTACGTCTCAACTCTGGAGTACAACGCAGTAGCGCACATCAGTTTTATCAGCACTGCGGTTATGCATTGC
>CALWJF010000049.1 GCA_944380935.1 uncultured Clostridia bacterium
AATGAGAAATACCCGCAGGTAATCGCTGAGGTACGAGACGACAATAAACGGCGGGACCTGCTCAGCTGGGCTATATACTACCTGAAGCAGTGGTACATAAAGGCTGCTGGCCAGTGTACCAATCAAAACACCGGCAATAATTGCACTTCCAGAAATTAAAAACTGCTCGGCTATAATCATTCCTATCAGCTTTTTCTTCGGAAGTCCCATCGCCCTTAAAATGCCAAACTGAAGAGTACGGTTTCGTATATTAAAAATCCAGTAAATCAAGAAACAAATGACGCTAACCGTCATTGTAATAATAAAACCTAATGTTAATGTCCCGTTGGTTCCTTGCAGCATCGGGTCGTTTTTAGCTGCAATAATTTGCTGATCTGTATCCTTCATCGATTCAACAAAGAGTTCTTTCTCTATCATCTGATCATAAATCTGGGAACTGGTAGCGCCGTCTGCTTTTTTCATCCAGATTTCGTACGGTTCCATGCTCATCTGAGCATGGATCAAGTTGAGGTTTGCGATAATAAACTGCGGTTTTTCCAGTTCACCCTGCTGTTTCTCCGGATTAATCGAAGGCCAGTAATCGACCACTCCATAGACAATACAGTCAAGCGAACTGTTTTGAGGGTCCCAAGTAACTTCAATTTCATCGCCCGGTTCAATACCGGAAGCCTCTGCCAGTGAGCGGGAAATAAACACCGCTCTTGGATCTTCCGTCATCAGATTCAGGTAATGATTGATGTGGGTGGGGAGCAGATCACTCCTCGACCAAGTCAGCTGGCCAAATTCATAGGGGATAATTCCCATCAAATCCACGTTGCGGTAAGCCGTTTCGTTGCTACCCGCCATTTTAACGACCGCTGAATCCTCTTTGAACACCTTGGTCGCTAACTCAACACCGTCTAATTCTGTATACGGCGCAAACGGAGGCTCTGTATAAGACAGCCGCTCAATGACCTCCCCTCCGCCAGATCCGGGCTCGGCATCAATCGCATCCAGTTCAATATACTTGGTGGTAAACTGCCATACCGGCTGAATGACAATGTCAGCTCCATTGGCGTACTTAATTTGATCCTCCGTGAAAGTGTTTAAGGTACGGGCCGCCATTGTATTGAACAAACCCAGTGAAATGGTGAGAATTAAAAACAACATTAGAAACCGGCTTTGTCCCTTCCCGCGTGACACATTAAGCAGCGAGGCATACAGTGAAGGAGACCAGTGCTTTTTTCCAATCCAGAAAATTAATTTAACGAGCCAAGGATAGACGCGAAGGAAAATCAAACCAACCGCCAGGATAAACAGTGTGCTTAGCAGGAACAGCAGGGGGTCAATACTAGCTTCGCTGCCAGCGACTCCCGTTGTCTGAGCAAGCTCTAGCCGGTTGTAATAGGTCACCAATCCATAGACCGATATACCCAGCAGGATAAAATCCAGGAAAAATTTCTGCCAAAGCGGTTTGTTCGTATTTCTGCTTTTCGTACGTTTCAATTTTACAATATTCGTGCGCGAAGCCATGACGACTGGAACCAGCATCGTGGCCATAAAGACGATTACCGCCATAACCCCGTACAGGTATGCGCCCGGAACCATGTCCGTCTGCATGCCGCTTCTGGAGACAAACTCCAAAAAACCATTTGACAGGCCGAGCACTTTGCAGATAACAAAACCAAGCAACGGCCCGATCAGCAACGCAATTATGCCGATAATGGCACTTTCCGAAACGTAGTTGTTAAAGATCTGCAAATTACTAGCCCCACGGCTTTTATAAACGGCAATATCATTGCGGTCATAGTCTACCAAAAGCTGTGACACCATAAAGATATAGAATACCAGCATCATCAAAATCGGAACTTGGAGAATCCACAGAGTAATGGACAATTCATTCATCCGCTGTGTGTAGGTGCTGAGGATCTGGGTCATCGGCGCATCAAGGCTGGTATCTGTAGGGAGTTCTTTCTGCTGTGCCGCAATAATTCCACTGTACCGGCCGGCACTTCCCACCTTCATCTGGGTATAGTCCAGCGCAAAATACCACTGTGAAGTCGACACAAGCATCTGTTCATCGCCGCCGTCTACAAAATCGCTGGTGAACAGGTCGAAATCCATCACCATCGTTTCGTTGAATGCCGATGTTTGCTGATACCAGTATAGGTCAGAAGTGTCGGCATATTTGAAGACACCCGTTACTTTTACTTTGATATCCGACTGGATGGATTCTCCGTAAGGAGCAACAACTGCGGTACTCCCCACCACCAGTCCAAGCCGATCCGCTGCTTTTTGAGAAATCACGACCTCATAATAACCGGCATTCTTCTCTTTGGAGGGAAGTTCGCCAGAAACCAAAGTAATGTGTTCCCAAAAATCCCGGTAAGCGGCTATGGTAGATTTTTTTATGTATGAGGGGTCATCCAAATGATTTTCCACTAATGACTGCAAAGGAACCGACTCATATCTCTGCACGGAAAGCTGCACCGGTATTCCGAGGCGCTCTGCATACGCCTGGTTGACCATTTCATTCAAGTGACTCAGGTTTTCTTTTCCAGTCTGGTAATCCTGTCCATTTTTTGTCAGGCTTTGTGAAATCAGATATCTGCCCGGATATACATTAGTTTCCTGCTGATAGGACTGCAAGTCTTTTTGCAGCATTCTCTGCATAATACTATTGGAATAAATCGGTATACTGCTGATCGTAGCAACAGCAAGCACTGACCCAATCACAAGGCACAAAACCATCCACTTGTTGCGCAGCATTTTGCGTAAAACAGTAATAAACAAATGGCTGCCTCCTTATTTCACGATGACCTGGTCGCCCTCTGAAATTCCCGAAACAATTTCTGTCTGGGTAGCGGTAGATATGCCTATTTCAACAGATCGTTCTGTCTTTAGCCCATCTTCAAGCACATAGACATAGTAATCACCACTGTATCCCGTCACCGCATTTTTAGGCACAATCACAACATCTTCTTTTGTATTAACTGTACACTGGAAGGTGGCTTTGCTCCCAATATCCAACGTTGGTGCACCGCTCACAGAGATACGGACCGTATCTTTCATTTGATCGGCAAACTCTTTCGGGGCAGTTGCCTGGCTCATGCTGATTTTCCCCGGATAATCCACCCCATCAATCGTTACCGTGCAATCCATCCCCACACTGAGCTTGGAAACCTTCGTGCCGGTATAAGAGTACTCCACCTTAGAGGTATCGGCAACCGTAAAGAGTGTTTTCTTCGCCTCTGCATAATCGCCAATATTCAGGTCGGCAACAAAGGTGATCACCCCAGAAATCGGGGCAACAATGGTTGCCTCGCTCAGCTGCTTTTCCAGGTTCGCAATGGTTAGATTGTGCTGCTGAATCTGAAGCCGCACACGTTCGGCGTCATAATTGGTTTTCCCGTTTTCCGGAGGATTTTCAAGAGCGCGCTGCAGATCCAGCTCAAGAATTTCCAATTCAATTTTTGCGTTCTGCAAACTGGAATCAAGGTAACCACAGTCCAGCGTAGCGAGCACGTCCCCCTGATTCACGTAATCACCGGATAAAAAGTTTTTAGTTTTTAGGTAACCACCGTGGGAACCAAAAGACAAATTATATTGAGAAGCCGCGACTGCCGTACAGCTGTCGCTCACCACATCAGAAATACTCCCCTTTACCGCGGGCTCCGTCGTATACTGTATGTCCGAGCTTTGAATCAGCGGAGGGGCCAGTGCCTCTTCCTCCTGCGGCATCAGGGAACAGCCCGATACCATCATCGTAACCAGACCAGCCGCCAATACTAATGAGGCTATTCTTTTCTGCTTTTCCTTCACTTTATTCCACCTCAAATTTCATTCGTTTGTTGATTTATCTACAATTTTATTAACAATATATAAATTGTATCGGAAATTCAAAGAGAAAGTCAACAACTTGTACGATGTTTCACAAAATAGTCACAGAAATATGTCTATTATCACAAAAGCAATCGATAAAAACTGTGAAAAAGGCATACACTTTTTAGCGTATGCCTTTTTATACCATTTACAAAATGATGCAAATCAATCCGCCGCAGCCCTCATTTATAATCCGTTCGATGGTTTCCTGAAGTTTCAGCCGTGCGTCGGACGGCATATGGTAAAGCTTATTGTGCAGCCCTTCATTCACCAATTCATACAGAGATTTACCAAAAATATTCGATTCCCAAATTTTGGTCGGGTCCTCCTCAAACTCTTCCAGCAGGTATTTGGCAAGGTCTTCTGACTGTTTCTCACTGCCTACCAAAGGATTGACCTCTGTTGTGATATCCGCCCGCATCATATGAATGGAGGGAGCGGATGCTTTCAGCTTAATTCCATACCGTCCACCCTGTTTTACAATTTCCGGTTCTTCTAAGTGCAATTCTTCCAGTGCTGGCATGACGATTCCATAACCGGTAGCATTGACCTCGTCGAGTGCTCCTTTAAATTTCATGTATTCCCGTTTCATCCCTGCCAGCTCTATCATACAAGGCATAAGCTGCGACTCATCTTGGATATCCAGCCCAGTTGTCTCTCCCAAAATTTTATAGAATAGATTATCTTGGAGCATCAAGGCAATTTTTGCCTTGCCAGTGCCTAAGTCAATGTCATCGATGGAAGTTCTGGCTATGTATTCGCACCCATGAATCTTCTCAGGTATCGATGACACCTCATTGACGTGCCGCAACGGCTGCGCAGCTTCTTTCATTGCTGAAAACACTGCCGATTTGAGCCAATGATCTTTAGGAAGCGCTGATACCCAGCGCGGCATATCAACGGAAATCTCTTTGATGGGGAACTGGCAGAGTACCTGGGCCAATACATCTTTGATATCGTTCTGGTCTAAATCCAGGCAGTTGAGCGCCATAACCGGAACGCCATATTTTTCCGTCAAACGGGCCGCGAGCAATTTGGAGGCATCACTGTTTGGATTCACACAGTTGAGCACAACTACAAACGGCTTATCAATTTCTTTAAGTTCAGAAATAACCCGCTCCTCCGCCTGCTCATATTCCTCCCTTGGAATTTCTCCAATGCTTCCGTCGGTAGTCAATACTAGGCCGATGGTAGAATGTTCCGTAATGACCTTCTGTGTGCCAACCTCGGCTGCCATAATAAACGGTACTTCTTGTTCAAACCAGGGAGTCATAATCATTCGGGGAGCTTCATTTTCGAAATATCCAAGTGAGCTCGGAACAATGTAGCCAACACAGTCAATCATGCGTACATTCATCTTGACATTGCCGTCCAGAACAACCGGAACTGCTTCTTCCGGAATAAATTTAGGTTCTGTGGTCATAATCGTTCTGCCTGCTGCCGACTGCGGCAGTTCGTCGACCGCACGCTCCTTACGGAAATCACTTTCAATGTTCGGGATCACCAATGTTTCCATAAATTTTTTAATAAAGGTAGATTTTCCGGTTCGTACCGGACCAACTACCCCAATATAAATATCTCCGTTGGTCCGTTTGGAAATGTCGCTGTAAATATTGCGGGTTTCCATCTGCCCTGCCTCCTGTCACAATCGATTTATTCATCTGCCTGCGGGATCAAAATCATTCCGCCCTGCCCGAGCGTCTCTTCTTCGATATCGTTTTCCTGCAGAATTGCAGCCACCGAAGTATTATATCTCTTGGCAATTTCCCAGACACATTCACCTTTATCCGCATAATATAATGTAAGCGGCGCTGTCCCGGTTCTCTCCTTAATCTCGGATTCATCCATTGAGATAGCACTGATCACTGAAATTTCATCGACGGCGGTTACCGTTCCACAAACGACCAATTCTACCTGCAGTTCAACTTTTCCATCTCCAGACAAATGGAAGCTGACAGAAGACACGATGCCTTTCAGTTCAAAGCTGCTGTCGGATTCGATTTCCTCCGCCTCGGACTCCTGCTCAAACTCAAGGTTTTTCTCCAACGAAACCGGCATACCGTCAGCATTTACTGCAATAACGCAGCACTCAAGTTCCCCGGAAAATTTAATGCCTCCAGGTACAGGAGCCGCTGAGATTTTGATTAGATCACACCATACATCGACCACCTCTGTCAACGATTCCTGGGAAGAAGCTATGGTGCCTTTGCACACCAGAGAACGGGTATCCAAAACATCTGAACAGCGGTTTTGCACCATCCGGCGTTCCACGTGGCATTCATGTGTTGTGGAATAAACATCGGAAAGAATACTTTGTTCTGCCGCAAGATAGCATTCACAGCGGGCCATGATGGTAATCTCCGCACTGATCGTTTTGCTCTCTCCGTCGGAAGCATTCTGTGGTTCCAAGTCGATGCCGGTCACATCCA
>CALWJF010000050.1 GCA_944380935.1 uncultured Clostridia bacterium
GAACGGTACGCTTCAATATAAGTGTAAGCATACATATTTGTACAATACCAGAAGATCTTATGACCGCCCAGCGTTTTCGACATATTTTCCAATAAATACCAATTGTTGTATTGATCGAATTCGTAACTATGTCCCCAGATGTAAAAGAACTTTGTAGTAGGACGCGGGTCATCCGTCAAAAATTTTTCCATTAGTTCCGGAAGTGCTGGATCGTTATGATGACAGGTGGCTTCAAGGCGAAGCCAGTCATGCGGAAGATCAAACCGATGCGAAGAAATTACCGTACGCGCGTATACAATACCGCAATTCTGCAAAATCTGAACAACACGGTCGTCAAATACTCCATATGGATAAGCATGTCCGCGAACAATACAATTAAATTCCGCTTCCAGATTTTCACGGTCTTTGACAATTTCATAGGCAATGCGCGCATCGGACATGCGGTTTAAAAATGGATGTGTCAATGCATGTGTTGAAATTTCGTGCGGTGCATGATAAGCAGCATCAATTTGGCTGCGGCTCATGCGGCGATGAATTGTACCAGCAGGATAAACTGTGCCTTCCGGCGCATAAAGCCCGGAGTTAAGATTAAACGTACATTTGATACCATGGCGATCCAGGATTTCCATCATCCGAATATCCGTTTCCACACCATCATCATAACTCAGCGTCAAAGCGCGAGTCCGACCTTCCGGGAACAAAATATCAGTCTGCATCATATTTTCTCACCCCATCAAATAATATTTGGAAAAGGCACTTAAATTTGATCTACAATCTAAACCAATCCATTACATATAGCATTCCGCTTATGATAAATAATTGTTTCTATTTGCACTGAGCAGCTGTCCGTTCTGCCCATTGTAGCATCCGTCTGGCATCAGAAGGAAGGATAAAACCTAATTCTATCTGTTGTTGAACGTAAGCTTTGAATTTTTCAAGATATCCTTCAAGACTTCCGTAAAGTGCAAGCATCTTCGAAAAAGAAAATGGTTTTTTCTCCCCGCACATTGCACCCTGTGCAAATTTTGTGCTGCGCCCAAGATAAGATGCAGCGGGCACATCCACAAAGGGTGTACGCAAACCGCCTTTTACATTACCATGGATATCACGGAGGAGATTGCCCTCAGCATCCCGCATAAAACGTTTAGCCCGTGGCGGAGCTATGCCAAAAGCCCACCATTTATATAAAAGCTCCAAAATACCGCAAACATAGAATTCCAAAGGTGTATCATTCAAACCTTCAATCGTTTCCGGTAAAATAGGGGGACGAATAACGCCAGTTTTATCCGTTTCCTCATAGGAATTTAATACCTTACAGACAATATTGGTATGCGGCGTACCTGGGATTTCATAATACCGAATTCGATTTTCCGGTGTATCGCCGTCTTTTGGCCAGGCATGTTCATGTGTGTTTTGAAATAAATACATATCTCCTTCACTGGAAATCAGCGCATAAGGCGAATCAATTTTTTCTACAACCACATCTGGAAAACGTGCCGGTTTTTCATCGTAAGCCATTTGACATAAAGGCCGGCATGCAGCAACACCGACAATGTTCAAATAAGTATCGAAAAACTTTTGTCCTTCTCGCGTTTTTAGGTAAGGATGAAAGAAATGTGTATACGTATTCAAATACATACCAGACTGGCTTTGCCCGGAAAGATTCAGATAATCCACTGGATAACCACCCAGACAATTGTTGGGGACGCCGCAACGCAATACGTTTGCTGTCTGACTAAAGATATCCCAGGCAAGTCCTTCCTCCGTCCCTTGAATACTGCCAAATCCGTATTTTCCTGCGGGTTGTGGGGCAGGTACAGGAGAAGACCAATTTAAGCTGTTATAGCGTTCAAAGTCAAAATTCTTCAGTGCTTGTACACACAAGGGTTTTGAAGTCACACCAACGTAAGCATGACCGCCTTCCAGACAATAACGATAAAAGCGATCCCATCCATCTTCAATATCATAGCCGGATGAGGCATTTAAAATATCCATCAATACCCGTCCGGAATAATTCTGGATTTCCCTGGGCCTGCGCACTAAAATTCGATTTTTGTACGGAACTGCTTCATATTTGATATACAGCGCACCATTTTCATCCAGATCATAAACATTTGCCGTTCCAGAGAGGAAATATTCCTCTTCCAAATATCCGTAGTCTGCCAGGTCCATTCTACAGCGGGAAAATGCCATGGCACAATAGGGATGGGAAGTTTCAGTAACAGGGATTGGGCCTTCAACAGACGGCAATGCATGAATAGATGCTGCGATTTTCTTATCAATCTCCATACTTAACATTCTTTTTAATAATTATCCAGATGTGTTTTACTTTATCGTTTGTTTTTCTTTATCGGCTATTTCCGCTTCCTCTTCTACTATTTCGACAGCAAGTAAATCCGGTTCCCCTTCTGTTTCCAGTTCGGCTGCAGCTTCATCATCAGTCGGATCGGGTTCGACAGAAGTCGTTTTGGAAGATGCATGAATATTAACACGGATTTTCTTCCACTTGCCGCTGTTATATCTGCGGATAACCAATACCGAGCGCAAAAGCTGATCCAAAACCATTGCTGTCCATGCCCCGTATAATCCGAGGTGTAACAGATTTACCAATAACAATGCAAGACCGGCGCGTACACCGACAGTGGTAACCATGATAATCTTTGCAATTGATTTCGTATCACCTGCACCACGCAGAGAACCTGCAGTAATAAATTGTGAATTCTGGAAAGGCTGCAGGAAAGCGACAAACAACATGATAATCCGGCCGGTTTCAATAATTTCCGGATCGTCATTGTAAAGACTCACCACAAAACCTCCAAAGCAGGAAAATACAACCATCAATAGTCCTGCAAAACAAAGCCCAAGCCTTCGGGTATATTTTACATAAACTTCTCCCATATCCGGACGTTTTTTCCCCAGACTTTGTCCCATCAGGGAAGTCGAAGCATTAGCAAAAGCATTCCCGGTCATAAAAGACATGGAGTTAATATTCATACAGACGTTATGCGTGGCAAATTTTACCGTGCCGAGCCCAACAACTGTCCGGGTGAAGATGATGACACCCACACGCATAATAACATTCTCAAGCATTGCAGGGAAGCCGATTTTGGCAATTTCTTTTAAAGACGCAACATCCGGTTTGAAATTATCTCCCAAACGGATCTGTAAGTAATTATGCGGGCGCGTAATCACCACAATCGCAATAATAAATGCGACCACTTGACCAATAGCTGTTGCCAGAGAAGCTCCGGCAACTTCCATACGCGGGAAGCCTAAATTCCCTTCGATTAACAAGTAATTGAAAATGACATTAACAACATTGGCGACAAGATTATAAACCATTGAAGCGCGTGTTTTTCCAACACCACGCAAAACCGCCGTAATACAGAACGTAAGCGCCATAGGAATCAGGGAGTAAATCTGAATTCGCAGATAAGAGACCGTACCGGCAAAAACTTCAGGTTCTGCATTTCCCATAATTTTAATAAGCGGCTCAATGAATACAAGTCCTAAGACCGTAGAAATTGCGGAAAGAAATAAAGTTAGTGTCAAAGATTGACGCATAAAATGGTTCGCACGTTCGTGATCATTTGCGCCACGGCACCGAGCAACCAATGCTGTAGAGCCGGTGCACATCGATTGGAAAACAGTCATCAAAATAAACTTGGGCTGCGTTGCCATGGATACAGAAGAAATCGCCGTCGCACCAAGATTTCCGACCATCATCATATCAACCATTGACGTCATAGACGCTAACATCAATTCGATAAAAGTCGGCCAGGCAAGCTGGATAATATCCTTGTACACACTTTTTGAACTGACTTGATCCGGAAGCTGCGCACGTGTTTTTTTGTTTGAATGAGACTCTACAAATTCATCCGTACCCCACTCCAAATCGTCTAACACAGTCCTGCGCATTTTTAACTTAGGTTTTTCTACGCTCTGTTTCGCTCTCACGTCTACGATCCTCCAATTTATTTTTTATTTAACTAAAGTATAACATAGATAAAGCGTAGAATGCAAGTATGGCTGCAAAACAAAAAAACGGTAAATTCCGACATTTTTACAAAGCGAAATCCCGGTTTTACAAAAAAATCTTGAAATAAATTTGTATTTAATTTCTGGGGTAAAGTTCTTAAAGATATTTGATAAAAGCATAGCATTTCATAAAAAAACTGCCTTAACCTCTTGGGATAAGGCAGTTTTAAACTTACAATTTTAAATTCAAGTTAACCGGAAGCATTAGTTTAGGGTTGGATCTGCGCAATAACTTCAACCTCTACGCGTGCAGCTTTTGGCAAAGCAGCAACTGCAAAACAACTACGAGCAGGTTTTTCTGTAAAAAACCGCGCATATACCTCATTAAATGCTGCAAAATCAGAAATATCTGCCAAAAAACAGGTCGTTTTCACAACATCCTTAAATCCAAGCCCTGCAGCCTGTAGAATAGCACCTAAATTACGCATAACCTGTTCGCTTTGACCTGTGATATCCGGTGCTTCGATTTCTCCTGATTCAGGTACTACGGGGATTTGCCCAGATACAAAAAGAAGATTTCCTGTACGAACAGCTTGTGAATAGGGCCCGATCGCAGCGGGAGCAGCTTTTGTCTGATATGTTATTGGCATAAAATTCCTCCTTAAAAATCACAAAACAGAAAAACCATTTGCAGAAAGCGCCGTTTTTATCTGCGTAATATGGTGTGCATCCCGAGTTTCAAGCTGAATACAGACTACTGCATTATGAATATCCGTTCCGGCCTCCGAAAACTCATTTCTCACAGAAAAAATATTGCCACCCTGTTGCCCAATAATACGAGAGATATCCGCAAGCTGATATGGTTTATCTACAAGCTCAATATATAAACTGCATATTCTTCCACCAATAAGCAAACCACGCGCAACTACGCGAGACAAAATCTGTACATCAATATTCCCTCCGGAAAGAATACAAGCAATACGTCTTCCGGAAACCGGCAATTTTCCAGACATAACAGCTGCAACCGAAACTGCACCGGCGCCCTCTGTAATCAATTTATGTTGCTCCATCAAAGCCAAAATTGCCATACAAATTTCATCGTCCGTAACGGTCACAATCTCATCAACATAACGTTTGCACAGCGTAAAGGTCCGTTCTCCCGGTTGCTTGACTGCAATCCCGTCAGCCAGCGTTACCGCTCGGGATAAATTTTCTACCCGTCCGATTTGCAACGCATGCTGCATAGAAGGTGCTCCGGCAGACTGTACACCATAAATCTGAATTTGTGGATTTAAATGTTTTAGCGCCAGCGCAATACCGGAAATCAAACCTCCTCCACCGATTGGGACGACTACGGCGTCTATTTCTGGATTTTGACGATAAAGTTCTAATCCAATTGTACCTTGACCGGCAATTACTGCATCATCGTCAAACGGATGGAGTAGCGTATAGCCGTGAAGGTCTCGCAATTCTAACGCTCGACGGTATGCATCATCATATCCACCCTCCACTAAGCAAATCTGTGCGCCGTACGATTTTGTCGCCTCAATTTTTGAAATCGGCGCACTGGACGGTAAACAAATTACTGCTTTTATGCCGTTTTGCTGTGCAGCAAGTGCTACACCCTGCGCATGATTACCAGCAGAACAAGCAATTACTCCTCGTGCACGTTCCTGTGAAGTAAGTTGAAGGATTTTATTAAATGCACCGCGCACTTTAAATGAACCAGTCAGTTGGAGATTCTCTGTTTTTAAATAAATTTCACTACCTGGAATCAACTTAGGGGCACAAATCAACTGTGTACAGCGAACAATATCCTGGATACGAGCCTGCGCCTGTTCAATTTGCGTAACTGTCAGCATAGTTTCTACCTCCGCAGAAAATTCTTATGCAGACAGTATGGACATTTGTATCCAATTTCATCCCCAATATCCCCATAAAGCGCCAACAATGCTACAGAGTTTTAAATTATTATTAAAGTAAATTGTGAAACATTGCATTATCTAAACAGACTGTCATCGCGCTTAATATTGATGCATATTCAAGGTTTTGAATTGAAAGGATGTAAGTATCTCCCCAACGCAGATTTCTTTTTCGAATTCGCGCGGCAACTGTTTCTTTTTGGGAAATCACAAAGTCACATGCATGCAGATTTCCGGATATTAAATAATCCTGTCCGTCAAGCTGCAGTGAAAAATCCGGCAGCAATTTAAAATTTTGCCGAAGTTGCGCCCGCAACGTACCATTTGCAGAAATCGTATAGGTAGAAAAAAAGGGACTTGGGCCTTTTTGAATTTCAAGAATCTGAATTCCAGCCCGATCGCGTACCTCAAGCTTGCCAAAATGGCGTACAAGTTTCCCATCCACGCTGTAGACCACGCGGCCTGTATCATCCAGCACATTATATCGATCCATTAGAATATATGCTTTTTTTCGTATAAACAGATTCATGAATTCCCTCGAAAGAAAAGGATTTAGTAAAAGTATGGGCTAAAAATCAAGTATTAAACTAGTTTTTCAACTTTAAGCTCAAGACTTTTCATAGCCCTACAACATCCGCTTTAAAAACATAAAAAAAATATCACGATACGCTTTTTATAGTATAGCATAAAAGTACAAAAATTCAAAGGTTTTAAATAAATTCAATTTTACAAAACAAAAAATTATCCGGACAGAAAATTCATGCTTTTTATCTGTGCTTTTTTTTGATTATATGTTATACTAAATGCAGTACGAAAAATTTTGGAGGCAACATGTTTTTCTATCGTTGGCTGTCAAAGCTGGAATATCGGTTTTCCCGTTTTTCCATTCGAAATCTGATGACCTATATTGTCGCAGGTATGGCTATGGTTTTTGTCGCCGATTTATTGATTGGTACTACCACGGGCCGGAGCCTATATTCTTATTTTATGTTTTATGCGCCGGCATTTTTTTCCGGACAGTTTTGGCGCATTTTAACGTTTATTTTTCTGCCGCCGGATAGTTCGCTTCTATTTATTGTATTCTCTCTATACTTTTATTACCTTATTGGGTCCTCTTTGGAGCGGGAGTGGGGGAGTTTCTGGTTTAATATTTATTATCTATTTGGCATTATCGGAACGCTAATTGCCGGATTTATATCTGGTGCGGCAACAAACTACTATTTAAATATGTCGCTGTTTTTTGCTTTTGCCGTTATGTATCCAGATTTTCAATTGTTATTGTTCTTTTTTGTTCCAATCAAAATCAAATGGTTGGCGCTGCTTGATGCAGCGATGTTTGTGTTGAGTTTTATTGTCGGTTCCTGGTCAGAACGTGCGGCAATTCTTGCGTCGCTGCTCAATTTTCTGATCTTTTTCGGTCCCAGTTTCTATCGTTCCCTGCGTGACCGTTATGAAAATTATAAACGCCGCAAACGTTTCCGCGATGGATTCTAATCAAACCTTAATGTAACTAAAGCCCGTCTTCATCTTATCGGAGACGGGCTTTAAATTTATTCTTAAAAAAGCTCAATCAAAAAATTAATGCAAATTCGGACCGTCCTATAAATGCATAAAAAACGCGCAAATAGAAAATTACGAACTTTTTATTGAATAAGCACATACTTATTTTCTCTGCATATCTAGAGTCCGTAACGAAATCGCCGGCGTTATTTTTGCATCCAGGATTCATCTGAAGGATTATCACGGAAGCGCTTGATGCGGTCAATATCTTCCGGCGCAATATAATTTTCCTGGGCCGCAATTTCTAAAAGAGCGTCAAGCGTTGTCAGCGAAGTGTTTTCGATTTGTGCTTGTGCCATACGATCCAGTCCTTTTTTCATACCATAGGTAAAAATACTGATGATCCCCTGTACCTGTGCACCGGCGGTACGCAGCGCTTCTACGACCTCCAAAACACTTCCTGCCGTAGAAATCAGATCCTCAATCACAACAACTTTCTGTCCCTTCTCCAGCTTGCCCTCAATCTGATTACCACGACCATGGTCTTTTGCACCAGAACGGACATAGCCCATCGGCATATTAAGGATGGTTGCAGCAATGGCGGCATGCGCAATTCCAGCTGTACT
>CALWJF010000051.1 GCA_944380935.1 uncultured Clostridia bacterium
CATGCGGATTGTGTAACAAAATTGCAATGCCGATCGCGCCCGATCCGCAGCATAGATCCAGCACGCGCGGTTCGGGACGTTCGGCAATAAACTTTAATGCCAGCGGGATCAAGGTTTCCGTGTCAGCTCGAGGAATCAAAACATCCGGATTAATTTCCAGTGTTATTCCATAAAAATCCCATTCGCCTATGATGTAAGCAAGAGGTTCTCCCCTCAGACGGCGTTCCAGCAAGGCATCCAGTTCCTCTTTAATTTCTGCTGGCGCTTCCAGTCCTGACAGCATCGGAAGATCCCTTGCTTTGACAAGCATTCCCGCCGCTTCAGAAGCCGCAGCAACCAGTTCCCGTCCTTCCAAATCAGGCATTGTCAGGTTCATAGGTTTTAATGTTTGCAACGCGTATTGCAGCGCTTGTGCATAGGTCACCAGCGATCCTCTCCTTCTTTTTCGGGGATTACGCGTTCAAGCGCAGCAATTGCGACTTCAATCATCGCGGAATCCGGCTCAAAGGTTGTAAATTTCTGCATAAAAAGCCCCGGCGCCCGTAAAATCCGGGTCAATGTATTATCGTGCCGGCCCACAAAAAGATTAGCTTCGTAACTTAGGGAAATAACCACTGGGAGCAATAGAAGGCGGAAAAGCATGCGCAGAAACGGATTAGACCAGCTGACAAACGAAAAGACCAAAATGGAGATAATCATCACAACAAACAAAAAACTGGTTCCGCAGCGGGGATGCTCCTTGGGAAATTTCCGTACATTTTCGACGGTAAGCGGCATGCTGTGTTCATAACAATGAATGGTTTTGTGTTCGGCGCCATGATACATAAATGTGCGCTTAATGTCTTTCATGCGGGAGATACAGAATAAAAAACCAAGAAAAATCAGGATACGAAATAACCCCTCCAGTAAATTGCGTGCAAATCCGGAACCGATCACACCGTCAAGAAGTCCGGCAAGCAGAGTAGGAAGGAGAATAAACAGAGCAATGGGAATTGCGCAGCCGAAAAAAAGCGCAATACCGGTCGCAATTTCATTTGCGCGTTTTTGCCCGAGCTTTCTGGTAAGCCAGTCGTCTTCTTCTATTCCTTCAAAAGCGATTTCACTGGAGTAGGTTAGCGCCCGGATTCCACCGGAAAGTGAATCATATAATCGAAGAACACCGCGGATCAATGGCCAGGCACAGATTCCGGAGCGTGTGGAATATTGTTCTTCTTTAAAAACCAACTCGCCATCCGGACGGCGGACGACAATAGAAGTTTTCCGCGGACCGCGCATCAGAATACCTTCGATCAGTGCTTGTCCGCCAATAGATGTCCGAAAAATATTGTGATCTTTCATAATATGGCCTTTCTAAACAGGAGAACAAGCCGCTGTTCTCCGACAGTTAAGAACATTATACCATACAACGCACTTTTTCACAAGAGCATATTGATGGAAAACCGTGTTTTTTCGAATAAATGTTCGTAAAAAAATACCAGACGTTCATCTAAACCGGCGTCTGGTAATCTCAATTCTAAAAATACGAAGGTTAAAATTTTTACTTTTTTTCGGCTCATTCTTTAGGTGCATAAAAGATCTGGACGAAATATAATAAGCCGTCAGAGTCAGAATGATAGGCGGTGCCGCATCCGGAAGATTGAAAATTAGCGGCGGCAAGCGCCTGGTAATCTGTGTTTGCAACCAAACCGGCAAAAGCATCAAAACTGTTGCGGTATGCCTGCGCAGTTGCTTCGGCACAGTAACAATCCCCATAACCGGCCTGCGCGAAACGATCTTCATTAGATAAACCCTGCGTATCCAGATGGCCAAAATAATTGTGCTGCGCCATATCGTCCGCGTGTTTTTTGGCCAGTGCTGTCAACCCGGAATCTTCTGATATTGCTTCATAACCGAGACCGGAACGGTAAGCGTTAAACAGATCCTGCAATTGCAATGAAAACGACTCAGTTACCGACGCGTCGATTTCATATTGATCCTTGTATGCAATATCTTCATATAAGACCGCACAGACGCTTTCTCCTTCGGGATCAAGATAGGCGACGATATATTCCGTTTCGCTCGTATAAACGATAGAATAATTCCCAATTCCGATGCTGTATTTTTGAATTTGCATGAGTGAATTGGCGTTGTCAACGGGCATGCCGCAATAAAGTCCGCATGGAAGTTCCCAAGAACCTTGATAGAGGTAATAAGCTACAACTTTTTCGTTGTCAATCCCAACCATGGAAAAAGAGCTGGGTACATCCTGATACACTTGCCAATCAAACCCCTGTTCACTGCGGTCGCTGCGCTTCGGAGTACCGTAATTGTATGGGATCTGATTCGCATCCATGCCGAGCGCGTAAGTTTTTGCAAGAGACAAATGGGCTGTTAAGGTATCAATGTCCCACCAATAATTAATGTTTAATGCATCCGTAAAGGCGTTAAGCGGGACAAAGGATACTCCGTCCTGAATGGATAGTGCAGCTGCAAGCGTAATGCGTCGGGTATCATTGACAATCGCCTCCTGGCGATTTGCGTTAAGGCTGATCTGGGTATCCAGAATCGAAATAGAAATATCCCCACTGTCTGGATCAAAATCCACCTGTGCACCGATTTCTTCGGCAAAAGTGCGTACAGGCACCATAATACAGTTTGCCTGTGCGTCGTAATATGGGCCGGCAGTAGGGAAGTCAAGGAGTTCATCATTATAATAGATGGTAACGTTTTCATAGGTTGCCAATGCGAAAGGAGATGTTATAAGCAGCAATACACACAGCAGTATCAAATAATTTTTGAGACGTTGCATAAACCCTCCCGTTAATCTGTCGTCGTTGATGCGCGAACCAGCGCATGCGTTTCCAAAAGCTCAGCATAGTACGAACGATAATGCAGCATTCGATCATATTCTTTGGCAGAAATCAGGCTGTCCGTCCCAGATTCATAACCGGCGATGGCATCGTAAACGGAAATCACGCGATAGCGTTTTCCGCTTGCTTTGGGATTTGGATCGATGAATGTTGGCGTATAGACAATATTGTTTACTTTTGTCTGCGCCGGGTTTCCGGGCGTGATTTCAAGGCCGATACGCGCAATGATACCGCTGTCCCGGTACTCTTTTAGCTGTTCTCCTGTAAAATTTCCCAATGCATACAGGACAACACCCTGTTTAGGTTGGTCTTGGTATTGGACGTCAAATACCTCAATTGGTTGCACAACATGGGCATGATTGCCAATAATTAAGCTGATTGCAGTGTTTTCAAATAACCACTGTGCAAGCTCGCGCTGCTGCTGCGAAGCATAGGGCTGGTATTCGTTTCCCCAATGTAAAAGTGCAATGACACAATCGGCGCCTGCATCCACCGCTGCCTGTGCACAGGCAGCAAGCGTTTCTTTGGAGGTGATGCGTACAGCGTAGGGATGATCCCTCGGAACTGCTCCGTTAACACCGTAGGTAGAAGAAATGAATGCAAGCTTGACCCCATTTATTTCCACTAAGAAGGGAGTGTCATAAGCCTGCTGGCTTGTATAAGCACCGGTATAGGCGATGCCGTATTCATCCAGAAAATCCATGGTTGTCTGCATACCGGAGTAGCCGCGGTCAAAAACGTGGTTATTGGCCATGCTCAGCAAATCCAGTCCAAGCACTTTTCCGAGAGATTGACCCATCTGCTCCGGCGTGTTGAAATTTGGATAATTGGAAAAAACCCGTTCAGCCCCGGCAAATACCGTTTCGAGATTTGCAACGCAGTAGTCTGCGCCAACAATATAACGGGCAACGTCTGCAAACATATAATCGAAATCATAGGCGCCATTCCTGTAAGCAGCCTCATAGGTACCGTTGTGCGCCATAACATCCCCTAAGGCACATAAATCGATATACACAGGTTTGTCCGGAGGCATATTGTAAACAACGCTGGTTTCTCCATCCGCCTGCCATGCGGGGAAAACTTCTTCTTCCTGCATAGCGGGCAAAAGAACCGATCCCTCTTGTTCTTGTACATCGTCTACAGGCGGACGGTTTTTTATACAGACGAAAAGAAGCGTCAAAATGCACACACATAAAAAGGGGAGTGTAAGGAACCAATAAGACTTTCTGTTTTTTGGTTGCATGCTCATGCTCCGTTCCCGGTAAACAGCCCCGACAGTCAGCGTCTGAAAATATCCCACCAGCTGCCGCCACCAGAGTCCTCATCACCATTGTCGATTCCCGAACCATCATCTTCCGGATCATCCGGGAAAACTTCTTCATGGGTATGGGTAGTGCAGTACGTGTTGTATTTACTCTGTGAACTGGTGCCGTTAATGTCGGCGTATACCGCTTCTTGATAAAGGTATTCATCGTCGCTCATGTGCACATTACCGCTGCGTTCCACATTCAGCAGTGCAATCTCGTAGGTATCCGTGCAATATTCGGTGGCACGCATCCCGGTTTCTGAGCAGATCTTAACGACGATATGACAGTCACACTGTTGAGTAGGAATATCTTTTGTTAAAATCTGTGCAGTATATACACGACCGCCACGCGGATCCAGGGAACAGCCTTCGCAGGCCAACAGGCCGCTGTCATGGCATATCTGCACACTTGCCGTCTCCATCTCAAAGAAGGAAGCAGGCTCCTTCCCTTCGTGCAGGACATCCATAATCTGTTTCCACACAGCCAAAGCAGGGTTGATGGAGGTGGAGAGCTTGATTTCTGCCTGTTGGTCGTAGCCGACCCACACAGCAGCACAGTAATAAGGTGTATACCCCACAAACCAACGATCGTAGTCGTTTGTCGTTGTACCGGTCTTACCTGCGGTTGTAATGCCGCTGATTTTAGCCTGTGAACCGGTTCCGTAATTGACGGCATAGGTTAAAACCTGGTTAACGTAAAAAGCGGTTTCCTTTTTCATTGCAACCTGAGATTCCGGTTCATTTTCCAGAACAATATTTTTGTTGGAATCCAGTACTTTGGAATAGGTGCGCGGCTCAGTATAAATGCCTTCATTAACAAAAGAAGAATAGGCAGCGGTCATTTCCAGGACGGTCAGACCGTTGGTTAAACCGCCAAGCGCCAGAGGAGCATAATCTATATCCGAATAGACTTGACCGTTGCGTTCCATGGAACTGACAAGATCCAAGCCCAAATTCAAGGTGGCAAAAGAATAAGCACGTTCCGGCGTAAGCATATCCAACACCTTGACAGCAACGGTATTTAAGGAACGACCAACTGCATTCAGAATGTTGGAACGTCCGGAATAATAACCGTTCTGATTTTTAGGCCACATGGTGCTTTCAAGGAAAGGGGAATCATCCAATACGCTTACAGGGGTAATCAGACCATATTCAAATGCCGGCGCATAGACCGTCAGCGGCTTTATGGAAGAACCGGGGGGGCGCTGCGTCATAGTTGCACGGTTCCAGGCACGGTTGACGGTTTTTTCTCCTACACCTCCGGACATAGCCAGTACTTCGCCGGTATAGGGATCCATAATCGTAATGGCAGACTGTAATTCCTGACTGCTGCGTGTATCAGGGAAATTTTCCGGATTTTCATAAACTGCATCAACGATTGCCTGAATTTCCAGGTCCACGCAGGCATAAATCGAATAACCAGCGGAATAAACCAGTGTCGTCGCGGTTTTTTCCGTATAACCATAGGTATCCATGAGATCTTCAATAACATCGTTGATTACCTGATCTACATAGTAACTCTGCTTTGCAGCCGGGGAGACCGAATCGGCGTCTTTTCCGCCCCAATACTCAAGCTGGGTATTGCAGGCTGCTTCATAATCCGCTTCACTTTCAAACATTCCTAACTCATACATCTGTTTTAAAACGAGCAGACGTCTGGACTCATTGTTTTCCGGATAATATCGTGGATTGTAATAAGTAGGGGAATTGATCATGGCGGCGAGACAGGCAGCCTGTGCAGCACTTAATTCAGAAGCGGAAATACCAAAATAGGTCTGTGCGGCTGTTTCGACACCGTAAGCGCCGGAACCAAAATAGATAATGTTGAGATAATATTCAAGAATATCTTCTTTTGAATAGGTTTTTTCAAATTCTAAAGCCCGTAAAATTTCCGTAATTTTTCGTCGTACTGTTACATCGTCGTCGCCGGTAATATTTTTAATCAACTGTTGTGTAATGGTTGAGCCTCCGCCGTAATTATCGCGCAGCGGAATTACCATGTTAATCATTGCACCAATGGTTCGGGTCCAATCGACGCCATTATGAGAGTAGAAGCGCTCGTCTTCGATTGCAATAAGAGCATTAAACATATTGGGGGAAATGTGGTCGTAGTCGACCCAGATGCGGTTTTCCGTACTATACAGCCGTTCAAGCAAAACTTCGTTTCCATCAGCATCGTAAGCATAAACAAAAGAAGTTTCATTTAGTACCAGATCTTCCAAGGATACGTTGTCAATATTTGGCTGAATATAATTGGAGATATAAAGGGCGAATGCAGCAGCGCAAATTGCTGCAGTCACTACGCCAACACATAGGATTGTCAAAAAGACTTTAACAATCCAGCCAAGTGTCCCGGTAAAAAACCACGCGATTTTTTTTATAACACGAACTTTCAATGAGTAAACTCCTTTCACAAGGGGGAAGACGGGCATGCCCGATTTCCTGAAAACAAGTACAGGGCGTTGATTCTGTATGGAAACAGATCAGTGGAAAAAAACCACATGCTGAAGTATATTATACCACATAGAAGCGAAAAATCCAGCTTTTTATGTGTTGCCTGTATATTTCCTGAAATAAGGGAAATACTTCCAGAGTAAGGAGGAAGGAAATATGCATACAACATATAGACGCAAAATCTATCTAAGTATTTTCATGATTTTAATCAGTTTTTCTTTGAGTGTGTGCGCGATATTAAAATATGCCGAAATCAACCAGATAAAAAATGCTACTGAAATTGAAACAGCAACCGTTCAGACAGCGCAAATGCAACCGCAAAGCCGGACCCCGATTTTGACGCAGACAGAACCGACGCAATCCCAAGTAATGGCAGATACGGAAAACCAGCCGATGTTTGTTATGCGTTTAGTTGGAAATGAATTACGTGTATTTCCATATGGCAAGGAAGACGACTATACGGTTATAGCTGATGCAGACCCACGTACATTCCGGGAAAGCGATCGCCTGCGTCTGATTGATGGAGTCGAAATTCAATCAACGGAGGAATTGGCTCAGTTAATTGAGGATTTTTCCAGCTAATTGCTTTGGCTTTTAG
>CALWJF010000052.1 GCA_944380935.1 uncultured Clostridia bacterium
TATCACGGGGATCTCATAAATCTGTCTACCATGCAATTGAACTGTTCGGTTTGATTCCGCATTTTATATTGCCGTCTTTTATTCCGGATAGTACTATTTTCGGTTCAATCACACCCAACCAGGTTGAACAACTTCTGAGACAATATCCGAATATTCGTGCTGTGTTTCTAACCAGCCCCAGTTATGAAGGCATAATCAGTGATATTGCTCAAATTGCAAAAATCTGCCATGCCAAGAATATACCCTTGCTTGTGGATGAAGCACACGGAGCGCATCTGGGACTTTCCGACGGTTTCCCTGCCGGTGCAGTACACTGCGATGCAGATCTTGTAGTCCAAAGTTTACATAAAACTTTGCCTTCTCTTACCCAAACTGCGATCCTTCATTGCTGCGGGAATCGGATTGACTCTGCTCAAATCCGGCATGCACTTTCTATCTTTCAAAGCAGCAGCCCTTCTTACCTTCTTATGGCTTCTATTGACGGATGTGTTACACTTTTGCATCAGCATCCTGAACTTTTTAAGTACTGGAGAGATAATCTTAGGATTTTTGATGATTCTATCTCAAATCTTTATCACGTACAGGCGCTTATGCGCACTACTCCCCTGCCTCAAGAAGTTTTTGCCTATGATCCTGGAAAAATTCTTATTCATGCACCTGGATATTCCGGTTCAGCAGTCATGGAGTTACTGCGCAAAGAGTTTTCAATTGAGCTGGAGATGGCTACATCACACTATGCGTTGGCAATGACCGGGCTCGGAGATACACGAAAAAGTCTATCCCAGCTGGCAGAGGCTTTAATTAAGCTGGATGCGATCCTCGCGCAACAGGAGATATGCGACTGGGAATTTGAATCCGAATCCGAAATTTATGGATTCCTTCCAAGCCTGTCTATAGCTCCGGAAACCGCTGTCCATTCACCCAGGCGTCTGCTTTCCTGGGAACAATGTCCCGGCCATATCGCTGCGGAATATGTCTGGGCATATCCGCCAGGTATTCCCATACTTATTCCAGGCGAAACGATTGACACCGGGCTTGCCAGAATACTGGCCCATATATCTGCGATTCCCGGCAGGCTGCATTCTACCTTTAACGGATTATCAAAAGGAATTTACGTTGTTTCTACAAAATAAGAGTACCCGGAACCAGAGCGTTAATCTGGTTCCGGGTATTTGGCTTCTATCGGTTTCCCTGCGCTGACGCATTCAACTGCGAAGCTCACGGAAAGAAACATCTTCCTTGACGTAGTGACAACTTTTCTTTAAAATCTCGATCAATTCTGCCAGATAATCTGCAATTTCATAACAATTTGGAGATTCCATCCTACGATATGCCTCAATTTTGGCCGTCGGCGGATATGCCATTGGAACAAGTTCCCCGCCTTCAAGAAGATTGGCCGCAAATTCACAGGCCTCCAATAATTCCTTTGCATCTGGAGTATGATCGCTGCGTCGCGGACGGCGCACAGCATGCAAGACTTTATCGGCATAATAAATTGCGCGGCTAACGTAATCTTCCTGTCCAACATCGGAACGGACAGCAGTATTGCTACGGTTGCGATGGAACCCATAGATTGCAGCGACAATTGCCGGGTCGCGGATCGTACCATCAGGATAGACTACGCCATGGACGCGGTTCCAACCATCTTCTCCGATCATCAGTTCAAACAGATACCAGCCGATTTTGTATTCGTCATGCAGTTGTATTGCCATATCGTACGGATTTCCGCGTGCAATACAGCACATCTCATTATCTACGACAGGCTTGTTATATTTCTTGCCCAGGTCTATCGCCATATCCAACACTTCTCGTAAACGCGCACGTGTAGCGGAATAATCGTGAAATACAATTACATCGACTAGTTCCGCTGTCCGGCTCGGCTCGGTTTCCCAAATAAAAATATTCCCCACGCCAATATCGTGATCCGGATCTTTTGCCTTGACATATTTACAAAAATGACGAATGAATTCCCAGGTCTTTTCCTGTTTTGCACGAAGTTCTTCCATATTTGGCCGACACGGGCGAAAGTCCTGTACATAAGAAGGTTCTTCATCATACCAAGTTACAAAGTTATCCGTATAACCCGGTTCATTGGAAATATCCCAAAATAAAAGGCCTGGTTCCGAACCGATGGCAGCATAAAGATCATCAAAGTATTCTTCTCCGTAATGCCACAAGGAAGGGGTTTGTACAGTTTTGGACAACGGACGAAGGCTCTCACCTTCTACCGGGACAAATTCTTCCTCCCGCGAAGCGCTTGCAAAAAATCCGAAATAAACAATCGGATTAGTGGAAACCCCATGTGTCCAGGCAGTTTGTACAAAATCTTTTACATCCGCCAAAAACTTTTTTGGATTCTCCCGGTAGCAGGAATAAGGCAGGAAAATACGCGCACTGTTTAAGCGCAGGCGTTCAGCATACCCCATATCCCGTTCCACAATCGCGTGATCATAATGCGACCATCCATCACGATCATTCCAAGCATTAGACTGCGTATAGTTAAAACCTCGCAAAGACGAATACGCAACTGTTTTTTTCATAGCATACCCCTTTCATAAACAATAAAAAGTTTTTCCCTTCTACATCACCACAAAATATAGCTCTTTACTATAACCGAATTGATTTATATATTGAAAATGCCGATGATACAAGAATTTTGCACCATCGGCAGAAATATACAATTATTTTGCAAATACTTTTTTAAGGTGTACAAAACGGGGTAAGCCATCTTCTTTGACCATCCCGGTTTCACCCTGAATGAGCGGCAGGCAGTAGTCAATAAAGTCTTGCGTCACACCGTTTCCAGCTTCGTTAATCCACTCCAGCGGGACCTTCTTTTCCGTGTTGGCTACCAGGCTCAGATCGAAAAGCTTCGGTTCGCATTTATAACCATTTTCATCGCGCGTACAAACAAAGCCCACCATTTTATCCGTGGCACCCGCAACTGCAGCTTCGACAGCCGTCTTTCCGGACATGAAGGCTTCCGCGATATCCGTACCGGAAGCACAATGTGCAGCGCAGCGCTGCAGAAGACTTAGTTCAATCGGACGAACTTTAGCTCCTGTCGCATTTTTAACCACATCTGCAAGTCTGGCAGCAAGGCCACCAAGCTGAGCATGGCCAAATCCGTCGGTTCCAGAGGTTTTTGCTTCAGAAACAAAGGTACCGTCAGCGTAATGCACACCTTCAGATACAGCAACAATGCAATTTTTCTTTTCTGCATAAACCCGCTTAATATCCGCAATGAAGTTGTCCATATTAAAATCAACTTCTGGAAGGTAAACCAGATCCGGTCCATCCCCTTTTACCCCTGCAAGGGCAGCCGCAGCAGTTAACCAACCAGCATGACGGCCCATGCATTCGATAATGGTAATCATACCCGTATCATAAACCTGGCTGTCGCGCGAAACTTCCATAATCGAAGTTGCAATATATTTGGCAGCAGAAGCAAAACCCGGGCAGTGATCGGTACCGGCAAGGTCATTGTCTATTGTTTTCGGAACACCAAGGACCCGGCATTCATAACCAATCCGGTTCATATATTTGGAAATCTTATTGCAGGTATCCATAGAATCGTTCCCGCCGTTATAGAAGAAATAACGGACGTCATATTTTTGGAAGATCTCGAGAATACGCTTATAATCCGTATCGTCTTCATCGGGATCTGCAATTTTATACCGGCAGGAACCAAGTGCGGATGATGGGGTATGCAACATATTTTCCAATTCAGCTGCATCTTCCTCATCCATAATCATCAATTCGTCATTTAAAACGCCTTTAATACCATGGTATGCACCGTAAACTTTGGTAATATTCGGATTTTCCAATGCTGTCTTAATCACACCATAAGCTGAACAGTTAATAACAGCAGAAGGACCGCCGGACTGTCCAATAATGCATGCGCCTTTGAGCTGTGCCATAAATCATGACCTCCCAAAATTTTATTAATTCTAAAGCGGTTTCCGGCGCCTTCGGTGCTCCCCTACCGGTCCCATACTTCCGCATTTCAACTTTTTTAATTATATCATACTCTTTTTTAAAAATCAATTTTTCATACAAATTTATGCGTTCGAACAAAAATGCGGTAAAAATTTCGAACGCTTGTAACATAAATAACATTTTTGACTAGAAATTAGCCGTAAGGCTTGCTAAAATAGAAAAATACTGGTATACTTATAGATGGTTTAAAACCTGCATACGCTTTTAAAATTCATAAAATAAGGAGCGAGAAAAATGGCACTGGTTACTTCTACAGAAATGTTTAAGAAAGCCTATGAAGGCGGCTATGCCGTCGGCGCTTTCAACGTCAATAATATGGAGATTGTCCAGGGTATCACTGAGGCTGCCCGCGAAGAAAAAGCTCCGCTGATTCTCCAGGTTTCCAAGGGCGCACGCGCTTATGCAAACCACACCTATCTGGTAAAATTGGTGGAAGCTGCAGTTATTGAATGCCCGGAAATCCCGATCGTTTTGCATCTTGACCATGGTCCTGACTTTGAAACCTGCAAATCCTGTATTGATGGCGGTTTTACCTCCGTTATGATCGACGGTTCCTCCCATTCGTTCGAAGACAATATTGCGTTGACTCGCAAAGTTGTTGAGTATGCACATGCGCATGGGGTCGTTGTCGAAGGCGAACTGGGTACGCTCGCCGGAGTTGAAGACGATGTTAAAGTTTCTGCTGCAGATTCTTCCTACACTCGTCCGGAGGAAGTGGAAGAATTTGTTGAAAAGACCGGCGTTGATTCCCTTGCCATTGCAATCGGCACAAGCCACGGCGCTTATAAATTTACCCCTGAACAGTGCACCCGGAATGAAAAGGGCATCCTGGTTCCGCCTCCTCTGCGTTTTGATATTCTGGAAGAAGTTTCCCGCCGTCTGCCGGGTTTCCCGATTGTATTGCATGGATCTTCTTCTGTTCCGCAGAATTTTGTAAAGATGATTAATGAAAACGGCGGTAAAATGCCGGATGCAGTTGGAATTCCGGAGGAGCAGCTGCGTAAAGCGGCCTCTATGTCTGTCTGTAAGATTAATATTGATTCCGATCTGCGCTTGGCCATGACCGGTACCATTCGTGAATTTTTTGTCCAGCATCCGGACAAGTTCGATCCGCGTGAGTATCTTAAACCGGCTCGTGCTAATATTAAAGAGATGGTTCGTCACAAGATCGTTGATGTACTTGGCTGCAACGGAAAGGCATAAATTTCTTCATACAAAGGCGTTGGAAATATCCAACGCCTTTTATTTTCTCATAAGGAGTGTAATTAAATTTGGATTATCTGTTTTTTGATCTGGATGGCACACTCACCGATCCGAAAGAAGGAATTACAAAGTGCGTCGATTACGCGCTTAAGCATTTTGGAATTCATACGCAAAACTTAGAAACACTTACAAAATTTATCGGACCTCCACTATTGGACTCTTTTATGGAATTTTACGGTTTTGATGCGCCAAAGGCAAAACTTGCTATAGAAAAATTTGGTGAACGTTTTTCTGCCACCGGCATTTTTGAAAACCGCGTATATCCGGGCGTTTTATCTATGCTTCAGCATCTGTGCGATGCTGGAAAAACGCTGGCGCTGGCAAGTTCAAAACCCTGGGTCTTTTCCGAACGTATTTTGGAAAAATACGGCCTTTCCCCTTATTTTTCCGTTGTTTCCGGAAGCGAGCTGGATGGCCGCCGCAACGCAAAAGCCGAAGTTATAGCGGAAGCATTTAAGCGTTTGCAGTTATCAGAAAAAGACCGCTCACGTTGTATTATGGTTGGAGACCGTAAACATGATATCATAGGCGCAAAAGCCAATCATATTGCAAGTCTTGGCGTCAGATTCGGCTATGCACAAGATGGTGAATTGGAAGCCGCCGGAGCAGATTACATCACCAATACCATAGAGCAAACGGAAGCCTTATTACTAACGTTATAGAAATCTAGTATGTTGAATGTGGAAAGTCACAAGAGAAAAACCAGGCATCAAATTAATATCTGGTTTTTTTATTTGATGCAGCGGCGCTGCATACACGTACAACACCTTTTTAAATCCACATTTCGCCAGTACAGCCCAGGAATTTTGGAACAATGCAAACTACACAGGCCAAGCAACACCGGAATTTCTATGCTTATTCTCTTCACTGCCTGTACAAATATACCAATCTGATCCAGTGTCAAATACGGCAGGCCCTGTTTCAGAACCTAAAGAAGCGTGAACTTTGGACATATACCGATTTTCTGTGCAATCACAGCATCCATGCATTGTGTATTGTATTAGCGCTGCAAAATACGGATTCCGCTTTAAGTGCTGTTTACCAATTTATTTTTGAGCTAAGCAGATGATCCATATATGTTTGAAATCGGCAGCGCTGAATAAACCGATACCCGCCTAGCTTTAACAGAGAAACACATTTTCGCGCGCAGATATCGGTATCAAGCGCTTCCCGCAAAATTTTCTGTCCTTTTTCTGCTGGGAATTCGTTTATCTGGAGGAAATTCAGCTTTTATTAGCTGTACAGATCGCATGCATTTCTTTTCAGTCGATTCTGTCACCGATACACTTTCCCTACCAAACCGCATTTAAATAAACTAGTTGCCGGACGGAAGGTGGTGTTGCCTTCGGTACTTTTATCCATACCTGCCTACCCAAACCGGCCCTGTGTTTTTTTATAATTTTATGAATTCCTTTCATTCAAAAACGCAAAACCAAAATTTAATATCAATATTGCAATTACGATATTATATTGATGAATTATGTACGCAAATACAGGACGAACTGACAAAACTGGAGTTATGGCAATTACGACGTGTATTTATTGCGATTCTTTACATGGTAAAAGGGTGGGAAAAATAAAAAGCCGGACAATTATGCCCGGCTTTTTCATTCTTTATTTCTCATATCCATTATTAATTTTCAGATATATAGATAATGGCAGGATTTTCAAAGTATTATCAAAACAAAATCAAAAAATAAAAAAGAAGGCAAAGGAATTATTCTTTGCCTTCTTTTTCTACATCTTCACGCAATGTTTCCGCAATTTTCAACGCGATCCGTATTGCCGCATGACGATCTTCCTCAGGTAAGTTAATTAACGATACGATAATTTTTGTCCAAGTCGAATCCGGATTACTGCCAAGAAGTTTACCTGCCGATTCGGCCAATAGATCACTTGTCGTTTTTGGCGCGAACATTTCCCCTTCCCCAGTTCGAAGCCAAAATTCATTTACCCCGAATTCCCGGCAGATATCCGATATGGTCCGATCAGAAGGGGTCAATCTTCCCATTTCATATGTGGCAATAGTGTTTTGTTTTAAGTCTAATTGCTCTGCTAATTGTTTCTGCGTAAGTTTTAAATATTTTCGTATCTGTTTTATACGTTCACCAAGAGACACAATGTCACCTCCTATCTAATCATATTATATATAATCAAATCATAAAAATCAATAGAAAAATATTGATAAAATCAATAAAAATATCTTGACAAAAATCATTTGATGATGTATAATTATCATGTAATCAACAAGGAGGTGAAAGCAATGGCCGGTAAAAAGAAAAGCGGCAATAAGAACGGTACACTTCAAACCATCGTTCTTATCACCGCTATCCTAAACCTCGTGAAAGCCCTGATTGATCTAATCAGTAAGCTAACCGAGTAAGGGAAGGGGCTTCGGCCCCATCCCATATTAGGATATCAATTTTACCGGCCATTGTCAAGGCAAACCACAGCAGGAAGCAAAAACAATGGAAGCAGAAAACTTGCCTTAGTTATCTTCCGGATTTTTCGTTGTTTCCTCTGCAAGCTTTTGCGCCATGGATTCAATCAAACGCCATTCATCAGCTGATAAGCGGGAAAGCACCGAAATAAACCGGCGTTGAAATTCATCCGTATCAGAAAGCACTCTTTCAAAATATTCCGAGATTTCTGTTTCTCTGGTTTTGGCGCGGAACATTTCCCCTTCACCGGTTCGAAGCCAAAGCTCATTTACACCGAATTCCCGGCAGATATCTGCAATAGTACGGTCGGATGGCTGAGAAGTTCCCGCACACAACTGCGATATAAAGGCTTGTGACACTTTGAGTTTTTTTGCAAAATCAGTCTTTTTTATTCCTGCCGTAGATATAACTTTATTTATTCTGTCCTTTAGTTCGTTCAAAAAACCACCTCCAATACTAAAAATATTAAACCATAGAAAATTAAAAAAGTCAATAAAAAAATTAAGTAACTTAAAAAATACTATTGACATATTAAGTAACTTATGATAAAATATAACCAAGTTAAAGAAACGGAGGTGACAACAATGCCGGGGAAAAAGAAAAGCGGCAATAAGAACGGCACACTTCAAACCATCGTTCTTATCACCGCTATCCTGAACCTCATTAAGGCGCTGATTGATCTAATCAGCCGCTTAATTGAGTAAAGGCAGGAGGGGAAACCCTCCTACCTAAAGGATACAGGAAAATCCCGGTATTGTCAAGATATAAGTAAAACAAGGAGGAATACACAATGGAGAAACTGCAAATTGCTGTCAGCATATTGGAAATTGCATTTTATGCGACCGTGATTTTTTACATCGTCAGGAGGTGGAAAAATTGAGCGAACAGGAAAAGCGAATTATGGACAGCCTTTTAAATGCGGTTCGGGTTTTACCGGATGGAAAGCGGGAATACCTTTTAGGATTTGCGGAAGGCGTTGAAGCCATGTCGCCGGCGCAGCACAGAAGCGAGCCGCAAAACAGCAGCACAGAAACAAAATAAAGGTTAGCAAAAGTGCCACACAGCGCAGAATTGCCGGACGACAAAGGTTAATGCCTTTGCGGGTCGTCACTTCTGCCGACTAGGTAATCCAGCGATACGTCGAAGTAATCGGCAAGGGCGATGAGAACATCAAAAGCAGGTTTTCTACGTTGAGATTCATAGTTCTGTATTGCTATTTCACTTAATTGCAGATCTAAAGCAAGCTGCTTTTGAGTAAGATAGCGGGATTTTCGCAATAACACTAAGCGTTCAGAAAATGGCACGACAATACCTCCACAAAAATAAAAAAGGGTATTGACACATACAAATGTTAGTGTTATGATGATCTTACAACACATACAAATGTTAGTGTTAAGTCCAGAAAGTGAGCAGGTGATGAAAAATACAGAATTGAAAACTGCAAGAGAAAAAACCGGTCTAACACAAGTTAAAGTTGCTGAAAAGGTTGGCATAACGGAAGTGAGCTACCAGAACTACGAAGCGGGAGAACGAATCCCACGGGCTGACATAGCAATTGCAATAGCAGAAGCCCTTGGTATTAAATCTTACAAGCAGTTCAAGCAGTTATTTAGCGCGGAAACATTGGATAACAAACTGGACGGAAGCCCGGGAAAAGACCACATATAGCAAGTATAACAGAAACATTCAAAAAATCAACAAAATCCCGCCGGTACGGATCCGGACGGGAGCGCATAGAAAGGAGCGTTGTAAAATGAAATCCATCCAAAATACAAACCGGCGTATGATCACGCCGAATGAAATCGCAGACATTGAAAAACTGCATATGCTTTTTGATCAGCTTCCGGACGGGGAACGCGGATATTTAGCCGGATATATTTCCTGTCTTTCGGCAATGATGCAGGACAAAACGCAGCAAGCCGAAAACAACGGGCTGCATGGGCAAGGGCGTACAATACCTGGCATGATCATAACCAATGCCCGACGTTTGGGTGCCGCGCATTGGCGCGATGCCGGATTTGGTATTTCCCGCAACGCGAACGGGCCGGGAATATGATGACGCAAACCGGTTTTGAAAGATTTACGGGAATTGCAAAACCGTATGGTCTGACGTAGGGCAGACAGTGGGGAGCGCTTGTCGATAAACCGCATTTCGAAACGGCCGAATTATGCCGGAAACTCTACCGCCTGGCTGGCAGATCCTTACGGTACGGCGGGAAATTTTACTGCAAACCGGTACAACATAGCACAGTATCCAAAGATGGAAGATGTTGCGCCGGCATTTATGCCAACCGTACGCAAACGGATGAACCGGGCGATTCTGCTGAGCGACGGGAACGATGAGCTGGACACACATATAACTGGATCTGATTAAAGCCGTAATGCGCATACGGGTCTATCTGGACCATGCCTGCGTATTCAACCCAAAACAGATTGGATGGTATTGCGTCAGCACAATTCATTAGCATTTTTGCTTTAAATACAATTCTACAATTTACAAAACTAAATTCTCCGCTTACATCTGAAACAAAAAGCCTGCTTTGAAGCTGGAAAAAACCCGGGTATCGAACTGATACCCGGGTTTTCTATTTGGTGCCGGCGGCGGGGGTCGAACCCGCACGGTGTCGCCACCACTGGATTTTGAGTCCAGCACGTCTGCCAATTCCATCACGCCGGCAAAATCACCAACGACCTTATTTTATCATAACTTATTTTATTTTTCAAGTGCTAAATAAATTATTTTCTATTTTATTTTGAGTCCCTTTACAATAACATTTATCCCTGGTTTTACGTAAAACAAAAAATAAAGAAGCAGCATTTGCGTAGGACTGCTGCTTCTCTATAAATACATTTAATTTTACTGGCTATAATCAGATATATAAAGTATTCATAATAATGGATCCGTGTTTTCCCCCGGGGGAATGATAAAGAAGCCTGCCGTCTTACGATTGAAACCCAATCGTCCTTCATATTCATCGCCGCATGTATGTATCGTTTCCCTCATACCTCCATCTAAAGATTTACCCCTTACTCAATCTTTATTTCTTTTACAAATCCATTGTTTGCTTGCCAGTACACTAAGTAAACTTGCGATTTCCGTTTTCTAAAGGAATCCAAGTTTATATATTGTCAATTTCCGTCCTAATCTAAAAATTATCCATCCGGCATAAAAGCAAGATATAAACAAATTACGGGATATCAAACATAAATATCGGTGCCTTATTTTTTATTGAATTGGTAAATCCAGACTATTATACCTATCCCAAGTTCTGAAATCAACAATATTAATCGTCAGATACTCTTTTTCGATATCGGATTCTATAACTATGATCGGTTTTATTGCTTCCACTTAATAGAAAATATAGCGTATCTGAAGTTTGAAGCGGCCAACTTTGAGCACAATAGCGGCATAATTTATTCTTGCTATTTAATTTCTACCGTATGCGGTAAATCTACACCGCCAATGCTTGCAGCGGAACTGTTTTTTTCAAGTTGAAATACCCATCGGAAAGAAGAATCGTCCGAATTTGGATCATCGTGTTCAAGTTGATCATAATATCCATAGCATAGGAATAAATCCCCATTTTTTTGCTGAAGTATAATATACATTTCTGTAAAATGCTCCGTAGTGCGCAATACACGCCATGCATTTTCATTTTCAAGCCGAAGGGTAAGTGCATTTATTCCTTTCCAACCGCCACCAACCTCCTCTCCACCATAAAAGTATTGATCAAAATTATCTTCTTCCAGTTCAAATTCCTCAACCTTCCCAAGCCTTATCCATTCATCTTCTGTATTTTCGGTTTCCTGGCCGGGAAGTTTCGATAAAAGTTCCCCATCCTCTAAAATTAAATAAAATGGCGCATTTTGTGTCGTATAAGAAAAAGAATAATATGGAGAAGCAAAAACAATTTCTTCGACTTCATAACTATACCCAAACGGACTGGTTTTTATAGTGGCTTCTTTTGGATTTGCCGCGCAGGCAACAATGAAAATTAAACTTATTGTAAAAGCAAATATACGCATATACCGTTTGGGGCTTTTCCAACGCAAGGCATTTTTGATTCGCGCTCGTATACCAAATTCCCCGAAAGCAAGTGGACCCGGTGCAGGAAAGGATCGTTTTACTGCAAAAGCAAGTAAAGTTTCCGCATATGCTTTCTGTTCATGAATCTGTCTGCCGAGAATCCATTCATCACAACGCATTTCCATGTCTCGACTCATCAGCAAAAAAGCTAACCAGCAAAGCGGATTATACCAGTGCAGACACAATAGAAAATAAGCAAAAATTTTAATCAAGTGGTCACAATGCCGGATATGAAATCGTTCATGGGCTAATACATAACTTCGTTCGTACGCATTAATTGCAAAAGGAAGATATATTTTAGGACGAAAAAAACCCATCACAAAGGGCGAAACAACGAATTCTGATTGATATACGCCATCTTCTAGGCGGATCGCTGTACGTAAGCGCAGATGCAGACGGACAAATGTAAAGATACTATAAATTGTAAGTACGGCAATACCCGCCATCCACACATATGTCGCAAGTGTTACCAGAATTTGTATTGGATTTACACTGTCCCCCAGCATTGGCGCAGGTAAAGATCTATCTATTGTATTCCCTGCCGATACTCCAAACGTTATTTGCGGTTGCTGCATTCTACCAATGTCTTCCGGAATATAAGTCAGCATTTCTCCACCAGATGCTTGCTGTGCTTTCGTCATATCAAAATATTTTAAGCCAAACACGCTGAATGCGGATTGAAACGATACGGGACAACATAAACGAAATCCGACTACACTCCAAAGCGCATAGGTGTATTTTTTAGGCGTTCTTTTTAATAACAATCGCACAAGTAACACTGCTAAAATTACATAAGAAGCAGTAATGGTCATGTTGAAAAATTTTAAAAATACGGCTTCCATTTTAACTCTCCTTATGCTCATCAATCAATTGTTTCAGCTCGGCTGCTTCCTGTTCAGATAGGGTCTTTCCTCCAAGAAAAGCGGCAAGAAAACCTGGTAATGATCCTCCAAATGTGCGCTGTACAAAACGCTCGCTTTCATAGGCGCAGACTTCTTCACGAGCGATACAAGCAGACACAATCGTATCACAATTTTGTGCAAACCCTTTTTCACACAATTTCTTCAGCGTAGTATAAGTCGTTGATTTTTTCCAACCTAGCTTCTCAGCACAAAGTTCAACCAGACGGCGAGACGGCAACGGCTCATTATCCCAGATCACACACATAAAACGATAATCGCTTTCACATAATTTTTGTGTTCC
>CALWJF010000053.1 GCA_944380935.1 uncultured Clostridia bacterium
ATCAGGGAAAATGCAGGTGATACCAGTAGAATAACAATGAGCCAGTTTATTCCGGGAAGCAAAAATTCGCCCATTAGAAAATAGAGCTCTGTATCAATAAACAAAAACATGGTGATAAAAGAAATCCCAGAAACCAACATGCTGAGAAGAAAAGATGCCCAAACTTTTGCCTGGAAAATCTGTTTGAGTGTTAATGGACAATACAATAAAGTTTCCAACGTGTGTCGTTCTTTTTCGCCAACAAAAGCACTGGCTGCCATAATAGAAGCTGTCATGATGGGAATCAGAAGAAAAAACATAGGTAGGATATACTGCAAGATTAAATGGGTAATGGTAAGTTCCAGGCTTTCAAGTCCCACCGATTCGGGAACCAAATCCACCAGTTTTAGGATATCAGGATCATCTGGAACAAAATGAATGGAAAGCACAAAGATAGAAGGGAGAATAACCATTAGAAGTAAAGGAAGGATGAATAACGCCGGAAATAACCTACGGTTAACGGTCACACTACGAAAATCCTTTTTAATAATAGCGAACATAGCAGGATTCATAGAGTTGCATCCTCCTTTCGGCCGGTAGTTAGGGAAAAATAAATGTCTTCAAGACTGGGTTCTATTAGGTTTACAGAAAAAATGTTTCCGCCAGATTCTACGATTTTTCGAACCAGATCCGGAATTTCCTCTTTTTTATGAATCTGGGTTTCAAATTCACAATGTCCCCGTTCTTGAAAATTCAGATTTTCGGGGACAGAGGATGCACAAATTCGAAGCGATTTGTAGGGAAACACTTGATCTTGTAATTCTTTAAGCGTACCGGAGGCAAGAAGCGTCCCCTGTTCAATAAGCCCATAACGGGTACAGATTTGCTGTGCATAGCGCAGCTGATGCGTACATAAAAAAACGGTAACGCCTTGCTCACATGCCAGATTGTGAATCATAAGATTTACGTTTTGTGCACTTTCCGGGTCAAGACCGGAGGTGGGTTCATCCAGAAACAGGACTTTTGGACAGTGCAGCAGCGCGCGGGCCAGAGAGAGCCGTTGCCGCATGCCGGTAGAATAGGTGGCAAGTTTTTGATCTTTGGCCTCTGTCAATGCTAATTCCTTAAGCAAGGCTTCGGCACGTGTTTTCCCCGCCTTTTTTTCCAGTCCAAATGCACAGGCATAAAAAATAAGATTTTCCATACCGGTCAGATTATCGTACATCTGCGCATGTTCTGTAACAATTCCGGACAAGGAATGCGCTTTCTCAGGTTGAGTAGAAGGATTGATCCCCATAATTTCACAGCAGCCGCCACTGGGTATAAGTACTCCAGTAAGCAGTTTCACGGTTGTCGTTTTTCCAGCACCGTTTGGCCCGAGAAAACCGAAAACTTCTCCTGTATTTAATGAGAGCGAAAGTGGTTTTAGTGCTTCCTTTCCATTGGAATACGTTTTTGCCAGCTGACGAGTTGTAATCGTATACATTTTATTTTTCCTCCTCATGGCGCCTAAGCTGTTGCGTCATTGCCTGAAAGCGGGCGTCTGTAGAAAAAACCGTAAATATAGGATTGTTCGTGAGTGCCTGTGTGATACTCTGCCGAATTACAGAGTCTGCTCTTGGCGGATCGGTACGTAACGTCATTGTTTCAAACCAATTATCCAAAAGATAAAAATAGGCATCCCCATGAAGCCGGAGAGGGTAAATTTTGCGAATCGCCAGATCTGTGTATGCCTTTAAGCAGTCCAGTGCTTTTTCGGATTTCCCAAGTATAGTCCATCCTTGTGCCATGTTTATGTAGCAGGATAACAGGATACCGGGATGGAGTTCATCCAGATGGAAACACTCGGAAATGAATTTAAGTCGCCGACAACTTTCTTCAAAATGTTCCGGGTTATCTGTGCACAGTTGTATGTAGGAAGAAAGCAAGCTGATCAAGGAAAGAGTCTGCTGATACATCCCGATTTGCAATACTCTTTTTGCTTCCTCTGTTTTTCCGATCATTTGATGGGCAGAAGCCATCAGCGGTTCAATGGGGATTTCTGTAGAAGGTTTTTCTCCTAGAATCTGCAAAACTTCAGCGGGCCGATTCAGGATCAGCAGACAATACGCTTCCATCTGAAGCGCCTCTTTTCCAAGAGTTGGATCTTCCGTCCGGTTTTTTACGTGTTGAAATATTTGTAATGCTTCCTCGATTATCATTTTTGAGTTTTCCGCACTTCCGGCTGTCGTGGAATAATGGAGCAGGAGTGTGGCAGCCTGAAACAAGAATGGATAACAGGAATAATAATTTTTGATTGCTTCGTGGCAATGCGTTAATGCTTGTGAAAAGGGGAGGTTTGCAAATTCTTCCGACATTTTTCGATACCAGCTCAAAATCTCTTTTGAATCCATTTGTGGTTTATATCCCATTAGTTCATCTAGACTGATATCAAAATAAGCGGCAATCTTAGGAAGCATAAGGATATCCGGGTAAGTGGATTCTGTTTCCCATTTGGAAACCGCCGCAGTTGAAACCCCTAGATGTTTAGCCAGTTCATCTTGTGTAATCCCACGCTTGCGCCGATTTTGAATTACAACCTGTCCAAGATGGATTTCTCGCATAATATGCCTCCTTTTCAAATATTGTAAAATATTTTAAAAAAGAAAACAAGGGAGTGGTGTTAAAGTTTTGTTGAAAAAATCAATTGTTAGGAAAGTTTGCTTTCTCTTTTACATCGTGCTTCTCCGTAAGATGAAGCAAAATGCTAAAAATTCTCTCTTTAGATATCGCGGATAAAAAGACAGCACAGTTATATGCAGCGGCAAACGGAAAGTTTGAATTTTTTTGCCTGGGGCAGCTGTTTTTGTTGATAGAAAGCCAGGATATATGGAAGAAACTATTGAAAATGCCCCCAATATTTGCTATAATATCATGATGTATATTTGTGTCATATTAGATTGATGTTGATAAAATCAGTGTATAGAAAAAGAACTTTTGACAAACCAGGAAAAACAGATTCGAGTGGATAGAATGTATCGAGCGTGGGAAAATGCGATGCTGTCTGATAAAATCCAAAATTTTAATTATTCTATAAAAAAAGAAAACGGAGGAAGTGCATGAGGATTATCTTGGATGCCATGGGCGGCGATCTCGGTTGTGAACCCGTGATTGTCGGTGCGGTGGAAGCACGTCGCGCAGCCGGTCATGATTATATCCTGGTTGGCGATGTGGAGCGGCTTCGGGCGGCTTTTGTGCGAAATAAGCTTTCGGAAGACGGATTTACACTTGTGCATGCGCCCGATATAATTACGATGGAAGACGATCCGACACGTGTTGTGCGGGAAAAACGCCAGTCTTCCATGGCTGTTGGTTTGATGGCGTTAAAACGTGGCGAAGGGGATGTTTTAATTTCTTCCTGCAATACAGGTGCATTGTTGACAGGCGCAACGCTGCTGGTTGGACGTGTGCCCGGCGTACGGCGTGCGACTCTGGGCGTCCAGCTTCCGACAAAAAAAGAACATGGCGTGATTATTATTGATACCGGCGCAAACGCCGAATGTACGCCGGAATATTTGGAACAATTTGCATTAATCGGGTCGGCATATGCAGAAACTTTCGGTAGAGTTCGTAATCCGCGTATCGGACTTTTAAGTAATGGGACAGAAGCACATAAGGGCAATACACTGGTAAAACAGACGCATGCGCTGCTTGAAGTTATGGGTCAAAATGGATGGATTGATTTTGCCGGGAATATAGAGGCGCGGGAAGTTCTGTCCGGTGATGTGGATGTTGTCGTCTGTGATGGGTTTGCAGGAAATGTTTTGCTCAAATCAATTGAAGGTACGGCGTCTTTTATGCTGAGTCTACTGAAAAAAGTATTTTTTGCTAATACCATGACAAAGTTTGCCGCATTGCTTGTCAAGTCTCAGATTGAGAACTTGAAAAAGGTAATGGATTACCGGGAAGTCGGTGCGACACCGATTCTGGGTATCAGCCGTCCGGTGCTGAAAGCGCACGGTGCGTCGGATGCTGTAGCTTGGGCAGGTGCGATTCGAAGCGCTGCGAACTATGCCGGTTGCGGAACAGAAGCTCGGATTGCCGAAAAAATGGAAATATTGAAGGGATTAAAAGAAAATGGAAATGGAAATTCTTAAGCAGTTGATAGCGGACGAATTTGACGAGATAGACGTTGATGAGCAGACAGGATTTTATGATGATCTTGGTGCGGACTGGATGGATATGCTTGAAATGATGTTTGCGTGCGAAGAGGAATTTGAAATTGAAATCGGTGAAACGAGAATGAAGGAAATACAAACTGTAGGAGAACTTGTGGAGCTGATTCGGCAGCTTTCTAAGGCATGAGAGCGGAGAATACTATGGAAAAATTAGAAGCAAAGATCCACTATACGTTTCGGGATAAAGCGCTTTTACGCAATGCTTTGACGCATAGTTCCTATGCAAATGAAAGCCGGACCAAAGGTGTTACCTCTAACGAAAGATTGGAGTTTTTAGGAGACAGCGTTTTGGGATTAATAACCTCTGACTATATTTTCCGTCTGTATCGAGATATTCCAGAGGGGGAACTGACTAAGCTTCGGGCAGCTCTTGTATGTGAGCAGGCATTGCATGAACAGGCGCTGGCCATTGGCTTAAATGCGTTTATTCTTCTTGGCCGAGGAGAGGAAACCGGCGGAGGCCGGCAACGTGTGAGCATTCTTGCCGATGCCACGGAAGCGTTGATCGGGGCCATTTATTTGGACGGCGGGATGGAAGAAGCACGTCGATTTGTTCTGTCTTTTGTGAAACCAAATGTAAAGAAACATGCGCACGACACGAATTTCCACGATTATAAGACCATGCTTCAGGAGATTGTTCAGAAAAATCGGGAGGAAACGCTGTCCTATCGGATGGCGGGGCAGGAAGGCCCGGATCATAACAAGACGTTCCGTATGGAGGTTCTGCTCAATTCCAATGTTGTTGCAACCGGTGTTGGGCACAGTAAGAAAGAAGCCGAACAGGCGGCGGCCGAAGCGGCGCTGCGCCTGATGGGGATTGATGTTTAATGGCGCGCATTATACCAGTCTTTATCCCGCATGCAGGTTGTCCACATAATTGTGTGTTTTGTAATCAGCGGCGCATAGCTGCACCCGTATCTCCGGAGCCGGAGGAAGTACGGGAGCAGGTCTGCACGGCTTTGGATACAGCAGGCGCCGGTGCGGAAGTTGCTTTTTACGGCGGGAGTTTTACCGCATTGCCTTTGGCGCAACAGAAGGCATATTTGCAGGCCGTGTCCGGCCTGCCGGTTACAATTCGTCTGTCTACGCGCCCGGATGCGATTAATTCGGAGGTCTTGACGCTTTTATCTCAGTTCCCGGTTCGAAGGATTGAACTGGGTGCACAGTCGATGTCCGACGCGGTGCTTGCGATGAGTGGACGCGGCCATACGGCAGAGGATACCCGCCGCGCGAGCAAACAGATTCATGAAGCGGGTTTTTCTTTGATTCTTCAGGTGATGTGCGGCCTCCCCGGCGATACGGACACCTGGAAATTTTCCGCGAGGGAAGTTGCGGCGCTGAATCCGGACGGGGTGCGGATTTATCCGGTTGTTGTGATTCGGGACACCCCGCTTTATGATCTCTGGAAAGCCGGGGCGTATACGCCGTTAACGCCGCAACAGGGTGCTGATGCGGCGGCAGATATGCTGGAGATCTTTTTACAGCGCAATATTCCAGTAATCCGTATCGGTCTGAATCCGACGCAGGAGCTTTCTTCGGGAGGCGCTGCTGCAGGGGCATATCATCCTGCATTGGGGGAAATGGCGCGTGCGCAAGTCTATCTGCGCCGTATGATTGCTTCTGCGGGCCCTGTACGTATGGGGAAATTGATCTTTTATGTCAAAGCGAACCGTATTTCCCGGGCGCTAGGGATTCGAAAAGGAAATCTGCAAGCATTGCGGGAAATGGGATATACCGACGTAAGCGTTGTTGGGCGTACGGATTTGAATGAATATGAAGTGGTAAGTTTTTGGAGTTGATGAAGTGCTCTTAAAGAGTCTGGATATACAGGGGTTTAAATCTTTTCCGGATCGAACGCATATCGCCTTTAATCCGGGCGTTACGGTTATTGTTGGCCCAAACGGCAGCGGAAAGAGCAATATTTCTGACGCAATTCGTTGGGTATTGGGCGAACAATCCACAAAAGCGTTGCGCGGTGGGAAAATGGAAGATGTAATTTTTTCCGGTGCAGCGGACCGGCGGGCAATGGCGGCAGCTGAGGTGAGCCTGACGATTGACAATACATCCGGTTTTTTGAAAAGTGAGTATAATGAGGTTACAGTAACACGCAAATATTATCGTTCCGGGGAAAGCGAATTTTTTGTGAATCGAAAGTCCGTGCGGCTGCGGGATATTCATGAACTTTTTATGGATACTGGCCTGGGACGAGATGGCTATTCGATGATCAGCCAGGGGAAAATTGACGAAATCCTCAGTGTAAAAAGCGAACAACGCAGGGAAATTTTTGATGAGGCAACTGGAATTTCCAAGTACCGTTATCGACGGGAGGAAGCGCAGCGTCGGCTTGCCGATGCGGATGCCAATTTGATGCGAATCCAGGAAATGATCGGCGATATGTCGGTCAGACTTGAACCGATGCGGGTTGAAGCGCAACGCGAGCAGCAATACAATGACTTGCAAGCGCAATTGAAAACGCTGGATGTGAGTTTGACGGTGCAGGCTTTGGCCGGGATTGGCGACAGGCTTGCAAAAGCGAAGGCTACTGTAGAAGCGTTTGGTAGAGATTTGGACAAAAGCCGTGCGGAATCTGCGCGGCTGGATCAAATGGCGGAAGGATTGATCCGGCAGACCGCGGAGAATCAACGGCTGCTGGAAACGCTGCGGGATGCGCTGCGAACTTTGGAACGGGAAGCAGCGCAAAAAAGTGAAGAAATTGCAGTTTGTCGTGCTCAGACGGAACACCTTACTGCGGATATTAAACGTATGGAACAGGAAAATGCAGAGAGTTCGGCGGGAGATGCAGATGTAGATGCTCAGCTTGCCGCACACAAAACGGCTTTGTCTGACGCACAGCATCAGGCAGAATTGGAAGCAGAGCATATTTCTGTTTTATTGAAAAACACCCGGCAAATGCAGACGCAGCACAATGATGTTCGTGCACGGTATCTTGCGCAGATGGAGTCGGAATCTGCCCAAAAATCGCAGATTTTGGAAACATCTGGGAAGCTGGAAACGTCTAATTCACTGAAAACGGAGCTTGTACAGCAGCTTGACGCATTATCAAAAGACGCACAGGATCGAGAAGCGGTGCTTGCACAGGAACGGGAAACGCAACAGAAACTGGATACGGCGTTTGATGCTGCACAGGAGCATGTGCGGGATCTGGAAAATATCCGGGCAGGGTTTCAAATGAAAGTGGATGCGCGCCGTCAGCGTTTGGACGAATTGTCCCGGACGGCTGCACAGGAGAAGCTGGAGACAGCTGCGTTGGAGAACCGGCTGACAATGCTTCGGGAACTGGAAAAGGATTACGAAGGATTTAACCGTGCCGTTCGGATTGTGATGCGGGAAAGCGCATCGGGCGGCCTGCGCGGTATCCATGGACCGGTGTCCGCGCTGATGAAATTGGAGGAAGCCTATATACCGGCAGCGGAAACTGCGCTGGGAGGCGCGATGCAATATATTGTTGTGGATGCAGAGACGGACGCACGTGCAGCAATTGGATTGCTGAAAAACCGGGATGGCGGACGTGCGACGTTTTTACCATTGTCGACTATACGGCCCAATTTGCTGTCGGAACGCGATTTGGAAATGCAATGCGGATTTATCGGAGTTTTGGCAGAGCTTGTGCAGTGCCGGGAATGTTACCGGCCGATTTTTGAGAATCTCCTCGGTCGTACGGTGCTGGTGGATCACTTGGATAATGCCATTGTATTGGCAAGAAACTTCCGGCATCGGTTCCGTGTGGTTACGCTGGATGGGCAGGTGATAAATGCTGGAGGTTCGATGACCGGCGGAAGTCTGAACCGTAGTTCCGGGATTTTGAGCAGAGCCAATGAAATCAAAAAACTATCTGCGCTTCTTCCTGAAAAGCAGCAGAAATTATCTGCAATGCAAACGCAGATAGAACAGATGCAGCGGGAAGTGGAGGGACTGGAATACAGGTTCTCACAAACTCGGCAGGAATTTCAGGAAAACCAGGAAGAAATGCTTCGCCTGTCTGCGCAGTGCACCGCACATAGGACAATTTTGGAGAATCTCTTATCCGGGGAAGAAGATCGTAGTGCGCGTGTAGAGGCTTTGCGTCTGCGTATCAAGGGGTTGGAAACCGAGCAGGAGACGCTTTCCAAAGCGCTGGAACAGGGAAATGCTGAACTTGCCGTTTGTACCCGGACACGGGAAAAGATGGAACAGGAAATGACGGTAATCGATCAGCGCGTTTCCGAAGCGGAAGCGGAGCTTCTGCAGGCCCGGATGCATTTGTCTACGCTGGAAGCGCAGGTGCATGCACAAAATGCTACAGTGGCAGCTTTGCAGCAGTCCCGGCAGCAGGCGTCCATGCGTACGTCTCGGCTTGTACAGCAAATTGAAGATGCACGCCGGAAACATCATGACTGCATGCTTCAAATTCAGCAGCAGGAATCTCAACGTGAGCAAATCCAAATGCAATGCGAAGAGAAAAGCGAGGCAATTCGAAGAGAAGTCGAAACACAGCATGCCTATGAGGTTAAGCGTATTGAAATTGAACGGCTTGCCCAGGAGGAAAACCGTCGTTGTCTGGATCTGGAACGTCAGTCAATTCGTGCACAGGCAGAGTGCGAGGCAATTGAAAATGAAGAAGCTGTGCTGGATACGCGACTTTGGGACAGTTATGAATTGACCCGTTCGCAGGCTAAAACAATCGCACAACCCGTAGAAAATCGAGCGGAAGCCCAACGTGAATTAGACAGATTAAAACGGGAAGTACGTGCTTTGGGTTCCATTTATCCCGGAGCAATCCAAGAATATAAGAACCTGCTTCAGCGGCATACATTTATGGATGGCCAGAAAAAAGATGCAGAAGTATCCAGAAACGAGATTCTGGAAATTATTCAGGATATTAATTGCCGGATGCGTGAAATTTTCACACAGCAGTTTGCAGTGATTTCCCGCAATTTCACAGAAATTTTCAAACGGATTTTTGGGGGAGGGACGGCAAAAATTGCATTATCCGATCCGGATGACGTACTGCAAAGCGGCATCGATATTATGGTCCAGCCACCGGGGAAACAGTTGAAAGTACTGACCCTTTTATCTGGTGGAGAGCGTGCATTGGCGGCGATTGCGTTGTATTTTGCAATTATGACCGTTCGGCCCGCGCCGTTTTGTGTGCTTGACGAAATAGAATCGGCATTGGATGAGGCAAATGTCCGTTTATTTGGCCGATATCTGCAGGAAATGTCAGATAAGGTACAGTTTATTGTAATATCGCACCGGCGCGGAACCATGGAAGCTGCGGATATGCTTTATGGGGTAGCAATGCCAAGACAGGGGATATCGCGTATATTGGCACTGAATGTTGCGGAAGCAGAAAAAGAATATATAAAGGACTAAAAGTATGGGATTTTTTGATAAAATTAAATCCGGATTAACCAAGACCCGGAATAAAATCAGCGATATGATTAACTCCGTGGTATCCTCATTCCGGGAAGTGGATGAGGAGATGCTTGAAGAACTGGAAGAAGCATTGATCTTATCTGATATGGGCGCGGATGCGGCGCATGAGGTAATCGAGCAGTTGCGCCGCGAAGTTGCCGCACAGAGATTGAAAGACCCGGAACAGGTACGGGAACAGCTGGCTTCCATTTTAGCTGGAATGTTGCGCGGCGAACCGGAGGAAGATGCAGCTTTTCGTTCGACAATGGGACTGCGTATCAATACGTGCCCGTCGATTATTCTGGTTGTCGGCGTTAACGGCGTCGGGAAGACGACGTCTATTGGAAAACTTGCCAATCTTCTGGCAAAAGAAGGCAAGCGTGTTATTCTTGCAGCGGGAGATACTTTCCGTGCAGCTGCAGCTGAGCAACTCGGGATTTGGGCCGAACGTGCAGGTGTGGAGATCGTCCGGCATGAAGAAGGATCTGATCCGGCTTCCGTGGTCTATGATGCGATCCAGGCAGCAAAATCACGGGGGTGTAATGTAATCATCTGTGATACCGCAGGCCGACTGCATAATAAATCTAACCTGATGCGGGAATTGGAAAAAATCAGCCGGGTAATTGACCGTGAATTGCCGGGCGCGGACCGGGAAACTTTGCTTGTACTGGATGCGACGACGGGCCAGAATGCGTTGATGCAGGCAAAAAGCTTTAAAGAGAGCGTTTCCGTTACAGGCCTGGTATTGGCCAAATTGGATGGTACGGCGAAGGGTGGAATTGTTATTGCAATCAAGCGGGAACTGGATGTGCCGGTACGTTTTGTATGTGTAGGCGAGGGAATTGATGATCTTTTGCCGTTTGATGCGGATGATTTTGCAAAAGCATTGTTTTAGTGGATAGGGGGCATAATATGGCGAGAATAGATGGACGGAAATACGACCAGTTGCGTTCTTTGACCATTCTTCCGGACTTTACGCGTTATGCGGAAGGGAGCGTTTTAATTACCCAGGGGAATACCATGGTACTTTGTACTGCATCCTTTACAGAAGGAGTACCGCGTCATGTGAAGGGCACAGGACTCGGCTGGTTAACGGCGGAATACGATATGCTTCCGCGCGCGAATCGGGAGCGGTCTTCACGGGATATAGCAAAACTGAAATTGTCCGGACGCAGTGCCGAAATTCAGAGGTTGATCGGTCGAAGCCTGCGCAGTGTGACGGATATGGCAAAGCTTGGTGAAAACACGTTTGTGATAGACTGCGATGTGCTTCAAGGCGACGGCGGTACCCGCTGCGCGTCAATAACCGGCGGTTTTGTGGCACTGTTTATTGCCTGCGCCAGGTTAATAGAACAGGGTGTGTTAACGGAAATGCCGCTGCGCGATTATATCGCTGCATTGGGTTGCGGGATTGTCCATATTGATGGTGCCGACCATCCGGTAGTGGATATGTCCTATGAAGAAGATAGTTGTGCCATTGTTGATTTTAATCTTGTCGCAACTGGTACCGGCGCAATTGCAGAAATCCAGGGTACTGGAGAAGGGCGTCCATATACCCCACAGGAGCTTTCTTCCTTAGTATCAATGGCGCTTCCTGCTGTAGAAGAGGTAATTCGTGTACAAAAAGAAATTACGGATAAATATGGATATAAACTATGAACATGAAATGGATTATTGCGACCAATAATAAGAGTAAAGTAAAAGAATTCCATAAAATCCTGCCGCCGCTGGGGATTCAGGCACAGTCGCTTGCTGAAGCCGGAATCTCGCTGGAAGTGGAGGAAACGGGAGTAAGCTTTGAGGAAAATGCGCTGCTGAAAGCACGCGCGTGTTGTGCGCGTACGGGTTTGCCCTCTGTTTCGGATGACTCTGGATTGGTTGTTGACGCGCTTAACGGCGCACCGGGGATCTATTCTGCACGATATGCAGCAACCGACGCCGAATGCAATGCGCGGGTATTGCGTGAAATGGAACAGGTGCCGGACGGTGAAGCGCGTCATGCGCGTTTTGTCTGTGTGATTGCCTGCGTACTGCCGGACGGCAGGGAATTTACCGTATATGGGGAGTGTCATGGACAGATCGCACGCGAAGAACGTGGAGAAAATGGATTCGGCTATGACCCCTTATTTTATGCGCCGGAGTATGGAAAGACCTATGGAGAGCTTACGCCGGAAGTGAAAAATGAAATATCCCATCGTGCGGCAGCGTTGCGAGCATTTGCGGAGAAACTCAAGGAAATGGGGATCAAACAGGATGACGAGTAAAGAAAGGGCAATGCTTCGTTCGCGCGCCAACACGCTGCGAACAATTTTTCAGATTGGCAAGCAGGAAATTGGCGGGAATCTGATTGCACAAGTAGATGGTGCATTGGAAACACGGGAACTGATTAAACTTCGTGTATTGGAGACATCGGGCCTTACAGCTGGGGAAGCGGCAGAACAAATTGCAGCGGCGACAGCGAGTACGGTGGTTCAGGTGATTGGTACTCGCTTTGTGCTTTACCGTGAGAGCCGGACGCTGCCTGTCGATAAAAGGATTCGTCTGGAATGAGCGGGGAAAAACTTGGTATTTTTGGTGGAACGTTTAATCCGCCGCACATAGGGCATATTTATGCTGCACAGCAGGCATCTCAGGCGTTGGGACTGCGAATTCTATTCATACCGGATAATATACCTCCTCATAAGAAGATGCCGCCACATAGCGCTTCAGCAGAAGACCGGTTGGAGATGACAAAACTGGCGGCCCGACAAGTGCCGGGCGCACAAGTTCTTGATCTGGAAATCCGGCGGGGAAGTTGTAGTTATACTGCAGATACTGTAGAGCAACTTGCCCGTCTATATCCTGGGGATGAATTGTGGTTGATCGTGGGAACGGATATGCTATGTACATTGCATACCTGGTATCAGCCGGAACGGATTTTTGCGCATGCAAGTATAGCGGCACTTGCCCGGGATACAGGCGACCGGGGGAAAATTGAGAAGAGCGCGGCATTCTTACGGCAAAAATATGGAGCGCAAATAGCGTTAATTGATGCACAGCCGCTTCCGGTTTCTTCATCTCAAATCCGGGATGGGTTGTATACGTCGGATACAGCGCGCTGGCTGCCGCAGGAAGTGTTTGCTTACATAAAAGAAAGAGGGTTATATCGACTTGACCTTAGATCTTGAAAGGCTTCGGGTATATATAGGAGAAAAGCTGTCTCGTCGTTCTGCCCATATATTCGGATGCGAACAGACAGCGGTGCTTCTTGCCGAACGATGGGGTGCAGATGCAGAAAAAGCGCGGATTGCGGCACTATTACACGATATTACAAAATATTATTCTCTGGATGAGCAGTTGAAATTGGTAGAAAAATATAGTATAATGCTGAATCAGGATGATCTGGATTCACCCCAGGTTTTGCACGCTTATACAGCTGCCGGGGTGGCTCGCTATGTGTTCGGACTTGATGAAGAAATTGTAGGGGCAATTTACTGGCACACTACCGGACATGCCAACATGCATCTGTTGGAGAAAATTCTTTATTTGGCAGACATGCTGGAACCGGGACGTAATTTTCCTGACGTTGAACTGCTACGCAGGAAAATGATGGATGATCTGGATGCTGCACTTGTAGATGCGCTTGCGTCTACGGTTGCTTTTAATTTGCACAAAAAGGTATTGATTCATCCGGTAACAATAGAAGCATATAACGACCTGCTTCGAAGTGGATGTAGGAAATATCAAACTGAGCATTTGACCCATATGGGACAGGCATAAAAAAAGGATGGCATATGAGAAGAGGAAAACATGAAGCTGGAAACCAGCATGTAAATAAACCGGCATCGGTACCCGAAAAAAGAGAAGAAACTCGATATGTACCGCAGCCTAAACCGGCCAAGCAAAAAAAACGTCGCCGGGGATGTTTGGTAGTGCTCATAACGCTATTGATTTTGCTGATCATGGTGGTTGTTGCTGGTTTCATTTATTGGGAGACTTATGTCAAACCTCCGGTATCTAAAAATAATGATAATGCAAACGGAACAACGGTGATAGGCGGTTATGATCCGGAAAATTCGGACCAGACCGACATGCCGGATCCGGAAGACGGCGACTCGGAGTCTGACTTTGAGGAAGCAGTAAAGAATCAGGGAGAGTCAATAGAGATTGCAGGTAGTGAACGGAAAGATGAATGTTTTACGTTGTTGGTTGTAGGACTGGATGAATCGGAGCGTTTGACGGACACGATTATTGTTGCAACCTTTAATGTGCATGATAAGACGGTAGCTGTGCTCAATGTTCCCCGAGATACGTTGTCTTCTTATAATGGTGGTTCAATTCATAAAATCAATTCTGCCTATGGTTCTGGCGGGATTGAACGTTCGATTACAGAAATACAAAATGTTATAGGTTTTGAAATTGACCGTTATGTGATTATTACCTATGACGCTTTCAAGGAATTGATTGATGAAATAGGCGGAATCGATATCTATGTGCCGCAGGATATGTACAAAAACACCGGCGATATGATTATTGATTTAAAAGAAGGACAGCAAACGCTTGATGGGGAACATGCGTTGATGTATATGCGTTATCGTGGATACGCTAACGCGGATCTTGCACGTATTGAGGCGCAGCAGAGTTTCTATCAGGCGGTAATTGAAAAAATTGCTCGTCCGGCAACATTGCTAAATTTGCCGGGCCTTGCATCTGTGGTAATGGAAAATGTTGAAACGGATTTGTCTGTTGGAGAAATGATTTGGATTGGCGTAAACTACATTTCAATGGATACAGATACAATGGTATATAATACGCTTCCCAATACGCCTCGCTATATTAATGAAATTTCTTATGTAATCCCTAATGAACGGCAGATTTTGGAATTGGTCAATACCTATTATAATCCTTATGTAGAGGAAATTACGTCGCTTAAACTGACGCCTGTCCCGCAAGAAACGTCAAAAGAAGAAAATAATACGGATGAAGATGAGACGCCCGAAGCGGGAGTTGAACCTGATGTAGTCGAAGATCCAAATGACGGAGACATTGAGTATCCGGATGAAGGGCAAGACGATGACGATGATATCTTCTGGATAGGTTCAGGAGGAGAAGACCTTTCAATCGTTGAAGAAACAGGGGATGAAAATTTGGATAGTGAGGGAACCTTTATAGAATGATTAAAAAAGACGGGAAAGGATTAATATGAACGAGAATCATATGCCCAAGATCGTAGATGAGAACAATATCGGCGAATATATCCGTGCTGTGAGTACCATTTTGGAGGATCAGCGTGCAACGGATATCGAGCTTTTGCACGTTGCGAAGCTGACGACAATGGCGGATTATTTTATCATTTGTTCAGGAAATTCCGTCACCCATATTCGTGCATTAAGTGAAGCGGTTGAGCATGAACTGGAAACAAAATTCGGTCTTCGTCCGCATCATATAGAGGGTTATAGTGCGGCTAACTGGATTTTGATGGACTATGGTTTTCTTGTCGTGCATATTTTTCACCGTGAAACTCGACAGTTTTATTCGTTGTCCCGGTTATGGAATGACCCGGGGCAAGAAAATCAGGCAGAAGGAAAGCAGGGAGAAGAAATATGAAATACGATGCCTTGGGTATCGAAAAGAAATGGCAGAGAATATGGGAGGATCGACGTGCCTTTCATGCGGAGAATTGCAGTGAAAAGCCTAAATGGTATTCGCTGGTAGAGTTTCCGTATCCGTCCGGACAGGGATTGCATATCGGCCATCCACGGCCTTACACAGCAATGGATATCGTTTCCAGAAAACGGCGTATGCAGGGATATAATGTCCTTTTCCCGATCGGATGGGATGCGTTCGGCCTGCCGACGGAAAATTATGCGATTCGTACTCATACGCATCCGGCAAAGGTAACGCATGACAATATAGCCCATTTCACCGAGCAGGCCAAGGCAATTGGTTTTTCCTTCGACTGGGAACGGGAAATTTCGACTGCAGATCCGGAGTATTATAAGTGGACGCAGTGGATTTTTCTCCAGATGTTTAAGAATGGGCTTGCCTATAAGCAGAATATGACCGTCAACTGGTGTACTTCCTGTAAGATTGTACTGGCGAATGAGGAAGTAGTTGAAGGTCATTGTGAACGCTGTGGCGGGGAAGTTGTCCGTAAGGAAAAGAGCCAATGGATGTTGCGGATTACGAAATATGCGCAGCGCCTTCTGGATGGACTGGATCATGTCGACTATGTTGAGCGTGTAAAGCTGGCAGAACGAAACTGGATCGGACGCAGCGAAGGTGCTGAGGTGGATTTTCAAACAACCGCAGGTGATCCGTTGCGTGTGTTTACGACTCGCCCGGATACATTGTTTGGCGTGACCTACATGGTTATTTCACCAGAGCATCCTTTTATCCAAAAATGGGCTAATACGATCATGAATCCAGATGCGATTGCTGCTTATCAGAAAGAAGCAGCCAAAAAATCGGATTTTGAACGTTCGGAACTCAATCATGATAAGACTGGCGTGGAGATTCAGGGCGTTCGAGCTATCAATCCGGTTAATGGTCAGGAAGTGCCGATTTTTGTTTCGGATTATGTACTTATGACTTATGGCACCGGTGCGATTATGGCTGTGCCGGCGCATGATACTCGTGACTGGGAATTCGCCAAAACCTTTAACCTTCCAATTGTTGAAGTGGTAGCAGGCGGTAATGTAGAAGAAGCGGCTTTTACAGATGTTGCAACGGGGAAATTGGTGAATTCTGGGTTCTTAAATGGTATGGAAGTCGCGGATGCGAAACGTGCGATCGTTCAATACCTGAAGGAAAAGGGAATCGGTCAACCTAAAATTAATTATAAATTGCGCGATTGGGTTTTTGCCCGTCAGCGTTATTGGGGAGAGCCTGTACCGATTATTATTTGTCCAAAGTGTGGTTATGTTCCTTTGAAGGAGGAAGATTTGCCGCTGCGTTTGCCGGATGTAGAAAGCTACGAGCCCACTGATAACGGAGAGAGTCCGTTGGCAAAGGTCCGCAGCTGGGTTGAGGTGAAATGTCCCTGCTGCGGAGGCGCTGCTGAGCGGGAGACGGATACGATGCCCAACTGGGCTGGCTCATCCTGGTATTTCCTGCGCTATATGGATCCACACAACGATACTGCACTTGCATCAAAGGAAGCTATTAATTATTGGGGCCAGGTAGACTGGTATAACGGCGGCATGGAGCATGCAACGCTGCATCTGCTTTATTCTCGTTTTTGGAATATGTTTCTGCATGATATTGGAGTTGTACCCAATGATGAGCCGTATGCCAAGCGTACGAGTCATGGTATGATTTTGGGCGAAAACGGAGAAAAGATGTCCAAATCGCGCGGAAATGTTATAGATCCGATGGTAGTGATTGGGGAATATGGTGCAGATACGCTGCGTTTGTATGAAATGTTTATAGGCGATTTTGAAAAGACTGCGCCTTGGTCTACAACTGCGATTAAAGGTTGCCGCCGCTTCCTTGAGCGCGTTTGGGCGTTATATGACGCAGTTAAGCCTGGAATGGAGTATTCTGATGAAAACCGTGCGCTGATGCATGAAACCATTCGTAAAGTGGGCGAAGATATTGAAAACATGAAGTTTAACACAGCGATCGCTGCAATGATGACGCTTGTGAATACTTTCTATGATAAAGGGTGTAATCAAGCGGAATATGCCACACTAGTGCAGTTGTTGAATCCATTTGCCCCACATATCACCGAGGAATTGTGGCAGATGCTTGGGCATAAGGATTTACTGGTCTGTCAGCCTTGGCCAGAGTATGATGAGCAGGCAACTTTGCGTGATACAGTTGAAATGCCAGTACAAGTCAATGGTCGTGTAAAATGTACGATTGTTTTACCGCGTGAAGTTAGCCGAGAAGATGCTCTTACCGCTGCACTGGCGGAGAATCGAGTAAAATCTGCGATAGAAGGCCGAAATCTTGTAAAGACAATTGTCGTACCGGGGAAAATTATTAATATTGTCGTCAAATAATCCCGTTTTTGTATTGACAAGATGCGTGTTTATGAGTATAATATATGAGGTGGTTCTTTCGAGAATCGCAATAGCGGTTGCAATACCGCGCGGGGGGAGGGAAAAAGATGTCGGAAATTCGTGTTAAGGAGAATGAGTCCTTAGACAGTGCGCTTCGTAGATTTAAGCGTTCCTGCGCCAAAAGTGGCGTTATGTCTGAACTCCGCAAAAGGGAGCATTATGAAAGCCCCAGCGTGAAAAGACGTAAAAAGTCCGAAGCTGCTCGCGCGAAGAAAAAGAAATTTAAGTATTAAAAAGATAAAGTCCGATGTTGAAAACACCGGACTTTTCTTTTATTATTTATACATTGGTTTTCTAAGGGCTGTTAAAATTACCCGAAATTAAAATAAACTTACATACAATATATAGAGGTATGAAATGGAAGCACAACAAGTTTTAGAAAATTTTTATGAAAACTATGACGAGGACGGTCGGTTGGCTTCTCGACGTGGAAGCGTTGAATTTTTGACAACGCTGCGTTATGTGGAGCGTTATCTCTGTGATGGTATGCAAATTTTGGAAATTGGTGCGGGGACGGGGCGCTATAGTCACTATTTTGCTAGAAAGGGCTATTGTGTTGACGCAGTTGAACTTGTAGCGCATAACATTGAACGGTTCAAAGCTAATACACAGTCTGGCGAAAGCGTTTCTGTCCGTCAGGGAAATGCAGTAAATTTAGATGGTATTTCAGCTGACTCTTATGATCTGGTGCTTTTGCTTGGGCCAATGTATCATTTGTTTACAGAGGCTGATAAACAGGCAGCATTGCGGGAAGCGGTACGTGTGGCTAAACCCGGTGGAATTGTGTGTGTGGCATATTGTATGATGGATGCCTCTATTCTAGACTATGGATTTCGAAGAGGAAATGTTTTTTCTTTAATAAAGCGCGGACTTTTAAATCCAAAGACATATACTGCTGAAAGCGTGATAGAAGGAGTATTTGAACTATACCGTCAGCCACAGATTGACGCGCTTATTGCAATGCTTCCCGTTCAACGACTGCACTTTGTTGGAACCGATATGTATACAAAATATATTCCTAATGAAATTGACCAGATGGATGATGCTTTGTTTGCCCAGTATCTTGCTTATCATTTTATGATTTGTGAGCGGTCCGACATGGTCGGAATCAGCCATCATACCTTGGATGTTTTACGTAAAAACGGATAACAGGGGGATTGTGCTTTTCCCCCTGTTATCCGTTTTCTAGATTAAATTTAACTCCCGCATACGTGCATATAAAACTTCACGGGTTTGCGGTTCCATTGGCGTCAATGGAGCGCGTACAATATCATGGCAATATCCCATCGCCGCCATTGCTGCTTTGACAGGAATCGGATTGACTTCTGAAAAAAGGGCGTTGATCAGCGGAAGATAATCAAATTGTAACTTGGCTGCTCCGGTAATATCCCCAGAAAAGAAACGCGCCGTCATTTCGTGGCATTCTGCCGGCATAAGGTTGGAAAGTACAGAAATACAGCCTTTCCCGCCTACGGATAGTAGCGGGATAATTTGGTCGTCATTGCCAGAATAAAGATCAAGTTTTCCGCGAAGACGTGCAGCTGTCTCAACAATTTGGGAAATATTGCCGCCAGCTTCTTTAATACCTCGAATATTGGGATGATTGGCGAGCGCCTCATACGTAGCAGGTAAGATATTGCAGCCGGTACGGGACGGAACATTGTATAGAATGATGGGACGGTCAACAGCGTCTGCCACAGCGGTGAAGTGTGCAATCAACCCTTTTTGTGTAGCTTTGTTATAATATGGCGTGACAACAAGCAGCGCATCAGCACCGTCTTTGCAGGCGCTGACACTCAGGTCTATTGCATCAAGTGTACAGTTGCTTCCTGTTCCAGCAATAACAGGAACCCGGCCAGCTGCGCGTGCAACGGTAAAGCGAATTACCTCTTTGTGCTCCTCAATTGTCAGAGTCGAACCTTCACCGGAAGTTCCGGCTGCGACAAGTGCATCGATACCGCTGGCAATCTGCCAATCGATCAGTCGTCCGTATGCCTCGTAATCCACGCCGGTTTCTGTGAAAGGCGTAATTAATGCGGTTGCGATACCTGTAAAAATTGTCTGTCCCATTGGAAATCTCCTTTGCCGAAATGAAATAAAAAAGCGCTTACCCATTTGGGCGAGCGCTTTTACCATACCAACAGAGAATACCGGCTTATATGGAAAACCAATCCATAAACCGGATCATCGCCGATGCTGTATGCTGTAAAGATAACGCTCCGCCAATAGGCGACAGTCCGGCAGGTATTCGTCTGCCGGCCCAGGTCAGCCGTGCTGCGAACACAAACTGCCTTCGGCATCACAGCCCTTTCTTTCCACCAACCCTCGCAAGGTTTATCCGATGAAAATAACTCATTCTGCAATGCGCCTTTATCTTAACACGCTATAAACTTAGACATAGGATACTATATTCTATAAAAAAATACAAGCGTTTTTATTCGTCGTTTTGAACAAATTTTGTTTATGGATCATTTTTATTTTTAATAATTCGGCGATGATCTTCTTATGATAACTGTTTCAGGAAAGAATCTAATTTGTCCATGGCAATTTCAATTTCCTGTGTGGAATAACAATAGGAAAAACGAATAAAGCCATCTGTGCCAAAGCAGGATCCGGGAACCGCCGCGACATGTCCCTGTTGAATCATTCGCGTACAAAAACGCTCCGAATCCATACCATATTTTGCAATGGAAGGAAAGACATAAAACGCTCCGTCTGGTTCCGGAAAGGAAAGATCCATTGCATGGAGACGATCACAGATTAATGCTCGTCGTGTCCGATAGGTGTCGATCATGGTTTTCGGATCGTAAGAGAGGGCAGCAATGCAAGCTTTTTGTGAAAAAGCATTGACACAGGAAACGGCAGCGGCATGCACCAGCGCTAAACTAGCAGTAATTTGCGCATCTGCCATAAGATAGCCGACACGCCATCCGGTCATCGCATAGGGTTTGGAAAAACTTTGTGCAATTAAAATTCGATCACGAAGATCAGTATAGCGGGCAAAACTGGGGGCGTGTGTATAAATCAATTGATTATAGACTTCGTCACATACAATATATATCGGCTGGTTTACAAGAATGTCATGAATGCCGGTAAGGCAAACGTCATTTAATGCGACACCAGAGGGGTTATTGGGAGAATTCAGGATAAGCGCTTTAGTACGTGGCGACAACTGTGTAGACAGGTGCTCCGGATCAATTTGAAACCCTGTCTGCGTTGTATCCAGAAATATAGGAACTGCACCGAAGAATCGGACAATAGATTCATACAGGGAGAAAGCAGGAGTAGGAATGATCACTTCGTCTCCAGGATTTAAGATTCCTCCTAATGCAATAAACAACGCTTCATTGGCACCGTTCGTTACAATAACTTCGTCCGGATTGTAAGAAAGGCGATGATGTTGCGATTCAAATGCACAAATTGCCGTACGCAATTCTAAATCGCCATTATTGGGAGGATAGTGCGTTGCGCCTTTTTCCAATGCTTCCACACAGGCGGCACGGATGGGAACAGGGGTATCAAAGTCAGGTTCTCCGATCGTTAACATGGAACAGTCTGGAGTTGCGCGGGCAAGTGCAGTAAACCGACGGATACCACTTGGTCGGAGGGAGGAAAGATTTTGGTTCAAAGAAGGCAGCATATGGATCACCTTTCTGTCAATTTACTGCATGGCGGATATTTGAAAGTTTTCTGCTAGCTTTTCCCAGAACGCAGCACCTTTAATTAAAACTTCTTCTGGAAAATCGAAAGTATTGGCATGCAGAGCGGGGGTATTTCCAATTCCCAAAAAGAAAAAAAGGCCGGGAATTATTTGTTGATACCAGGAAAAATCTTCGCTAATCATGACCGGCTTTTCCAAATCAGAAAAATCCACCGCTTGTGCTGCGGCATTATAAAGAGACGGCGGGTTGATTACCGCAGGATATCCATCGCTGAAATGAACTTCACTTTGCGTACCAAACATGGTATCAGTCTGTGAAGCGGCGATTTGGATACCTTGGCGTAAAGAAAAATACACATGGTCTTGAAAAGCGCGTAAAGTACCGTAGAATGCAGTATTTCCACTAACGGCATTGCGGACTTCTCCGCTTTCCATACGGCCAAAGTTGAGCAGACGAAAGACGGATGGTGGGAAATTACTTTCAAGTTCTCGGGCACGCTGATAAAAATCGATACCGGCAGCTAAAGCATCAATACCTGCCTCACGTTGTGCAATATGACTGGAACGACCTTTAATACGGACAGTAACTTCACAGGAACGGCTCATCATTTCGTTTTTCCGAGAAACAATCTTTCCCTGTGCAAGTCCTGGCCATAGATGCATGCCAAAAATAGATCGGACGTTATATTTCGCAAATACGCCGCTGTCACAAATCAGCTTTGCACCGCCGATTGTTTCTTCGGCAGGCTGAAATAGTAACAGGATGTTGTGAGCCATGGATTTGCGAAAGCTGATACGGCGAGCCAGTTCTAACAGCATTGCCATATGCCCGTCATGTCCGCAAGCATGCATGCATCCTATATGCTTCGAGGCAAATGGAAGGCCGGTGTGCTCTTGGATGGGCAGCGCGTCGGCATCACTACGAAAAGCGATTGTATCCTTGCATCCAAAATCGAAAAAAGCACATAGCGAACTTGGGATTGGAGAGAAGATGCGGCATGGCAGCGGTGTAAGCGCGGTACGGAGATAAGCCATCGTTTCGGGAAGATTGAGGTCGAGTTCGGCGATGGCGTGCAAGGCACGCCGGTCCTCGAAAATCTGCATGATAAGCCTCCGGCTATAGATTATATGTGGTTTCAGTGTAGCATAGCTAAAGGTTGTTGTCAATTTATTTAGGGATCTTGGATGTATCTGCATTTTTTTTTGTTATACAAGATATTGAAAGATATGCAAATGGATGATATGATAAATATAGTCGCTGTTTCGACTGTGATTTTTTGCATGACAGACTGCACGGATAGAATTGTCCAAAAATTTCCCAGGTTATAAACCCGTTTACAGAATGCAGGATGGATGCAAAGTTTTGAGGAAGATTATGATTTGTGAAAATATTCAAAACCGTGAAGGAAGACTTCAGTTTGCGGGGCAAGATGTCAGTGTCTTGGCCCGTGAATATGGAACTCCTGTGTATTTTCTGGATGCAGAGCGGATTCGCAGAAATTGCCGTGTGTATAAACATGCAATGAATGTCGGTTTCGAAAGGGCACTGCCGATATTTGCTTCCAAAGCGCTTTGCATTAAGCATGTATTGGCTATTGTTGCACAAGAAGGTTTGGGTGTCGATGTAGTTTCTGCCGGTGAATTGTATATGGCAAAGCTTGCAGGTGTTAATATGGAAAATATATTCTTCCATGGCTGTTCGAAATCTGACGAAGAGATTGGTTACGGCGTTGAAAATGGCGTTGGTTATTTTATTGTAGATGGGGAAGATGAGCTTTTAGCGCTTGCGCGAATTGCCGGGGAAAAAGGCGTACGTCAGAAGATTTTACTTCGTTTGACGCCGGGAATTGATCCGCATACGTTTGAGGCGGTGGCTACAGGGCAGCTGGATTCTAAATTTGGGGTTCCTATTGAAACCGGACAGGCAGAAGCCTTTTTACGTTTGGCGTTATCTCTCCCGGAAATTCAGGTTTGCGGCTATCATGCCCATGTTGGATCGCAGGTATTTGAAAGCCAGGTGTTTCGTGATACAGCCGACGCCATGCTTGCTTTTATTGGTTCGATGCGTGATAAACTTGGTTTTGTACCGCAGATGCTGAATCTCGGTGGAGGTTACGGTGTGCGTTATGTGGAATCAGATCCATATTTGGATATTGCCTGGGAGATATCCAAGGTTGCCGGATATATCCGCCGGCGGTGCGCACAAGATAAGTTGCAAGTGCCGATGATCCTTATGGAGCCCGGCCGCAGTATAGTAGCAGATGCAGGATTAACGGTATATACCGTTGAAGCGGTAAAAGCAATTCCGGGTTCAAAAAATTATCTGTGTGTCGACGGTGGTATGGCAGATAATCCACGTTATGCGCTGTATGGCGCGGCGTATACAGTTCTGACACCGGAAAAACTTAATATGCCGCGGGATCTTGTTTGTACGATAGGAGGCCATTGTTGCGAATCAGGTGATATGATTCAGGAGAATGTACCGATGCCGCGTCTTTCACGTGGAGATTTGGTTGCGGTATTGACAACGGGAGCGTATAATTATTCTATGGCGTCAAATTATAATAATGTTCCGCGTCCGCCGATTGTCATGTTGGATGGCTCCCGTTCTTATGTGGCAGTGCGTCGTGAGACTTATGAGGATATTGCAGCTCGAGAATTATAAGGAGGAAAATTTAGAGGATGAACGCACAGGAAATTATTGAATATATCCGAACTTCAGAGAAAAAAACGCCGGTCAAGCTTTACATATGGGAATCTGCCCCGGTCGCTTTCCCGGAAGCAAAAGTATTTGCGGCGGGAGAAGGTTGTAAAATTGTTTTTGGAGACTGGCGTAATATTGCTCCGATTCTGGAAGCAAATGCATCCAAGATTAAAGATATTGTAATTGAAAATGATTGCCGCAATAGCGCTATCCCGCTTTTGGATCTGAAAAACATTAATGCCCGTATTGAACCAGGTGCGGTTATACGGGAACAGGTTTCTATTGGAGACGGCGCTGTTATTATGATGGGTGCGATTATCAATATTGGCGCTGAAATCGGTGAAGGTACAATGATTGATATGGGTGCTGTGCTCGGGGGCCGTGCAACGGTTGGAAAGCACTGTCATGTTGGCGCTGGCGCTGTACTTGCCGGTGTGATTGAACCTGCGAGTGCGACGCCGGTAATTATTGAAGATGATGTGTTGATCGGGGCGAATGCGGTTATTATTGAGGGTGTACGGATAGGACGAGGAGCTGTAGTCGCCGCAGGAGCGGTCGTAATTCGCGATGTAGAACCTGGGATGGTTGTTGCGGGAGTACCGGCACGTGTAGTAAAAAAGAAGGACCAGCAGGCAGCAGATAAAACGGCATTAATTGATGCGTTGCGTGAACTGTAGAAAACATTGTTGTGATGACGTTGAGCCGTCAGGCATGGATTTTTAACTTTTTAAGTTCGATATTTTATTTGAAAAAAAGAGCTTATTGCCTATGCAATAAGCTCTTTTAATGTTACGGTATTATGGTTATCCACTCAAATTAACCATGGTAAGTATTTAAGATTTTATAGTAAAAATTGCCCCAACTCCGTTAAAATTCTCGGAAAATCGTATACTTCCGTCTGCTTCCATAATAATAGGAGGGGCTAAACCTTCATAAGCAGCGATGTAGATGTTTTTTCCAGAGCCTAAGTACGAATGTATCCCGTTCATTGATATAAGACAATAATAAACGCCATCTTCTATAAAATAAGAGCTATTACCAGATTGTGTGAAAATGTTAAAATCGATAGGGGAGATATCCTGTATATAAAAAGAAGAGGTAAAATTTCTATAAATTTCGCTATCAATAGTAATTTCATTTCCATCAATACGTGCAACAGAGAGAAGGGCAAAACTACGATGATGATTGTCGGTAATAAAACCTTGGAGGGTGATTCTATAATCTCCGCTCATGACACTTTGAGGAGCAAAATTCTCCGACAAAAGAGCATTTTCTAATTTTTCATTGCCTAAAAAAGCTGCTATCTGTGAGCCGCTTAATAGATTTCGTCCAGCGAAAACACTTGCTGTGAGTAAAATAAAGGCTGTTATAGAAGCGGCTAAAACTTTTGCGCGTTTTGTTGGTTTAGTTGATATATACGGTTGCTGCTGTAAAATTCGCGAAATGGTTTTCTCTTCAAAATCGGGAGAAAAATGGATATGATCAAGATTTTTTTTGTATAAGTTCATAATTCTTCTTCTAACCTTTCCTTTAGTTTTTTTCGAGCCCGTGCAAGACGTGTGCCCGCTGTAGCTGGACGGATGTGTAGAATACTGGCGATTTGCTCTGGTGAAAAGCCCTCATAATAATAAAGATGCAAAACCACTGCATATTTTGATGGGAGCGCACGTACAGCATCAAGTAAATCGCTTTGTGTATCGTATGTAGCTGCATCGGGTAATACCTCAAGCGAAACTGGAGCTCGAGCATGGCGACGAGCGTGATCACAGGTAAGATTAAGTGTAGTACGTATAAGCCAGGCACGTACATGGTCATCGTTTGCAAAATTCACTCCACTTTTAAACATACGTATAAATGCTTCCTGAACAATATCCTCCGCATCGGCAGTATTGCCTGTACGAGAATAAGCAAGCCGCAGAAGCATGCGACTGTGGGTACGGACGGCATGCGTAATATTGTCCACTGGCAACCCTCCTTTTGTAGCTACAATTATAATACGATGAAAACCTTAAAATTTTTTCAAAAATTTATAAAAAAGCGATATCTGATCAATCATCAGATATCGCAAACATCTGTTTTATTTTGCAGTACGCGGGAGGATAGATGTAATTTTTATATTCATCTTAAAATCCGTGTTCCGGCTCTGTAATTCCTGTTAAAGTTTGTGACGCTTCCATCTTATATAGATCACTGTGTACGATATCGGCTAAAGAAATCACGCCGACAATGTGTCCGCCGTTTATAACCGGAAGGCGGCGTACCTGCTCCCCAGCCATAATACGTGCTGCATTCCGTATATCTTCATCTGGATGCACAGATACTACGCCGCGTGTCATGACTTCACGAACGGTGGTTTTGGAAGGATCACTTCGGGTTGCAACACAGCGGGTGACAATATCTCGATCGGTCAACATTCCAATTACAATGCCATCTGCTCCACATACAGGTGCGGAACCAATATCGTTTTTTCCTAAAATTCGAGAAGCTTCTGTAACTGGGCAATCGGGTGTAAGGGTTATTGCTTGCGTATTCATGAGATCGGAAACTTTCATAGTAATTTTAACTCCTTTCGTTTCTAGTATTTGCAATTTTAGGGAAATCATACATCACCGGGAGAAAAAACCTTTTTGCTGGAAAAAAACACTTGATTTTCAATTGGATTTGGGGTATACTATAAAAGTAAGTGATGTGCGGGTGTAGTTCAATGGCAGAACATCAGCTTCCCAAGCTGAATACGAGGGTTCGATTCCCTTCACCCGCTCCAGTTGTGAGTCTCGGCGCGTAAGTCGCGTTCGTGGCTTTTTTGTGTTTTTCCTTGCGTCTATGGGTATAAATACAACTTTTATTTAGCCGAAGCAGTATTGTAATTTGAACTCTTTGTCTGATCTTTCTTTTTGTTTATAACATTTGGATACCTATAGTGCTTATTTTATCCTTTGTATTGTTGGGTTTCAGATAAGCGTTTACATCTAATCAAAGTTGAATGGCTTTTCCATACGACATAGAATTGCTGCTGTTTTTTGATCGATTGAGAAAAAGAATGTAAAATAATTTAGAAAACGGGATAAATTCCGGAGTACAGCTGTACTCCGGAATTTTTATTTTGTAATAATAAATCCAAGCTATCCGTATGGAAAAGAATCTTAACATAGGTTATTTTGTAACACTCAAAAAACAGATGTAAAATATGATTAATTTTTACAAATTTCGAATTTTTATTGACAAATCGTGTATATGTTGATATATTTAAAATATATTATATATATATTAATAAAGATTATATATATATAATTCCCGTTCCTTGCATCTACCAAATATGGGTAGAAAGGAGTTTCTATGACACAGGAAACTGAGTTATTTACTCTTCGATCAGGTGCGCTTATTGCAAATCGATACCAAATTTGTGATGTGTTAGGTATAGGTGGTTTCGCAATTACGTATGTTGCTTATGATTGCGTTTTGCAAGCACAGGTTGCAATTAAAGAATATTTTCCGCAGTCATATGCAGAACGTTCAGGGCAGGATTATACAACCGTGATTTGTCGGAGCAAGGAGAGCCAAAACCATTTTGATCAAGGTTTGCTGCAATTCAAGCGAGAGGCAGCGCGTACCGCTCAGTTGAAAGGTCGGCACAATATAGTAGATGTATATGACTACTGCGAACAAAATGCAACAGCATATATGATTATGGAATATTTGCGTGGGACAACTTTAACTGATTATTTACGCACATTGCCTGGCGCGCGTATGCAAGATATGGAAGATGTTGCACGTATTGTACAGGCGGTAACCGAAGGTTTGGTATATATCCATTCCAATCGAATGCTCCATCGTGACATTTCTCCGGATAATATTATTCTTTTAGACGATGGCGGTATTCGCTTGATTGATTTTGGTGCGGCACGTGAAGCCGTTGAGGATGCGCAACATTCCGTGATTGTAAAAGCGGGTTGTACACCGCCGGAACAATATCGTAGAAATGGGCGGCAGGGGCCGTGGACAGATATATATGCATTAGGTGCAACAATGTACCGCATGGTGACCGGCAGTTACCCTGCGCCGGCACCGGATCGTCAGCGTAAAACAGAAATGGAATTGATGCTTCCTTCGGAAATGCGGGCTTATGTACCAGAATATCTCACGCTATTGATGCAGCGCTGCCTGGCACTGGATCCTCATCTGCGCTTACGCAGTGCAGAAGCGGTATTAGAAGTATTAACCCAGAGGAGACGCGTTGCAGATGTTCAGCAGGTGGCAAAAAGCCAGCGGAATCGTCGTATTTTCTGCATTACTGGAGTCGTTTCCCTGGTTGCCCTAATCGTAATAGGCAGCATTGCAGCGTTTTTTCGTTCACAGACTCTCTATTCTGTAAATCTTTCTCCCTGTTCGTTGATTATAGAGCTTCCAGGTGAATGGTTTGCAGAATCGGATGGACTTGATGCGTTACAGAAAGATTTTGCTACACTGTATCCAATGGTGACGCTGCGATTTGTCAGAAATGCCGGCGCAGCACAGCCTGCGCTCTTTCCTGCTGATGAAAATCATACCGGATGTATTGCGCTGACAGAAATTCGGAGATTGTTGCCTGATGGCGCACTTTACGAACAGGTAGTTGCGTATGATACAACTGTACTTTATATTCACGAAGCAAAAGCTGCCGCACATGGGATGACGGCGCAATCCATTCAAGATGCTGTCCCTTTGGAGTCGAATATTACGGAAAGTTTTGAAGAATTTCTTGACTATGCCCATGCAGCATATATGTATCGCGGCAGCATAGATGAATACCGAAGGGTTCAAAGTGCCCTTAATGGTGTTTATGCGCTGCAAGAAGATCCCAAAGCGCAGGTTCAGGCAGTTGCATTGTGTATATCCGATGGCCTTTCCGATGAGCAGGAGCTTGCCGCTTTGCGTCTACTGCTGTATTTGGCAAGCGAACGTGCGCAACGTATTTTGTTTTTGGAACATGATGGGCTGGTTCCCGCAGAGCGAGTTGCGCGCGAAGCATATTTTACTACATATCCACGGATTCAGGAATTGCTTGCCGAGCCAATAGAAGCGGCAGAGCGTCTATATTATACGGTACAATAACTGAGAAAAAGAGGGTAAGCGTATGAGATGCGAGAATTGCATGGAGCCGATTCACGAAGCGCAATCGCCTTGTCCGCATTGCGGTTATGTTCGTAAAGCTGATGAGCAAAATGAGAAGTATTTGCCCCCCGGTACAAAGCTTGGCCGGTATGAGCTTGGCCGTGTGCTGGGTGCAGGAGGCTTCGGCATTACTTATATAGGATGGGATGATCAACTGCAACGCAAGGTTGCGATTAAAGAGTACTTCCCGAGCAATCTTGCCACCCGTATGCCTGGGCATACAGAGTTATCGGTTTTTTCCGGGGAAAAGGAAGAAATATTCCGCAATGGGCTGAAACGGTTTTTGGAGGAAGCACGATTGCTAATGCATTTTAGTGGTCATAGTGGAATCGTTTCAATTTATGATGTATTTGAAGCAAATGGTACTGCTTATATTGTAATGGAGTATCTTGAGGGTATTACGTTAAAACAGCAGATTTCAAAATTTGGCGTGATGGATGAAAAGATGCTTCTGGCATGTATAATGCCGGTTATGTTAACTTTAAAATTTTTACATCAAGATGGTTACATCCATCGGGATATCGCTCCGGACAATTTGATGTATCTGCCTGATGGTACGGTCAAGCTACTGGACTTTGGATCGGCTCGTTATGCAGTTATGGAAGCATCACAAACACTCTCCGTTATTGTAAAACAGGGATTTACCCCAATAGAACAATATCAGACACATGGTACGCAAGGCGCCTGGACGGATGTATATGCCGTCGGTGCAACGATGTACTATGCTCTTACAGGTAAAGTTCCGGAGGAATCGCTGGAACGGATGCATAAAGACACACTCAAAAGCCCTGCACAATTGGGTGCGAATATCTCTACCCGGGTTGATCGTGCAATTATGTCCGCCTTGAACGTACAGCCAGACGCTCGTCCGCAGGATCTGGACCATTTTATTGCCATGTTGCTTGGGTATCAGCCGGCTTTTGTTGCGAAAAAGCGCCGCAAATTTTCTCTTGCTGCTATTATTGCAAGTATTGCCGCCGGATGTGTAATGATTGCTGCTCTTATTGGCATTGCCATTCATCTCGGCGCCGAGGAACCAGAGGCAATAACGGATGGAATTTCGGTTCCGGATATTATTGGGCAACAAATAGAAGAAGCTTCTAAAACGCTTCGACAAAATCAGCTTGCACTTTTGGTTACCGGTGGACGGTATTATGATGAAGCGCTTGTGGATACAGGTTTTGTCCTAAAAGGGCAAATCATGTCACAGGATCCGGAAAGCGGTATATCTGTAGATATCGGCAGTACCATTGGGGCAGAAGTGAGTAAAGGAAAACAACCGGTATATATGCCGGATATAACGGATATGCTGTTAGAGAATGCGCTGCAGCAATTAGAATATGCAGGATTTAATCTTGATTTGATAGAAATCGAAACACAAGAAACCTCTGACCTGATGCCGGGAACGGTTATTTCCCAAGAAACTGCACCGAATACGCGTACGGATTTTGATGTACCACAAAAGTTGGTGGTTGCCATTGCGCCACAGTCACATATAGATTCCGCAACTACGGAAGGACCTGTGGAAACAACGGGGATTACATTGGAGGATCTGGTTGGGAAAGATTTTGATACGCTTCGGAATGAACTGCTTGCGCATGGGATTTTCCTTGTAAAATCCGCTGTAATTTATTCCGAAACGGCACCCGTAAATTCAGTAGTTTTACAAGATCCAAAGCCAGGGACCCATGTAAATGTGGGTGAGGCTGTCCATGTGGCGGTTAGTTTGGGTATTGAACGGACTTTTGTTCCGGATGTACAGTATCTCCCGCTCGATGAGGCAAAGCAAGCACTGATACGCCGCGGTTTAAGCTGGTCAATCACCTATATCCAGAATCCCGAACTGGCTGAAAATCTGGTTGCTTCGCAGGATTTGGAACCAGATACGCAAGTGGATTTCGGAAGCGTGGTTGGATTGGAAGTAAATTGTGCGAATCCGCCCGCTGAAAATTTGGAGGAAGCGGTTCCGATGTTCTCCCAAAGCGAGCTGACACTCTATACCGATGAGACGGTAACGCTTGAATTTACTTATGATGGAAGTGCTGAGCTTTTCTGGGCGTCGAGCAATGAGAGCATTGTTTCGGTCGATCAAGCGGGAAAGCTTATGCCGCATCGGTATGGGAGTGCGACGATTATCCTTGCTGCGGACAGCCGTTTGGCATTTTGTAAGGTTACAGTATTGGAACGTGACGGATCTTTACTGCGGTATTCGAGAGTATTGACCAAAGGCGAAGTATGTGTGGGTACACAGTTTATTCCCGAGGAAGATCGTCTGGATGCAGAGATTTTGCAGCAACTTGTATGGCGTACGAATTCACCGCAGATTTTGCAGGTTGAGGAAAATGGGCAGATTACAGCCTTGGAAAGTGGTTTTGCAGTTGTAACTGCAACGTGGCAGGATCATGTATATCAATTTTCGATTACGGTAGAAGAAGATGTCCGTTATATAGATATCCTTCGGAGCGATTTAAATGAGCAGCGTGCTAATGGCGAAAGAATCCTGCAGGATCAAAAAATCGCTTATCAGGTTATACGGGAGTATAGCGAAACTGTACCGGAGGATCATATAATCCGTATAGAGTTTACGGGTAATTTAGATGATACCCATTATCATATTCTGGAAGGAAGTACGGTCACACTGGTTGTCAGTGCCGGTAAAGACAGTATGACCAAGCTGGAGATCACACAAAAACCAACGAAAATGCGTTATGAAAGCGGGGAAAAGCCGGATTATACCGGTATGCAGTTAACCGCAACCTATCGTAGCGGAAAAACAATAAAAATTACTTCCGGATATTCTGCGCCTTTTGCTGCCTTGACACAAAATAACCGTACGGTTACAGTTCAATATGGGGGGATGACGGCTTCTCTTACTTTTGAAGTATACGAAAAAACATCGCTGTCCATTGCAGCTATGCCTGACAAAACAGAGTATTTTATTGGCGATTCGCTTAACTTGAAAGGATTGAAGCTTCGGTATACGGGTACAGACGGAAGCGTAAAAGAAATTTCGAATGGTTATACATCGAAGGCGGATCTTTCCAAGTCCGGTACATGTACGGTAGTCGTCAGTTATGAAAATTTAAGCGTCGAGTTCTCTGTAAACGTGAAGACGCCGACGATTACAATTGCGCATACGGAAACAAATGGAGTGCAAATCCTGCAAGCAACAACACAGCCGGCAGATCAGGAATATACCTGGAGTGTTACAGACCCATCTATGGGGTATTTCAATGAAAATCAGGAACTTGTAGTGTTGGAAAGCGGAAAAATCACCATCGTTGCTACAATGGTTTACAATGGCATTTCCTATCAAGATTCCATTACCCTATCAGTGGAAACCAGACAGTATGTTTTTGATATTGAGTATTATGCGCAGGAACCTACGTATTGGGTTTTTAATATTTTAACGGATATTCCCGGATTACGACTTGATAAAGTGGAATGGCAGGTTATTGGCGGACCGCAGGATCTGGATTATTATGTCGATCAGAACTACGGGAGCTTCCATGTTTACGCTAATGCCGGGGAGTATGAGCAGGCGTTTGCCGTTATGGCAGTTTACCATGACGACGGAAAAACCTATGAAAAAACAGTTTTTGTAACTATCCCAAAAGCAGAATATGATTCAAAGGACTATGTTTTCCAGATTTATGCAAAACGCGATGAAAGCGGTTCTCCTGTCCTCGTGTTTTATGATACTACAATTCCGCAATTAGATCCCAATAGTATTGAATGGTCAATTAAGGGATTGCCGGATTCCCATGGTTGGGGAGCTTGGGAAAACGGAGGAATCTTTATTGATGTATATGGATTGGAAAATATTACCTTAAACATTTCGGCAGCCTGTTTTTATCAGGGAAAAACCTATATCAGTTCCACGCAAATTTCTATCTAATCTTCTTTATGTCATAATTAAAGCTTTTTATGTCATTTTTGCGTCTGTTTTTTCTGTGTTAAAGCCGATATACTAGGAATAGATCAAAAATAAAGGAGATTATTAATATGATGAATGTTGTTTCCGCTAAAGAAAAGGCAAAGGCACTTCTACGTAAGCGCTCGATCGCGGATGCGGCAGGTTTTGGCTCGATTTTAGCAGCGTTGTTTTTAACTTCGGGAGCAGGACTTCTATGGGTTTGGATTGCTTCTGTATATGCAACGTTTTCTAGCCCATTGCCAATCCCTTCTTATTATCGAACCCTTGTTATGTTAGTGGCGGTATTATTTTTGGGTGTCGGAATCTTGGTTATGGGAGCAGCCTTGTTATTCCATGGCGGCATGGTACGCGCATCTTTGCGTATGATTCGTCGCCGTTCGAATGTGCGTGTCCTGGATATTGTATTGGCGGGCGACCGGATGAAGCATACGGCGTGTGTAACGCTTTGGATTATGTTT